>NZ_CP078069.1:2716232-3032465 GCF_019195435.1 Comamonas sp. NLF-1-9
TTTTCTAGTGTCTTTCGCTCTTGTCCGACAACGAAAGACGCCTTGGTTCGGGCGATGTGCAATGCATCGCCGTCCGCCATGGTTGGTAGTGGCCAACCGCCAAGCCCGCGGAGCCTGCACGTCCGCGGGAGCAGTCGTCGAAGACCACTTTTCATGTCTTTGCCCGGAGTATTCATGGCCCCAACATCCACGTACAGCTATACCGAACGCAAACGCATCCGCAAGAATTTCGGCACGCGCGACAGCGTGCTCGAAGTGCCCTACCTGCTGCAGATGCAAAAGGACGCTTACACCGCGTTCCTGCAGGCCGAAGTCCCTCCGAAGAAACGCACTGCCGAAGGTCTGCAGGCCGCTTTCCTGTCGGCTTTCCCCATCGTCTCGCACAACGGCTTCGTGGAGATGAAGTTCGTCGAGTACAACCTGGCCAAGCCCACGTTCGACGTGCGCGAATGCCAGACGCGCGGCCTCACGTTCGCCTCGGCCGTGCGCGCGCGCGTGCAGCTCATCATCTACGACCGCGACGCCTCGACCAAGGACTCCAAGGTGGTCAAGGAGGTCAAGGAGCAAGAGGTCTACATGGGCGAAGTGCCGCGCATGACGGACAAGGGCTCCTTCGTGATCAACGGCACCGAGCGCGTGATCGTCAGCCAGCTGCACCGCTCGCCCGGCGTGTTCTTCGAGCACGACAAGGGCAAGACGCACAGCTCTGGCAAGCTGCTGTTCTCGGCGCGCATCATTCCCTATCGCGGCTCCTGGCTGGACTTCGAGTTCGACCCCAAGGACATCCTGTACTTCCGCGTGGACCGTCGGCGCAAGATGCCGGTGACCATCTTGCTCAAGGCGATCGGCCTGAACAACGAGCAGATCCTGGCGCACTTCTTCGTCAACGACAACTTCCGCCTGATGGATTCGGGCGCGCAGATGGAATTCGTCGCCGATCGCCTCAAGGGCGAGGTGGCGCGCTTTGACATCACCGACAAGTCGGGCAAGGTGGTCGTTGCCAAGGACAAGCGCATCACCGCGCGCCATACGCGCGAGCTCGAGCAGTCCAAGACGAGCTGGATCAGCGTGCCCGAGGACTTTCTCATCGGCCGCGTGCTCGCGCACAACATTGTCGACGGCGACACCGGCGAGATCATCGCCAAGGCCAACGACGAGCTGACCGAGGCGCTGCTCAAGACGCTGCGCACGGCGGGCGTGAAGGAGCTGCCCTGCATCCACACCAATGAGCTCGATCAGGGGCCTTACATCTCGCAGACCCTGCGCATGGACGAGACCAGCGACGAGTTCGCCGCGCGCGTGGCCATCTACCGCATGATGCGCCCCGGCGAGCCGCCGACCGAGGACGCGGTGCAGGCCTTGTTCCAGCGCCTGTTCTACAACCACGACACCTACGACTTGTCGCGCGTGGGGCGCATGAAGTTCAACGCCAAGGTAGGCCGCGAGGAATCGACCGGCCCCATGGTGCTGTCCAACGAGGACATCCTGGCCGTGGTCAAGATCCTGGTCGATCTGCGCAACGGCAAGGGCGAGGTCGACGACATCGACCATCTGGGCAATCGCCGCGTGCGCTGCGTGGGCGAGCTCGCCGAGAACCAGTACCGCACGGGCTTGGCGCGCATCGAGAAGGCCGTGAAGGAGCGCCTGGGTCAGGCCGAGCAAGACCCCTTGATGCCGCACGACCTGATCAACTCCAAGCCGATTTCCGCCGCGCTCAAGGAGTTCTTCGGTGCCTCGCAGCTCAGCCAGTTCATGGACCAGACCAACCCGCTGGCCGAGATCACGCACAAGCGCCGCGTTTCGGCCCTCGGCCCGGGGGGCCTGACGCGCGAGCGCGCCGGTTTTGAAGTGCGCGACGTGCACGTCACGCACTACGGCCGCGTGTGCCCGATCGAAACGCCTGAAGGCCCGAACATCGGCCTGATCAATTCGCTCGCCTTGTACGCGCGCCTGAACGAGTACGGCTTCATCGAGACGCCCTACCGCCGCGTGGTCGATGGCAAGGTGACCGACGAGATCGACTACCTCTCGGCCATTGAAGAGGGCAAGTACATCATTGCCCAGGCCAATGCGGCGCTGGACGACAAGGGGCGCCTCACCGGCGAACTGGTGAGCGCGCGCGAGCAGGGCGAATCCACGCTGGTCTCGGCCGACCGCGTGCAGTACATGGACGTCTCGCCCGCGCAGATCGTCTCGGTGGCGGCCTCTCTCGTGCCCTTCCTGGAGCACAACGACGCCAACCGCGCGCTGATGGGCGCCAACATGTCGCGCCAGGCGGTGCCGGTACTGCGCCCCGAAAAGCCCCTGGTGGGCACGGGCATAGAGCGCGTGGCCGCGATCGACTCGGGTACCGTGGTGACGGCCGAGCGCGGCGGCGTGGTCGATTACGTGGATGCAACCCGCATCGTGATCCGCGTGCACGACGACGAGGCCGTGGCCGGCGAAGTGGGTGTGGACATCTACAACCTGATCAAGTACCAGCGCTCCAACCAGAACACCAACATCCACCAGCGCCCCATCGTCAAGAAGGGCGACGTACTGGCCAAGGGCGACGTGATTGCCGACGGTGCTTCGACCGACCTGGGCGAGATCGCGATCGGGCAGAACATGCTGATCGCCTTCATGCCCTGGAACGGCTACAACTTCGAGGATTCCATCCTGATCAGCGAGCGCGTGGTGGCCGACGACCGCTATACCAGCGTGCACATCGAAGAGCTCGTGGTGATGGCGCGCGACACCAAGCTCGGTGCCGAGGAAATCACGCGCGACATTCCCAACCTCTCGGAGCAGCAGCTCAATCGTCTGGACGACTCGGGCATCATCTACGTGGGCGCCGAGGTGCAGCCGGGCGACACGCTGGTCGGCAAGGTCACGCCCAAGGGCGAGACCACGCTGACGCCGGAAGAAAAGCTGCTGCGCGCAATCTTTGGCGAGAAGGCCTCCGACGTGAAGGACACCTCGCTGCGCGTGGAGCAGGGCAGCCAGGGCACGGTGATCGACGTGCAGGTGTTCACCCGCGAAGGCATACAGCGCGACAAGCGTGCGCAGCAGATCATCGACGACGAGCTCAAGCGCTATCGCCTGGACCTGAACGACCGCCTGCGCATCGTCGAGGCCGACGCGTTCGACCGCATCGAGAAGCTGCTTACCGGCAAGGTCGCCAACGGCGGACCGAACAAGCTGCCCAAGGGCAGCAAGCTGGACAAGGCTTACCTTGCGAGCGTCGATCGCCACCACTGGTTCGACATCCGCCTGGCGGACGACACCGTGGCTGCGCAGCTCGAATCCATGAAGAACGCGATGGAGCACACGCGCCACGAGTTCGACCTGGCGTTTGAAGAAAAGCGCAAGAAGCTCACCCAGGGCGACGAGCTGCCTGCGGGCGTGCTCAAGATGGTCAAGGTCTACCTGGCCGTCAAGCGCCGCCTGCAACCCGGCGACAAGATGGCCGGGCGCCATGGCAACAAGGGTGTGGTGTCCAAGATCGTCCCCGTCGAAGACATGCCCTACATGGAAGACGGCACGCCGGCCGACATCGTCCTGAACCCGCTGGGCGTGCCCTCGCGCATGAACATCGGCCAGGTGCTGGAAGTGCACCTGGGCTGGGCCGCCAAGGGGCTGGGCCAGCGCATTGCCGACATGCTCGACCAGCAGGCCAAGGTGGCCGAGCTGCGCAAGTTCATGGAGAAGATCTACACCACCCGCGGGCGCAAGGACGGCCTGGCGCTGCTGGGCGACGAGGATCTGCTGGCCATGGCGCAGGAGCTGCGCTCGGGCGTGCCGTTTGCCTCTCCGGTCTTCGACGGCGCGACCGAAGAAGAGATCAAGGAGATGCTGCAACTGGCCTACCCGGACGAGATCGCCAAGGCCAAGGGCCTGACCGCGCCGCGCACCCAGGCCTGGCTCTACGACGGGCGCACCGGCGAGCGTTTCGAGCGCCCGACCACCGTGGGCTACATGCACTACCTGAAGCTGCACCATCTGGTCGACGACAAGATGCACGCGCGCTCTACCGGCCCGTACTCGCTGGTCACGCAGCAGCCTCTGGGCGGCAAGGCGCAGTTTGGCGGCCAGCGCTTCGGCGAGATGGAAGTCTGGGCGCTGGAAGCCTACGGCGCGGCCTATGTGCTGCAGGAGATGCTCACGGTGAAGTCCGACGACGTGCAGGGCCGCACCAAGGTCTACGAGAACATCGTCAAGGGCGAGCACTCGATCGAGGCAGGCATGCCCGAATCCTTCAACGTGCTGATCAAGGAGATCCGCTCGCTGGGTCTGGATATCGAGTTGGACCGCTCCTGAGACCGAGTGGATTTAGGTAAAAAGTGAGCTGCTCGCGATGGTGCAACAAGGGTTTGAGAGTGTTTTATCTCTCAAATCATTGCCCGGCGCGCGCAGACAGCTAGTATTTTGGATGCAAGGGAAAGAGTCACATGAAATCGCTACTCGACCTGTTCAAGCAATTCACGCCCGATGAGCACTTTGATGCCATCAAGATCGGCCTGGCGTCGCCCGAGAAGATTCACTCCTGGTCCTTCGGTGAAGTCAAGAAGCCCGAGACCATCAACTACCGCACCTTCAAGCCCGAGCGCGACGGCCTGTTCTGCGCCAAGATCTTCGGCCCGATCAAGGACTACGAGTGCCTGTGCGGCAAGTACAAGCGCCTGAAGCACCGCGGCGTGATCTGCGAAAAGTGCGGCGTGGAAGTCACCCAGGCCAAGGTGCGCCGCGAGCGCATGGGCCACATCGACCTGGCCGCGCCCTGCGCGCACATCTGGTTCCTGAAATCGTTGCCCTCGCGTCTGGGCCTGGTGCTGGACATGACGCTGCGCGACATCGAGCGCGTGCTCTACTTTGAAGCCTACGTAGTCACCGACCCGGGCATGACGCCGCTCAAGAAGGGCAGCATCATGAGCGAGGACGACTACGACGCCAAGGTGCAGGAATACGGCGACGAGTTCGTCGCCAAGATGGGTGCCGAAGGCATCAAGGACTTGCTGCAAGGCATAGAGCTGGAGCCCGAGATCGAGCGCCTGCGCGGCGACCTCACCGGCTCGGAAGCCAAGGTCAAGAAGAACACCAAGCGCCTGAAGGTGCTCGAAGCCTTCAAGAAGTCCGGCATCAAGCCCGAGTGGATGATTCTGGAAGTGCTGCCGGTGCTGCCCCCGGACCTGCGTCCGCTGGTGCCGCTCGATGGCGGGCGCTTTGCCACGTCCGACCTGAACGACTTGTACCGCCGCGTCATCAACCGCAACAGCCGTCTGCGCCGCCTGCTCGAATTGAAGGCGCCGGAAATCATCGCGCGCAACGAAAAGCGCATGCTGCAAGAGGCCGTGGACAGCCTGCTGGACAACGGCCGCCGCGGCAAGGCGATGACGGGCGCGAACAAGCGCGCGCTCAAGTCGCTGGCGGACATGATCAAGGGCAAGGGCGGGCGCTTCCGCCAGAACCTGCTGGGCAAGCGCGTGGACTACTCCGGCCGCTCGGTGATCACCGTGGGCCCGCAGCTCAAGCTCCATCAGTGCGGCTTGCCCAAGCTGATGGCGCTGGAACTGTTCAAGCCCTTCATCTTCTCGCGCCTGGAGGCCATGGGCATCGCCACGACCATCAAGGCCGCCAAGAAGGAAGTGGAAGCCGGCACGCCCGTGGTGTGGGACATCCTGGAGGAAGTCATCCGCGAGCACCCGGTGATGCTCAACCGCGCGCCCACGCTGCACCGCTTAGGGATCCAGGCCTTCGAGCCCATCCTGATCGAAGGCAAGGCCATCCAGCTTCACCCGCTGGTCTGCGCCGCCTTCAACGCCGACTTCGACGGCGACCAGATGGCCGTGCACGTGCCGCTGTCGGTGGAAGCGCAGCTCGAAGCGCGCACGCTGATGCTGGCGTCCAACAACGTGCTCTTCCCCGCCTCGGGCGAACCCTCCATCGTGCCCTCGCAGGACGTGGTGCTGGGTCTGTACCACGCCACGCGCGAGCGCATCAACGGCAAGGGCGAAGGCATGGGTTTCATGGACGTGGCCGAGGTGCAGCGCGCGCTGGACGCCGGCGTGGTCGAGCTCACCAGCAAGATCCGCGTGCGCCTGACCGAATGGAACAAGAACAAGGACAGCGGCGAGTTCGAGGCTTCGACCTCGGTGGTGGAAACCACGGTGGGCCGCGCGTTGCTGTCCGAGATCCTGCCTCGCGGCCTGGCGTTTTCCAACCTGAACAAGGCGCTGAAGAAAAAGGAAATCTCCAAGCTCATCAATGCGTCGTTTCGCAAGTGCGGCCTGAAGGAAACCGTGGTGTTTGCCGACAAGCTGCTGCAAAACGGCTTCCGCCTGGCCACGCACGCGGGCATCTCCATCTCGGTCGACGACATGCTGGTGCCGCCGCAAAAGGCCGACATCCTGGCGCGCGCCGAGGCCGAGGTGAAAGAGATCGAGCAGCAGTACGTCTCCGGCCTGGTCACGGCGGGCGAGCGCTACAACAAGGTGGTCGATATCTGGGGCAAGGCCGGTGACGACGTCTCCAAGGTCATGATGGACCAGCTCAAGGTCGAGAAGACCGTGGACCGCCACGGCAAGGAGGTCGAGCAGGAGTCCTTCAACTCCATCTACATGATGGCCGACTCGGGCGCGCGTGGTTCGGCGGCGCAGATCCGCCAGCTCGCGGGCATGCGCGGCCTGATGGCCAAGCCCGACGGCTCGATCATCGAGACGCCGATCACGGCCAACTTCCGTGAAGGCCTGAACGTGCTGCAGTACTTCATCTCCACGCACGGCGCGCGCAAGGGCCTGGCGGACACGGCGCTCAAGACCGCCAACTCCGGCTACCTCACGCGCCGCCTGGTGGACGTGACGCAAGACCTGGTGGTCACCGAGGACGACTGCGAAACGCACAACGGCGCGCTGATGCGCGCGGTGGTCGACGGCGGCGAGGTCATCGAATCCCTGCGCGAGCGCATCCTCGGTCGCGTGGCGGCCGACGACGTGCTGCACCCCGAAACCCGTGCGGTGCTGGCCACGGCCGGCACGCTGCTGTCGGAAGACGTGATCGACGAGCTCGAGCACGCCGGCGTGGACGAGGTCAAAGTGCGCACGCCGCTGACCTGCGACACCCGCTACGGCCTGTGCGCCAAGTGCTACGGGCGCGATCTGGGCCGCGGCGGACTGATCAACCTGGGCGAGGCCGTGGGCGTGATCGCCGCGCAGTCCATCGGCGAGCCTGGCACGCAGCTGACCATGCGCACCTTCCACATCGGCGGCGCGGCATCGCGCGCGGCCGTGGCCTCGGGCGTGGAAGCCAAGAGCAACGGCAACGTGGGCTTCAACACCACGATGCGCTACGTCACCAACTCCAAGGGCGAGCTGGTGGTGATCTCGCGCTCGGGCGAAATCGTCATCCACGACGAGCACGGCCGCGAGCGTGAACGCCATCGCGTGCCCTACGGCGCAACGCTGCACGTGCAGGCCGACCAGCAAATCAAGGCCGGCACGCACCTGGCGCACTGGGATCCGCTCACCCGCCCCATCATCACCGAGTACGCCGGGCGCGTGAAATTCGAGAACATCGAAGAAGGCCTGACGGTGGCCAAGCAGGTGGACGACGTGACGGGCCTCTCGACGCTGGTCGTGATCGACCCCAAGCGCCGCGGCTCGGCCAAGGTGGTGCGCCCGCTGGTCAAGCTGATCGATGCCAGCGGCAACGAGGTGAAGATCCCCGGCACCGACCACGCGGTGGCCATCGGCTTTCAGGTCGGCGCGCTGATCCAGGTGCGTGACGGCCAGGACGTCGGCCCCGGCGAGGTGCTGGCGCGCATCCCGGTCGAAGGCCAGAAGACGCGCGACATCACCGGTGGTCTGCCGCGCGTGGCCGAGCTGTTCGAAGCGCGCAGCCCCAAGGACAAGGGCATGCTCGCCGAGATGACCGGCACCATCTCCTTCGGCAAGGAAACCAAGGGCAAGGTGCGCCTGCAGATCACCGACCCGGACGGCCACGTCTGGGACGAACTCGTGCCCAAGGAGAAGAACATCCTGGTGCACGAAGGCCAGGTGGTGAACAAGGGCGAGCACATCGTCGACGGCCCGGCCGACCCGCAGGACATCCTGCGCCTGCTGGGCATCGAGGAGCTCGCGCGCTACATCGTCGATGAGGTGCAAGACGTCTACCGCCTGCAGGGCGTGAAGATCAACGACAAGCACATCGAGGTGATCGTGCGCCAGATGCTGCGCCGCGTCGTGATCGACAACCCCGGCGAGTCCGGCTACATCCAGGGCGAGCAGGTCGAGCGCTCCGAGGTGCTCAACACCAACGAGGCGCTGCAAAAGGACGGCAAGATCCCCGCGACATACACCAACCTGCTGCTGGGCATTACCAAGGCCTCGCTGTCCACGGACTCCTTCATCTCCGCCGCGTCCTTCCAGGAGACGACCCGCGTGCTCACCGAAGCGGCCATCATGGGCAAGCGCGACGAGCTGCGCGGCCTGAAGGAAAACGTCATCGTCGGCCGCCTGATTCCCGCCGGCACCGGCCTGGCCTACCACAAGGCACGCAAGGCCAAGGAACAGATGGACGAAGCCGAGCGCCGCGCCATCGAAGAGGCCGAGGCGGCCGAGCTGGCCGCTGCCGGCGAGGACGAAGCCGCCACCGCCCATGACGAGGGCGGCGACGCTGCCCGGTAAACGCGGGCCACGGCCGTGAAGACAGGCCCGCTGCAGCGCATGCTCGGCGGGCCTTTTTTTGCGCCGCATCGCTTCAAGCCATGAGCTGGATGCACGCCTTCCTTCTTGCGCTGGCCATCGCGCTGTTCTGGATGGTGGGCGCCTACAACCGCCTGGTACGCCAGCGCGCGGCGGTGCTGCAGGCCTTCGGCGCGCTCGATGCCTACTACCTGCGCTGGATCACGCTGATTGGCGAATGCCTGGCGGCGCTGCGCGGCCCGCAGGAAGACGGCGCGCTGGCCAACGCCTGCGCTGCGGTGGACGCGGCCACTGGCCAGCTCGGGGCCTCGCTTGCGGTGGCGCGCGCGCGCCCGCTCGACGGCGCGGCCATTGCCGCGCTGAGCGCGGGCACCCAGGCGCTGGCCGCTGCCTGGCAAGGCCTGCACCAGCACGCCGAGGGCGCGCCGCAGCCCGAACGCACCGCCCTGGCCTTGTGGGGCCGCCAGTACGAGGCGCTGCGCCAGCAAAGCCTGCCCACGCGCGAAGCCTTCAACGCTGCGGTGCAGGCCTACAACGGCGCCATCGGCCAGTTCCCGGCCAATCTGCTGGCCTGGCTGTTCGGCTTTCGCCGCAGCCAGGGCCTGTGATGCCCGAGCGCCGCGCGCCGCCGCTGTGGCAGCTCTTGACCGCCACCGCTGCCGCGCTGCGTGCGGTGATCGCGGGCGCTTCGGCCACCAGCGCCCTGGCGGCCACGCCGGCCGCGCTGCGCCCTGCGGTGCAGGCGCTGCTCTTTTATGCGCTGCGCCAGCTCGGGCGCGCGCGGGCGCTGGCGCGCCTGCTGGCGGCGCGCCCGCCGGCGGCCGACGCGCAGGCGCTGCTGCTCACCGCGCTCGCCCTGGCCTGGGATGAAGAGGCCGCGCCCTACACCTCTTTCACCCTGGTCAGCCAGGCGGTGGAAGCGGCCAAGCGCCAGCAGGCCACGCGCGCCCAGGCCGGCTTCATCAACGCCTGCCTGCGCCGCTTCCTGCGCGAGCGCGGCGCCCTTGTTGCCGCGAGCGAGCGCGACGAGGTCGCGCGCAGCAACCACCCCGCCTGGTGGCTGCGGCGGCTGCGCGCCGACCATCCCGCGCACTGGCAGCGCATCGTGCAGGCAAACAACACGCAGGCCTCCATGGTTCTGCGCATTTCAGAGTCAAAAACCACTCTCACCCAATACCAGCAAGCGCTGACAGCTATTGAAATAGGTGCATACGAGCTGGGCGGGATGGCGCTTGCGCTGCAGCAGGCCGCGCCGGTGCAGGAGCTGCCGGGCTTTGCCGCCGGCTGGTTCGCGGTGCAGGATGCGGCCGCGCAGCGCGCCGCGCCGCTGCTGCTGCAAGGCCTCGATCAAGCGGCGCCGCTGCGCCTGCTCGACGCCTGCGCCGCGCCCGGTGGCAAGACCGCCCATATCGCGGACTGGGCACTGGCGCGGCGCGCCCCATGGAGCGTAACCGCGCTGGAAGTGGACGCACGGCGCGCCGCGCGCATCCACGACAACCTGCAGCGCCTGGGCCTGCAGGCGCAGGTGCTGGTGGCCGACGCCGCCCAGCCTGCGCAGTGGTGGCAGGCCGCGGGCGGCGAGCCGTTTGACGCCATCTTGCTCGATGCGCCCTGCACCGCTTCGGGCATCGTGCGCCGCCATCCCGACGTGCGCTGGCTGCGCCGCGAGAGCGACATCGCGCAACTGGCGGCGCAGCAGACGCGCCTGCTCGATGCGCTCTGGCCCTGCCTGCGCGCCGGCGGGCGGCTGCTGTATTGCACCTGCTCGGTGTTTCGCGCCGAAGGCGACGCGCAGGTGGCGGCGTTTCTTGCGCGCCACGGCGATGCGCGTCTGCTGCCCTCGCCCGGGCATTTGCTGCCCACGCCGGCGCACGCCGGTGGCACGCTCGGGGACAATGCCGAGAGTGAGCACGATGGTTTTTTCTATGCCCTGCTGCACAAGACGGCGCTCTGAAGCGCCCCGCCCATGGCTGCGTGCGCGCGCAGTGCTGGCGGCGCTGCTGCTGTGCCTGGGCAGCTTTGCCGCCGCGCAGACCGCCGCCGCGCCCGGCGCGCTGCAGCTGCAGGTGCAGCGCGACGCGCAGGGGGTGTATCTGTCGGCCCTGCTGCCGCTGCAGTTGCAGCCGGCGGTGGAAGACGCCCTGCTCAAGGGCATTGCCATGCACTTCGTCGCCGAGGCGCGCATCCTCAGCCCGCGCTGGTACTGGAGCGACAAGCTGCTGGTCCAGACGCAGCGCTATCTGCGCCTGAGCTATCAGCCGCTCACGCGCCGCTGGCGCCTGGTGCAGTCGCCCGAGCCGATCTCGCCGAGCGGCCTGGGCATCGTGCTGGGCCAGAACTACGACAGCCTGACCGAGGCGCTGGCCAGCATGCAGCGCATCTCGCGCTGGCAGGTGGCCGAGGCCGGCGCGCTGCAGGACGACGAGGCCTATACGCTGCGCTTTCACTACCGGCTGGACACCTCGCAGCTGCCGCGGCCGCTGCAATGGGGCACGGTGGGCGGCGCCAACTGGAGCCTGCATCTGCAGAGCAGCGCGGTGGTGCCGGCGCTGGGTGCCGCACCCGCACCGGAGGCGCCGCTCGTGCCGGCGGCGGGCTCATGAGCGCGCTGGAACCGCGCCCGGCCGGCTCGGCGCGGCGCGCCGCAACCCGGGCGCGCGGCGTGCGCTGGGCGCTGGGCCTGGGCGCGGGCTTCATGTCGGCCATCGCCATCGTGCTGCTCTTCCTGCTGACGCTGGCAACCAACAACCGCGCGCTCTACGAACGCAACTTCAACTGGCTGGTGGCGGTCAACGTGCTGGTCGCGCTGGTGCTGTTGGTGGTGCTGCTTTGGGGCGGCGCACGGCTGCTGGCGCGCCTGCGCAAGGGGCGCTTTGGCAGCCGGCTGCTGCTCAAGCTGGCCGCCATTTTCGCGCTGGTGGGCGTGGCGCCGGGCCTGCTGATCTACGTGGTGTCCTACCAGTTCGTCTCGCGCTCGATCGAGACCTGGTTTGACGTCGAGGTCGAAGGGGCGCTCAATTCGGGTGTGAACCTGGCGCGCGTGACGCTGGAGACGATCGCTGGCGACATGGCCGCCAACACCCGCAGCGCCAGCAGCCAACTGGCCAAGGTGCCCGACGCCGGCGCCGGCCTGGTGCTCGAGCGCATGCTCGACCAGCTGGGCGCCTCCGACCTGGTGCTCTGGAGCGCCGGCGGGCAGCCGCTGGCCAGCGCCGGGCAGTCGCTGCTCACGCTCAGCCCGGTGCGCCCCAGCGCGCAGATGCAGCAGCAGGCGCGCCAGCAGCGGGCAAGCTGGCAGATCGAGGGCCTGGAAGACGTCACCCGCGCCGACCCCGCGGTGCATGCGCGCGTGCGTGTGCTGGTGCCGGTGGTCAACCCGCGCGTGGGCTTGCTGGAAGAGCCGCGCTACCTGGAAGCGGTGATGGAGCTGCCGAGCGCGCTGGTCACCAACGCGCTGGCGGTGCAACAGGCCAACCGCGAATACCAGGAACGGGCGCTGGCGCGCGTCGGCCTGCGGCGCATGTACATCGGCACGCTGACCCTGAGCCTGTTCATGGCGGTGTTCGGCGCGGTACTGCTCGCGGTGATCCTGGGCAATCAACTGGCACGCCCGCTGCTGGTGCTGGCCGACGGCGTGCGCGAGGTGGCCGCGGGCAACCTCGCGCCCAAGGCCGCGCTGGAAAGCCACGACGAGCTCAGCCAGCTCACGCGCGCCTTTGCGCTGATGACCCAGCAGCTCGCGGAAGCGCGCCAGCAGGCCACGCACAGCATGCAGGCGCTGGACAGCGCGCGCGCCTACCTGCAGACGATTCTGGACAACCTGACCGCGGGCGTCATCGTGCTCGACCCCGAGGGGCGCATGCGCACCAGCAACCCCGGCGCCACGCGCATCCTGCGCGTGCCGCTCGCGGCCTGGCAGGGCGAGCCGCTGTCGGAGGTGCCCGAGCTTGCCGACTTTGCCTTGGCGGTGCGCCAGCAGTTCGACATCTTTCTGGGCAACACCGAGCGCCACGGCCTGGACCACTGGCAGCACGCCTTCGAGCTGCACGGCAGCGCCAACGCGCCCGCCGGCATGCCGGGTCAGGGCCTGAGCCTGGTGGCGCGCGGCGCGGTGCTGCCCGACAACGGCCGGCTGCTGGTGTTTGACGACATCTCGGAGATCGTCTCTGCCCAGCGCACCCAGGCTTGGGGCGAGGTCGCGCGGCGCCTGGCGCACGAGATCAAGAACCCGCTCACGCCCATCCAGCTCTCGGCCGAGCGCCTGGCGCTCAAGCTCGACGGCAAGCTCGCGCAGCCCGAGCAGGCCATCCTGAACAAATCGGTCAAGACCATCGTCGAGCAGGTCGATGCCATGAAGCGCCTGGTCAATGAATTCCGCGACTACGCGCGCCTGCCTGCGGCCAATCTGCATCTGCTGGACCTGAACGCGCTGGTGAGCGACGTCTTGCATCTGTACGGCGAAGAGACGGCCGCCGTGCCCGTGGTCGCCGAGCTGGATCCGCGCTGCCCGCCGATCGCCGGCGACGCCCAGCAGCTGCGCCAGGTGGTGCACAACCTGCTGCAAAACGCCCAGGACGCCACCTTGCAGGCGCGCGGCGCAGACGCCGCACAGCGCCCGCCGGTGCGCCTGCAGACCGTCTGGAACGAGGCCGGCCAGCGCGTGCGCCTGACGGTGAGCGATGGCGGCGCGGGCTTTCCCGAGCACATCCTGCGCCGCGCCTTCGAACCCTATGTCACCACCAAGCCGCACGGCACCGGCCTGGGCCTGGCGGTGGTCAAGAAAATCGCCCAGGAACACGGCGCGCGCGTGGACATTGCCAACCGCATCCATGAAGGCGTGATAGAGGGCGCGCAAGTCTCGTTATCATTCGAGGCGAGGCCACAGGCGGCCACCTGACAAGACCGCCAAGGCGAATCGAGAGGGTGCAAACAAAGACATGGCAAATATTCTGGTGGTCGACGACGAACTGGGGATACGCGACCTGCTGTCCGAAATCCTCAACGACGAAGGCCATAGCGTGGACCTGGCCGAAAACGCCGGCCAGGCGCGCAGCGCCCGCGAGTCGGCAAATTACGACCTGATCCTGCTCGACATCTGGATGCCCGACACCGACGGCGTCACGCTGCTCAAGGAATGGGCCACCAGCGGGCAGTTGACCATGCCGGTCATCATGATGAGCGGCCACGCGACCATAGAGACTGCGGTGGAGGCCACGCGCATCGGCGCCTTCTCCTTCCTGGAAAAACCCATCACGCTGCAAAAGCTGCTCAAGGCCGTGGAGCAAGGCCTGACCCCGGCCGCGCCCGCCGGCGCCAAGGGCAAGTCCAGCGGGCGCGGCGGCGCGCACGCCGGCGCTGGCGCCGCCGCTCCTGCGGCCGCGGGCGGCGCTCCGGCCAGCTCCGCTCCCCCCGAGCCCGGTCCGCTGCCGCACCAGGGCTTTGATCTGGACCGCCCCCTGCGCGAAGCGCGCGATGGCTTCGAGAAGGCTTATTTCGAATTCCACCTCGCGCGCGAAGGCGGCTCCATGACGCGCGTGGCCGAAAAGACCGGTCTGGAACGCACCCACCTGTACCGCAAGCTGCGCCAGCTCGGCGTGGACCTGGGCCGCGGCAAGCGCAACAACTGAAGCCCTCCGGCCGAAGGGGCGGCCGTTTTTTCCCCCTATAATCACGCGCTCTGGCCCGGTAGCTCAGTCGGTAGAGCAGAGGACTGAAAATCCTTGTGTCGGTGGTTCGATTCCGCCCCAGGCCACCAAGTTATATAAGGAAACCCCGCTACGTAAACACTAGCGGGGTTTTTCTTTGCGCGCCCTTCCTTGCGCGCCCTGGCGCGGCGCAGCGGCACCCTGAACGCCAGGCGCGCATAATCTGGCGCAGAGGCGCAGAAGGGGGAGCACCTCGGCGACCGAGGCAAGCGCGCGCGAAGAGCGGAGCCTGCGGACGTGCTACACGAGAACCTCAGGCGTGCAACCGATACCGCGATTCCACCGCAGCAGGCTTCGACACATGGTCGTCGCGGCGGGCGCGCTGGGGCTCGCAGACCCGGCCGCGGCGTTCGAGCACCTGAGCTTTCTCGACCCGCAAGGGCCGATCGCTGCGGCCCAGCGCGATCATTTCTGGCTGGTGCTCGCCATCCTCTTCGTATTCGTCGCGGCGCCGGTGTTCGTGGGCACGCTGTGGCTGCTCGTGCGTTACCGCTACGGCGCCAAGGGCAGCAAGGGCGCCATGTATACGCCGCACTGGAAGTTCTACAAGCCGCTCGAATTTTTCAATTGGGGCGGCCCGGTGGTCATCGTGCTGTTCATTTCGGTGCTGGTCTGGCACAACGCGCAGCGCTACGACCCGTATCGGGCCATCGCGAGTACCGCCGCCGCCGTGCCGGTGCAGGTGGTGGGTTACGACTGGAAGTGGTTGTTCATCTACCCAGACGAAGGTATCGCGACGGTGGGCACGCTGGTCCTGCCCGTGGCTCGGCCTGTGGCCATGGAGCTGACTTCGGCCACCGTGATGCAGTCCTTCTTCATTCCCGCGCTGGGCAGCCAGATCTACGCGATGGGCGGCATGGTCACCAGGCTGCATCTGCAAGCGGACCGGCCTGGGCGCTTGCTCGGAGAGAACACCATGTTCAACGGCGAGGGCTTTCAGCAGCAGCGCTTTCCCGTGGCGGTGGTGTCCGAGGACGACTTCAGGGACTGGGCGGCGCGGGTGCGCAGCGAGGGTCGGCCGCTGGACGCTGCCGCGCTGCAAGCCTTGTCGGCGCGCGACACCGCCGCGCGACTGCGCGCCGCGCTGCCGCAGGCGAGCGCCGCCGATGGCAGCGTATACCTCACGCAGGTGCCGCCGGACTTCTTTTCCGGCCTGGTGGCGGCCACGATGAAGGGGCAGGCCGTGGCTCCGACGGCGCTGGCGGGCACCGCCCCGGTTTCGGAGGCACGCTGAGGTGGCGATCTCGGCGCTCTGGGACCAGCCGCTGGGGCTGCTGACGCTCAAGTCCTTGCCCTTCGTGGCGATGCTCGAGGGCGGTGCACAGGCCGATCTCGCGAGCCGGCTGGTCGGCGCTGCGGCTGCGGCCGTGGTGGTTCTGGGCGCGCTTGCGGTAGCCGCTCTGCTCACGCGCCATCACGCGTGGCGGGCGCTCTGGCGCGACTGGCTCACGAGTGTGGACCACAAGAAGATCGGCATCATGTACGTGGTGCTGGCGCTGGTGATGCTGACGCGCGGCATCCTCGAGGCGGCGGTCATGCGCGCCCAGCAGGCCGTGGGCCTGAGCGGCGGCTTTCTCTCGCCCGAGCACTTCGCCCAGCTGTTCAGCACGCACGGCACGATCATGATCTTCTTCATGGCCATGCCGTTTCTCACCGGTCTCATCAATTACGTCGTGCCCTTGCAGATAGGCGCGCGCGACGTCGCGTTTCCCCTGCTCAACCTGATCAGCCTGTGGCTGACGGCCTCGGGCGCCATGCTGGTCATGGTTTCGCTCGTGGTGGGGGAGTTTTCCACCGGCGGCTGGTTCGGCTACCCGCCCTACACCGAGGGCTTGTTCACGCCCGGCGTGGGCGTTGATTACTGGATCTGGTCGCTGACGCTGGCCTCGCTCGGCTCCACGCTCAGCGCCATCAACATCGTGGTGACGATCTACAAGAAGCGCGCTCCGGGCATGAAGCTGTATTGCATGCCGCTGTTCAGCTGGACCGCGCTATGCACCGCCATCATCATCGTCTTCGCCATGCCGCCGCTCACTGCGGCGACGCTGCAGCTCGCGCTGGACCGCTACCTGGGCTTTCACTTCTTCACCAATGCCCTGGGCGGCAACCAGATGAATTTTGCCAACCTGTTCTGGCTCTTCGGCCACCCCGAGGTCTACGTCCTGATCCTGCCGGCGTTTGGCGTGTACTCCGAGGTGTTCCCGACCTTTTCCGGCAAGACCCTGTTCGGCTACAAGTCCATGGTCTGGGCCACGATGTCGATTGCCTTTCTCTCGTTTCTGGTCTGGGTGCACCACTTCTTCACGATGGGGCAGGCCGGACACATCAATGCCGCATTTGGCATCGCATCCATGCTGATCGGCATTCCCACCGGGGTGAAGATTTACGACTGGATGACGACCATGTTTCGCGGGCGCATACGCTTGACGGTGCCCATGATCTACGCCATCGCCTTCATCTATCTGTTCGTGATCGGCGGCATCAGCGGCATGATGCTTGCCAACCCCATCATCGACTACCAGGTGCACAACACGGTGTTCCTGGTCGCTCATTTTCACAACATGGCGGTGCCGGGCGTGCTCTTTGGCATGCTGGCGGGCTATACCTACTGGTTTCCCAAGGCGTTTGGCTTTCGCCTGCACGAAGGGTGGGGCAGGCTTGCGGCGTACTGCTGGATCCTGGGTTGGATGGGCGCCTTCTTTCCGCTCTATGTCCTCGGGTTGATGGGGCTGCCGCGGCGCAGCGTGTCTTACCACGATGCGCGCTATGTGCCGCTGGAGCTCGTCGCCCTGGTGGGTGCACTGCTCGTGGCCGCTGCACTGCTTGCACTGGCAGTGCAGCTGTGGGTATCAGTCCGCCAACGCGAGGCCAACCGCGTCTTCGTGGGCGACCCCTGGGATGGCCGCAGCCTTGAATGGGCGACCTCGGCGCCGCCGCCCGAATACAACTTCCCGCTCATTCCGGTGGTCAAGGGCCGCGACGCCTTCACTGCGGCCAAGGAGTTTGGCGTCGGCTATCGGGAGCCCCCCGGCTATGTGGACATCGCCATGCCCGCGAACAGCTCCCTGGGCGCGGTCTTTGGTGTCAGCGGCTTTCTTGTCGCGTTCGCGCTCACCTGGCACATCTGGTGGCTCGCGCTGCTGGCCTTGCTGGTAGCGCTGGCAGCGCTCATCGCCTGCGGTCTGCAGCGTCCCGCCGACAGGGTCATTGCCGCCGATGAGGTTGCGCGCACGCACAAGGCCTGGCTGGCTGCGGTGCGCGCCGCTCGGCCGGTCGCACGCAGCGCGGAATGCAGCAGTGCCAACCAGGGCCTGGCGGCGCTCGAAACCAGAGGCTTGGCGGCGTGATGCGTGCGTTCTGGTCTTGCCTGCAGCGCAAGCTGCTTGCGCGGCGCAACTTCGACTTCTTCGAGTACCCCGGGATCGAGTGGCGTGTGGACGCGGCAGAGACGGACACGCAGGATGAAAGCGTCCTGCTGGGCTTCTGGGTGTTCATGATGAGCGACGCCATCTTGTTCGCGATGGCCTTCGCCACCTACGCCACCATGGTGCCCATGGGGTACGCCGGCGGGCCGCAGCCGCGCGAGCTGTTTCAGCTCGGGCCCATCTTTGCCGAGACGCTGCTGCTGCTGGCCAGCAGCTTCACCATGGGACTTGCGTCGATCGCGCTCAAGTACTGCCAGCCCGTGCGGCGCCTGGTTGGCTGGCTCGTGCTCACCCTGGTGCTCGGCGCGGCCTTTCTGGCGCTCGAATGGCGGGACTTCAGCGCCATGTTCGCGGCCGGCGCGCTGCCCACGCGCAGCGGCTACCTGTCGAGTTTTTTCGGCCTGGTGCCATTGCATGGACTGCATGTGCTTGCCGGCTGCATCTGGCTCGCATGCATGCTGGTGCAGATTTCCATGTACGGCGTCGATCGACGATGCGCGCTGGCGCTCATGCGGCTTGCGCTGTTCTGGCACTTCCTTGGCATCGTCTGGATCTTCATCTATTCGGTGGTCTACCTCGGAGGACTGGCATGAACAGGCCGCCATTGCCCCAGAGCGGCGAGCCGAAACCAGGCGCCCGGCGCGAGCTGATGTCCTGCGTTCGGGCCGTGGCTCTGGCGCTGCTGCTCACCGTGGTGCCGTTCGCACTGGTGCATTGGCAGGTCGCAGGGCGAAGTGCCTTGCTCGCGCTCATCGGCGTCTGCGCTCTGGTGCAGGCCGCGGTGCACTTTCGCCTGTTTCTGCACCTGGGGCGCAAGCCCAGGCGTGAAGACCTGCAGCTGGTCTTGTTCTCCGTCGCGCTGCTCGTCATCATGGTCGCGGGCACGATTTGGGTCATGGGCAATCTTGCGGCGCGCATGATGCCGATGGCCCAATGAGCGCTTGCAGGTGGGCTGCCCCCCGCAAGAGCGCGCCCGCGCGCGGCCTGCTCAGCTGAACAGAAAGCGCGGCAGCTGGCCGCCCATGCGGGCGGCGGACTTCGGCGGCTCCGGCTCACTGGAGGTGATGGTGCTCAGCACGTCGTGCACCAGTGCCTGGGTCATGCCGATCTTGTACGCGTTGTATTGCAGGGTTTCGGCGCCGCGCGTCGCCGCCTCAGCTGCGGCCTGCAGCGTCTGCGCGCTGGGCTCGGCGCCTTCGAGCACCCGCTCGGCCGCGTAGCTGCGCCACGGAACGGCCGCAACCGCGCCAATCACCACGCGCACCTGGTGCATGGTGCGGCCGTCCCAATCCATGGATACCGCGATGCTGCCGCGCGCGAAGTCCCAGGAGTTGCGAATCGTGTCCTTGATGAAGGCCGAACGCCGGTTGCCCCCGCGCAGCGGAATCTCTATGCCGGTGAGGATGGCGCCGTTTTGCACCCGGTGCATGATGGTGATGTCTTCCGACGGCGCGACAAACAAACGGGCTGCGGGGATGGTGTAGGCGCGCTTGAAGTCGCGCACGTGGATGATCGCATCCAGTGCCACAACGACCGGCGCGAGGTCGGACGGGCTCACGGTGTAGCAGCGGTCGCCATCGAAGAGGGCGTGCTCGCGGTTGACGCCGTGGTGCGCATAACAGACGTTGCCGCCGTGGCGGTAACAGTAGAAGGGCCCGCGAAAGTAGGGGCAGCGGTTGTCCTGCAGCAGATTGCCGCCGGCCGTCCCCATGTTGCGTATCTGGGGCGTGGCCACGCGCGCCGCGGCCTGCTTGAGCGCATGCAGCTCGGGGCCGAAGTCGCCGTTTTGCAGCTCGGAGAGCTTGGCAAGCGCGCCCACGACAAGGCGCTCGCCGCTGCGGCGCACGCCCTTGAGCGCGTCGATGCGCTTGAGGTCGATGACGTGCGCGGTGTTGTTCCATTGGCGCTTTTTCATGTCCATGAGGTCGCAGCCTCCGGCCAGGTAGGAGCAATTGCCCTGGTACTGCTGCGCCAGCTGCAGCGCTTCGTCCAGCGTCCCGGGTGAATGCAGCTGGAAGGGTGCGGCTTCGTTGATTGCGATATGGGGCATGGCGCGCTTCCTCAGGCCGCAACCAGGCGGCCCGCGTTCCTGAACAGCTCGTACAGGCGTTCGCGGTGGATGGGGATTTCATCCACCCGCACGCCGCTGGCGTTGTAGATGGCGTTGGCGACGGCGGGCGCGCTGCCGAACATGGTGTTCTCGCCAAAACCCTTGACGCCGTAGGCGCCCGACTCGTCCAGCGCCGATTGCACGAAGATCGGATCGATCGCGGGGTAGTCGAGCGAAGTCAGAGGCATCAGCCCAAGGTATTCGGGGTTCACCGGTATGCCGGTGTTCGGATCGAGGATCAGCCCCTCGGTCATGCCGTAGCCCAGGCTCATGATGCCGCCGCCATAGGCCTGGCCTTCGGCGCCGGTGAGGTAGAGCACGCGGCCAATGTCGCTGGCGATGACCAGCCTGAGCACCCGCACGCGGGCGGTGGCCATGTCCACTTCGACATCGGCGAAGGTGGCTCCCCAGGCGGCCGCTCTGGGGTCAAAAATATAGCGCCCCACGCCGACCACACCGCCTTTGGCGACCAGTTCGCGCGCGCGTTGCTCGGTGCGCGGATTGAGCTTCATGGGCGGGTGCTCGTCCACCTTGCCCGTTCCCACGTCGAGATTGGGATGCACGTCCTGCTCCGGATCAAAGTAGGGCGTGAAGTCGGTGCGCGGGGCGCTGCGACGCGCAATGGCGCGAAAGTCCTCGTCGATGCCGCCCGGCCCGGTGACGTGGCCCTCGTGGACTTGCAGCACCTCGGGCTGCACCTGGTGCTCGCTTGCCACCTGCAGCTTGAGCTGGCGGATCAGGTCCTGCGCGGCGTTGTAGCCCGCCTTGCCGTCGCAGTAGCAGCTGCGCGAGGCGTCCGTCACGAACACCCAGGCATCACGGTGGCTGTCGCCCCAGCTCACGTCGAGTTGCTCGCGCGGGATATCCAGCGCCTGGGCAACAATGGCGGCAATTCCGGTATGCGCCGATTGCCCCATGTTGCCCGTGCCTATGGGCAGGTGCACATGACCGTTGGGGTCCAGCCAGATCAAGCCGTCGCTGGGCTGGCGGCCCGAGTGCTGGATGCTGCCGTACATGCCCAGGCCGCGGCGCATGCGGCCGGTTTTCCCGTCCGGCGCACTGCGCTTGTCCCATCCTATGGATGCGGCGCCGCGACGCAGGCAGGATTCGGCGTCGAACTTGCCCGCCTTGCTGACCACGCCCTGCTGCATCCACTTCTGCCCCGGGCGCTTGATGTTGTTCAACAGAAAGTCCACCGGATCCATGCCGCTTGCCTGCGCCGCCTTGTCCAGGTGCACGCCCAGGACAAACGCGCCCTGCGGTCCGCCAAAGCCGCGGAATTCGCCCGCAACCGGCGTGGTGGTGAACACTGCCGAGCCCTTGTAGTGCGCGGCGGGGACGGAGACGGCGTCAAACATGAGTTCGAAGGCCGACTGCAACTCCGGCGCGCCGGCGGACGCGTAACCGCCAGCGGCCATGATGGCGCTGCATTCCAGCGCGGTGAGCTTGCCGTCCTTCACGCCGGTCTTGAGGTCGAAGACCGCGCCGTCGCCCGTGTCCTCGGCATAGGTCAGCTCGTTGTTGGTGTATTCGATGCGCACCGGACGACCGCCGCCCACCTTGCGGGCAAGCGTGGCCGCAATCGCCTGGTACAGCGGCTTGCCCAGGGTGTCGGTGCACTTGCCGCCAAAGCCGCCGCCGATGTTCTCGCAGACGATGCGCAGCTTCTCCGGCGGGATCTTCAGCGCGCGCGAGATCTGCTCCTGCGCATTGAACACGCTCTGCTGGGAATCCCACAAAGTAAGGTGTTCGCCCTTCCAGAGGGCGGTGCAGCAGTGCGGCTCTATCGGCATGTGGCATTGCTGCCCCACGACGTAGTGGCCGGTGATGGTGTGCTCGGCCGCAGCGAACCCCTGTGCGAGATCACCGTCGGTGTAGCCGTCGGATTCAAACGTCGGCTGGTCGGCCTTCTGCGGTCCGCCCAGGCCCGACACCGGCCCGCCCGGGTGCAGCGCGTCGTTGCCCGAGCGCAGATTCTCTTCGGGGTCCAGGTACAGCGGCAGCAGCTTCCAGCGGACACGGATGCGCCGCAGCGCCTCCTCGGCGGTGTATTCGTCTTCCGCGGCGACGGCGGCGACCGCGTCGCCCGGATAGCGCGCGTGCTGGTTCAGGAAGTGGCGGTCGTTGTCGATCTGCGGCACGTCCTTCCAGGTGATCATGCCGCGGTAACCGGCGAGCTGGCGCGCCTGACTGTCATCGACCGACAGCGCCAGCGCATGCGGCGTAGGGCTGCGCAGCACCTTGGCATAGAGCGGCTTCTGGAAGGGGTCGCTGGGATGAAAACCGAAATCGCCCGCGTACATCGCCCGCCCCGTCGCCTTGGCATAGGCGTCCAGCGCCGGACCGCGTTGGCCCAGATGCCTGAACTGTGCCGCGTCGGGCGCGCCGTGCAGGCTGCCCGGCGCCGATTCGATCGACTCGTGCATGGGTAGTGCAAGCCCCGCCTTCAGCGGAATGAATTCGGGCGCTTCGCTGGCCAGCCCCTTGCTGGCGGCGGACAAGATGGCCTGCACCTCGTGCGGGTAGTTCCCGCAGCGGCACAGCACGCCGGAGATGGCAAACCGTACCTCATCGGGCGTGGGCGCCGGATTCTTGTTCAGCAGCGCCGTGCCCGCCATGATCATGGCCGATGAGCACATGCCGCACTGGCTGCCCATGTGGTCCACAAAGCCCTGCTGTACCGGGCTGAGCTGTCCGTTCTTCTCCAGCCCCTCGATGGTGGTGATCTCGTGGCCGGCCGCGTCATGGGCCAGCATCAGGCAGGAATAGACCGGCTCGCCGTCGAGCAGCACGGTGCACGCGCCGCATTGACCCAGGTTGCAGCCCTTCTTGGTGCCCGTGAGCCCAAGGTCTTCGCGCAGCGCGAGCAGCAGACTGCGCTGGCCCGCAAGGTTCAGATGCACGCTCTGGCCATTGAGATTGAGCTCAAGCGCGCTCTGGGCCCCGGGCGCGCCGACACTCAGCAGTTGCTGTTGTTCGAGGCGCTGGCGCTCTGCGTTCAGCGCGGCCATCTTGCCCGCGCCCACAAGGCCGGCGATGCCCAGCGCGCCGCCGGCCGCACCCTGGAAGAAGTGGCGCCGTGAAGGGCTTGCAAGCCGTTCTTGCGAATCGGACTCGTCCGTGTCGTGGTGTAGCTGATCAACCATCATGAATATCCCAATGCCTTGCCGCAATCGCAGGCCTGCCCGGCCTGGTTCAGGGCTTCCACTTCCTCCAGTCGTGTTCGCGCACAAACGCCTGGCGCGGCATCGTCCCGGTGACCATGGAGCGCAGCTTGGCGCGCCGCGCGCCCAGCAGCCGCATGTAGACATGGCCGCAGATGGCCGCGAGAAGGAGGAAGGCAAAGCTGTCGTGAAACAGCCGCTGCAGGCGCATGGTGTCGCCCGAGAAGGTGGTGAAGAGCTCCGAGCTGAGGAACATGACGATGCCGGTCACGATCATCACCGCCGCCGTGAGGATCAGGAACAGGTGGTAGAGCTTCTGGAACACGTTGAACTTGCCGTGCTTGGGCAGGGCGGCGTCGGCCCCGAGGTAAAAGCGCACGCGCTGGCGGAAGTCTTCGCCGTCGCCGCGGTGAAACAGCATGTGGTGCAAGCCGGTGTCAAAGATCGCGAACAGGATGTGCAGCGCCACGAACACGATGAACAGCCAGCCGAGCACCACGTGCACGGTCAGCCAGGAGACGCCGAGCGTGTCGCGGATGGCGAACAGCGCGCCAGGGAAGAAAAACGTGGCCCCCGAGAGCAGGAGCAAGACGATGATGAGAAAAATGCCCCAGTGGTAGGCGCGCCCGCCCAGCTTGAAGCGCACGAAGGAGTTTGCCTCGGCGGGCGGCAGCGCCCCCTGGGCGGCGTAGTGCGGCCGGCGCAGCGCGCGGCGCAGCAGGTGATAGCCGATGAATGCCAATACCAGAAACAGGAGCGCCACTCCCACCTGCCACGCCAATTGCTGGGAAAGGGGCGCATTGCCGTAGTAGTCGCGCGCCTGCTTGAAAAACCACATCGCGCCGTCCTCCTTGTGAACGAAATCGCATTGCTTGCCAAACCATGTGGGTGCGGGCAATTGCCGTGCCCCATGGGGCAGTTTTGCGGCGCGAAGAAATATTGCGCGTGAATGGGAGCTGTGGAATCCGCGGCAGGCAACAGACAGAATCTTGAATGCGCTTGCACCCCGCGCCGCAGGTCAATGACCATAGGCCGGTGAATTTTTCAATACCGCCGTTGCGAAAAATACATCAGCGCAATGGTCAAGTTATTTTCGCGCCATTTGCGATTCACGCGCGAAGGTACAAAAAATGCCACGTTTGACTCGGCGATATTCGGGCGCGTGTTTGTCGCGCTTTTGGCGGTGCCGAATGATTTTCTGGTGAGGCTGTTTGCACGCAGGCGCATTCATGTCAGCGCCAGCGCGTGGAAATGGCTATTCCCGCTGAAGAATGGCCCGCCATCACCGCGCGCCGCCTCATTCCGTATCCAGACTGCGCCACAAATACCACGAGGCGACCGAGCGGTAAGGCTTCCAGGCCTGTGCCGCCTGCGCCAGTTCGGCGTCCGGTCCGAACAACTGGCGCACCGCGCGCAGCAGGCCGGCGTCGCCCAGGGCGAGCACGTCGGGGCGGCGCAGGCAGAAGATCAGGAACATCTGCGCGGTCCACTGGCCTATGCCCGGCAGTGCCACCAGGGTGGCGATGGCCTCGGCGTCCGGCGCCCGGCGCAGCGCCTGCAGATCGAGGCTTGAGTCGGCCACCCGCCGGGCGAGCTCGGTGAGGTAGCGCAGCTTGGGCGCGGACAGGCCGGCCGCGCGCAGCTCTTGCGGCGAGGCGGCAAGAAACTGCTCGGCGCTGAACGCGGGCAGCAGCGCGTGCACTCGCCGCCGGATGGTCGCCGCCGCCTGCGCCGACAACTGCTGGCCGATGATCGCGCCCGCCAGGGATTCGAAGGGCGCGAGCTCGCGCTCGGCCAGCGTGCATGCGCCGAAGCGCCCGATCAGCGCGTCCATCACCGGGCAGGCGCGGCGCAACTGCGCCTGAGCGGCGGCCAGGCTTTGTCGGGTGAGACGGGCAGGGGTGGGCATGATGGTTTTGTGGGGGTGCAGCGACCGAACCGGGCCGGCGAGGGCCGAGGTTACACTCGCGCGGTCATTGGGGAGTAGCCGCGCTGCCCTTGGGGAAAGTGGTTGACGTCAACATCCTTGGCCCGCAGGTCATGGCGTCAGCGGTGCGTCACCTGGCAAGACCTTTGACTGCCGCGCATCCACCCTGGCCGGAGGTGCGCGGCGGTCAATCGTCCTTGATCCGGCCCGGGAATGTGCATGGAAGCTTTCCTCGTCTCCACCGGGGTGGTGGCGCTGGCTGAAATCGGCGACAAGACCCAGTTGCTCGCCTTCATTCTGGCCGCGCGTTTCAAGAAGCCTCTGCCCATCATTGCGGGCATCCTCGCGGCCACGCTGATCAACCACGGTCTGGCCGGCGCGCTGGGCGCCTGGATCACCGCCACGGTGGACCCCGGCGTGTTGCGCTGGGTGCTGGGCCTGTCCTTTCTTGCGATGGCACTCTGGACCCTGGTGCCCGACAAGATGGACGATGAAGAGGCCGCGGTCGCGCAGCGCCTCGGGGTGTTCGGCGCCACGCTCGTCACCTTCTTCCTGGCCGAAATGGGCGACAAGACGCAGATTGCCACCGTGGCCATGGCCGCGCACTACGGGCTGCCGCTGCTGGTGGTGCTGGGCACGACGCTGGGCATGCTGATCGCCGATGTGCCCGCGGTATTCCTGGGCGACAAGCTGGCCGGCAAGATCCCGATGAAGCTGGTGCACGGCCTTGCGGCGGCGGTGTTTGCCGCACTGGGCGTGGCAACGCTGCTGGGCGTGGGCGCGGGCTGGGGGCTTTGAAGCGGGCTTGCAGCGCAGCGCAGCCCCGGGCGAAGCCGCACTGTCCTGGCATGGCTGGCAAGGCCCTGTCAGTCGGCCGGCGCCGCTCGTTCGCTCACCTTGCGGCGCACGTCCAGGTGGATCACGTCCCAGACGGCTGCGTCCTGCGCGGGGCGCACCAGCACGCGGCAGCAGTCGCCCGCCAGGCGCAGCGCGGTCGCGGGGCTGCTCAGCGGGGTGCGGCGCGGGTGCAGCAGGCCGGGCTGGGCCAGGCCTTCGCCCATGCGGTAGTCGTGCACCAGGCCGTCGAAGACTGGCTCGGCCCGGGGGTCGTAGGACAGCTCCCAGAGCTCCGCAAGCTCGGTGAAGGCGACGATGAAGCTGCGCCGCGCCGGCATGTCCAGCAACTGCAGCACGCCCGAGGGCTGACGGCCGTCGAGCCGCTGCACCGGCAGGCGCTTGATGGCTTGCAGCTCGGTGTCGTAGACCTGCAACTCGGCGCGCCGACTGCTGGCGGCCAGCAGCCAGCGTCCGTCCGAGGACAGGGCAAGCTGCTCCCAAGCCCCGCCCTCGCTCTGCTGCGCCAGCAGCTGCAGCGTGCAGCCGTCCAGCGCCAGGATGTGGCCAGACTGGCTCAACGCATAGTGGCGCCTGCCGTCCGCACTGCTTTGCCCGCTTGCCGCGAGCCAGGGCTGCGGCGCATCGGCGCTGGCCTGCGCCGGCGTGCGGCAGGCGGGCGCGGCCCAGGTGGCCAGCGGCAGGCATGGCAGGGCGCACAGCGCAAGCTGGCGCGCCAGGCGCGAGAGGCAAGGGAACATGCGAAGAACGGCTGCAAGCATGCGAGCGTGCTTTGTACCAGAGCGGCGGCGCCGGGCGCGCTCTGCCGATAATCGGCGCCAACCATGGACAGCCGCCCCCCGCACCCCGCTGGCGACGTACCATCGCGGTCTGCACTGCAGACGGCGGTGATCGTGCGGGCGATCGAGCGCATCGAGCGCGCCGGCGCGCTCGACGACGGCGCCGAACTGCGCCAGGCCTGGGCCGGCGGCGGCACGCACGCCGAGCAGGTGGCGCAGCGCGCCTGGCTGCTGGGCGAGCGCCTGGGCCTGCCGCAGGAGCTCGCGCGCTGGCGCGCCTGGGGCCGGCCCGTGGTGCTGCTGCTGGCGGTGCTGCTGGCGCTGGCCGGCCTGGCCGCGGCGCGCAGCGTGCTCACGCCCGAGCGCAGCATCAACGCGGTGGCGGCCTTCGTCACGCTGCTCGGGCTGCATCTGGTGACGCTGCTGCTCTGGCTGCTGGGGCTGGCCTGGTCGGCGCGCGGGGCGGCGCCCTCGGGGCCGGGTCTGTCGCTCGGTCACTGGGCGGTGGCGGCCAGTGCGCGCCTGGCGTCGCGGCGCGCTGGGCATGCGCAGCAGCTCTGGCAGGCGCTGGCCGGCGTACTGGGGCGCGAGCGGCTCTGGCCCTGGCTTGGCGGCATGCTCGGCCACGGCATCTGGACGCTGTCGCTCGCCCTCACCTGGCTGGTGCTGGTCTTTGCCTTCGCCTTTCAGTCCTACCAGCTGACCTGGGAGACCACGATACTCAGCCCGGGCTTCTTCGAAGCCTTCGTGCGTAGCACCGGCGCCCTGCCCGCACTGCTGGGCTGGCCGGTGCCCGGCAGCGAGGCGGTGCTTGCCGCCGGCCGCGGCACGCCCGCGAGCGCGGCCGGCCAGCACGCCTGGGCGATGTGGCTGCTGGCCTGCGTGCTGTTTTATGGCATCTTGCCGCGGCTGGTGCTGGCGCTGTGGAGCTGGCGGCGCTGGCGCCGCGCCACGGCCCGGCTGCAGCCCGTGGACATGGCCGACCCCGGCGTGCAGGCGCTGGTGCGCCGGCTGCAGGCGCTTGAGCCGCCGCCTCAGGTGCTGGATCCTGAGCGCGGCGCCGCCGCCCCGGAGCCGCTGCACGAGGCCAGCGGCGCAGCGCCGGGCACGGGCGCGCCGCTGGTAGTGGGCTTTGAGTTGCGCCCCGAGCAGCCCTGGCCGCTGCCCGAGCTGGCGCGGCTGGGCAACGAGCGCCTCGACGGCAGCAGCGAGCAGCGTGAGCGCTTCTTCGCCCGGCTGAGGGCCGAGCGCCCGGGCGCCCTGCTCTGGGTCGTGCACGCCAGCGCGAGCCCGGACCGGGGCAGCGGCCGGCTGCTGCGCGAGGCCGGCCAGCAAGCAGGGCGCATGGCCTTGTGGCCGCTGGGCGAGGCCGGCCGCGAGCGTTGGCAGGCCTGGCTGCAATCTGAAGGTTTTTCGGCTGTAACGCTCGTGGATCAAGCGCAAAGAGCTATCGATTGGATAGCGCAAGGGGAGTGCGCATGAATGCACCCCTGGTGCTTGCCGTGGTGGGCCACACCAATGCGGGCAAGACCTCTTTGCTGCGCACGCTCACGCGGCGGGTGGATTTCGGCGAGGTGTCGGACCGCCCCGGCACCACGCGCCACAGCGAGGCGATTGCGCTCAAGGCCGACGGCCGGCTGCTGGCGCGCTTCATCGACACGCCGGGTCTGGAGGATTCGGTCGCGCTGCTTGAATTCCTGCAGCGCCAGCCGGGCCAGACGCGGCTTGCGCGCGTGCGCGCCTTCCTCGCCGGCCCCGAGGCGCAGGCCCGTTTCGAGCAGGAGGCCAAGGTGCTGCGTGCGCTGCTCGACGGCGCCGACTGCGCCCTGCTGGTGATCGATGCGCGCGAGCCGGTGCTGCCCAAGTACCGCGCCGAGATCGAGATCCTGAGCTGGTGCGCGCGGCCGGTGATGCCGCTGCTCAACTTCGTCGGTGAAGCCGGCGCCAGCGCCCGGCACTGGCATGCGGCGCTGCAGGAATGCGGCCTGCATGCGCGTGCCGAGTTTGACGTGGTGGCGCCGCTCGACGGCAGCGAACAACAGCTCTACACCGACCTGGCCACGCTGCTGCCGGCGCAACGCGCCCAGTTGCACGCGCTGGCCGCAGCGCTTGCCCGCGGCGCGCGCGAGCGCGAGCAGGCGGCGCTGCGCAGCATTGCCGAGGCGCTGGTCGAGGTCGCGGCGATGCGCCGCAGCGTGTCCGCCGCCGACTATGCCGATGCCGCCGAGCGCGCCGCCGTGGTGCAGCGCTTTCAGGGCGAGGTGCGCGGCCATGCGCGGCGCGCGGCCGCCGCCCTGCTCGCGCTGCACGCCTTTCGTCCGGGCGATGCGGAGCTGGCCGAACTGCCCGACCTCTCGGGCCGCTGGGAGGACGATTTGTTCAACCCGCTGCTGCTGCGTGAGGCCGGCAGGCAGCTCGGCTTTGGCGCGGCCATAGGGGCGAGCGTGGGCCTGGTGGCCGACCTGGCGCTGGCCGGGCTCTCGCTGGGCGTGGCCACCACGCTGGGTGCAACCGTGGGCAGCATCGTCTCGGGTGGCGGGAAGCCCTTGTTTGAAAAGCTGAAGAACCGCTTGCAGGGCGTGCACGAAATGAGCGTGGAAGACCCGGTGCTGCTGCTGCTGGCCCGCCGCCTGCTGCAACTGGCCCGGGCGCTGGCGCAGCGTGGCCACGGGGCGGTGCAGGCGCTGCAGCTGGCCGACGAAGCCGATGCCGAGCCGCTCTCTGGCTCTGGCGCGCGCGAGCTGCTGCGGCTGCTGGCGCCGGCCCGCGCCCATGCACGCTGGGAAGAGGGGCAGGGCGCGGGCGATGGCGAGGAGCGCGAGCGCACCGTGCGCGCCGTCGCCGATTGGCTGCAGCGCCAGCAGGGGCGGGCAGTGCCGCGGCCCTGAGCCACGGCCCCGCTTCAGGCCGGCACGCCCATCGCGTCCAGCGCGCGCGACAGGCGCGCCACCGTGGCGTCCACGTCGGCCCACTTGTCCAGGCCGAACAGCCCCAGGCGGAAGGTGTGAAAGTCTGCGCCCTCGTCGCATTGCAGCGGCACGCCTGCGGCGCTTTGCACGCCCGCCTGCTGGAATTTCTTGCCGCTCTGGATGTCCGGGTCGCTGGTGTGGCTCACGACCACGCCCGGCGCCTGCCAGCCCTCGGCCGCCACGCTGGGAAAGCCGCGGCGCACCAGCAGCGCGCGCACCTTGGCGCCGAGTTCGATCTGCTGCGCGCGCAGCAGCTCAAAGCCGCGCCCACGCGCCTCCTGCATGCTGTCGCGCAGCTGCACCAGCGGGTCGGTCGGCATCGTGGTGTGGTAGGCGTGGCGGCCTTGTTCGTAGCCCTCGGCGATTTGCATCCACTTCTTGAGATCGCAGGAAAAGCTCGAGCTCCTGGTGTGCTCGATGGCGCTGCGCGCGCGCTCCGAGAGCATCACCATGGCGCAGCAGGGCGAGCTGCTCCAGCCCTTTTGCGGCGCGGTGATCAACAGGTCTACGCCGGTCTTGCGCATGTCCACCCAGACCGCGCCCGAGGCCACGCAGTCGAGCACGAAGAGCGCGCCCACCTCATGCGCGGCGTCGGCCAGTGCGCGGATGTAGTCCTCGCTCAGCATGATGCCGCTGGCGGTTTCCACGTGCGGCGCGAACACCACCTTGGGTTTTTCCGTGCGTATGGCCTGCACCACTTCGTCGATCGGGCAGGGGGCCCAGGGCGCCTGCGCACCCTCGCCCTGGCGGCGCGCCTTGCACACCACGGCGCCGCCGCCCAGACCGCCCTCTTCGAAGATCTGCGTCCAGCGGTAGCTGAACCAGCCGTTGCGCACGATCAGCACCTTCTCGTGGTTGGCAAACTGGCGCGCCACCGCTTCCATGCCGAAGGTGCCGCTGCCCGGCAGGATGACCGCGGTGTGCGCGCCATACACCTCCTTGAGCGTGGCCAGGATGTCCTGCATCACGCGCACGAAGCGCTGCGACATGTGGTTGAGCGAGCGGTCGGTATAGACCACGGAAAATTCCAGCAATCCATCCGGATCGACGTGGGGCAACAGTCCTGGCATCTCTATGTCTCCTGCGGGTGTGATCGGTTGGGGGGGCGCCGCCGCGGTGTTCAGCCGGGCGCATCGGCATGGGGGAGCTGGGCCGGTGCGGACTGCCCGGCCTGCGGATAGTGGCGTGCGCCGAAGATGCCGCTGCCGACGCGCACCAGCGTGCTGCCGGCGGCAATAGCCGCTTCCAGGTCGGCCGTCATGCCCAGCGACAAGGTGTCAAAACCGGCATGCCCGGCCGGCAGGCGCGCGGCGATGGCGTCGAAGATGGCGCGCGCGCGCTCGTGCACCTGGCGCTGCGCCGCAAAGTCGGGCAGGGCGTCGGGAATGCTCATCACGCCGCGCAACTGCAAGCGTGGCAGCCTGGCCACGGCGAGCGCGAACTCCACCGCCTCGTCCGGCGCTACGCCCGCCTTGGTAGCGCCGCCGTCCACGTTCACCTGGATGCACACGCACAGCGGCGGCAATCCGGCGGGGCGCTGCTCGCTCAGCCGCTGGGCAATTTTCACGCGGTCCAGCGTCTGCGCCCAGTCGAAGTGGCGCGCGACCAGTGCGCTCTTGTTGCTCTGTATCGGCCCTATGCAATGCCATTGCAGCGCGGGCAGCGGCCGGCGCGCGAGCTCGCCCATCTTGTCCAGCGCTTCCTGGATGTAGTTTTCGCCGAACGCATGCTGGCCGGCCTGCACCGCCTGGGCCAGAGCGTGGGCGCCAAAGGTCTTGGAGACTGCCAGCAGACGCACGCCTGCAGGGTCGCGTGCGCAGGCCGCACAGGCCCGCGCTATGCGCTCGCGGATGGCTTGTAGGTTGTCGCTGATCATCGTCATAATGACTGCCAGAGCGTACCCCAAACCGGTTCCAAGAGGGAGCACACGTGGACATCACCCAGCTACTAGCCTTCAGCGTGAAGAACAACGCCTCGGACCTGCACCTGTCCGCAGGTCTGCCGCCGATGATCCGCGTGCATGGCGACGTGCGCCGCATCAATGTCGATGCGCTCGATCACAAGACGGTACACGCCATGGTGTACGACATCATGAGCGACGCGCAGCGCAAGATCTACGAAGAATTCCTCGAGGTGGACTTCTCCTTCGAGATCGACGGCCTGGCGCGTTTTCGCGTCAATGCCTTCAACCAGAACCGCGGCGCGGCGGCGGTGTTCCGCACCATTCCGAGCAAAATTCTCACGCTCGAGCAGCTCAACGCTCCCAAGATTTTTGCCGACCTGGCGCTCAAGCCGCGCGGCCTGGTGCTGGTGACCGGCCCCACGGGTTCGGGCAAGTCCACGACGCTGGCGGCCATGGTCAACCACCTGAACGAAACCGAGTACGGCCACATCCTGACCATCGAGGACCCGATCGAGTTCGTGCACGAATCGCGCAAGTGCCTGGTGAACCAGCGCGAAGTCGGGCCGATGACGCTGTCCTTTTCGGCCGCGCTGCGCTCGGCGCTGCGCGAGGACCCGGACGCCATCCTGGTCGGTGAGATGCGCGACCTCGAAACCATACGCCTGGCGATGACGGCCGCCGAAACCGGGCACCTGGTGTTCGGCACGCTGCACACGTCTTCGGCGGCCAAGACCATAGACCGGGTCATCGACGTCTTTCCGGCCGAGGAAAAGGACATGGTGCGCGCCATGCTGTCCGAGTCGCTGCAGGCGGTGATCTCGCAGACGCTGTGCAAGCTCAAAGACGGCTCGGGCCGTGTGGCCGCGCACGAAATCATGCTGGGCACCAGCGCGATCCGCAACCTGATCCGCGAGGCCAAGGTCGCACAGATGTATTCGACCATCCAGACCGGCAACAGCCAGGGCATGCAGACGCTGGACCAGAACCTCACCGAGCTGGTGCGACGCAACGTGATCAGCCCGGCCGAGGCGCGCAGCAAGGCCAAGATACCGGAGAATTTCCCCGGTTGAGAGTCCCCGCGCGGTCGCGCACGCGGCCGCCACCGTTTCAGCCCCGCCAAGGGGAGTCATCACGCAATGGGAGAGACAGCCATGAAAGGCATCCTCGGCCTGCTCAAGGCGAAGTACGGCAAGACCCCGGAAGACGCGCCGGAGTCGGCGTTTTTCACTACTGCCTTCGTCGGCCAGGGGGTCGATGACGCGCTGCTCATCCCCTGGGAGGCGCGCGCTACCGAGATCGGCGCCAAGCGCCTGCCCAAGAGCCGCGGCGGCAAGCTGCTGGAGGCGCTGTGGTCCAGGGACAAATATATGTCGCACCTCGACCAGGACGCGGTCGAGCGCATGGAGCGCTTCTTCCAGTTCGCCTCGGTGCCGCCCAACCGCGACGTGATACGCCAGGGCGAATACGGCAACTTCATGGTGGTGCTGCTCAACGGCACCATCGCGGTCGACCGGCTGCAGCCCTGGGGCGAGCAGTTGCGCCTGGCCGAGACGCGCCCGGGCGACATCCTGGGCGAGATGTCGCTGCTCGACAGCGGCATACGCTTTTCTTCCTGCACCACGCTCACCGACTGCGAGCTGGCGGCGCTCAATGCCGAATCCATGGACGAGATGATGACCAAGGACCCGCAACTGGCCGCGAGCCTCGTGGCGCTGCTCGCGCGCAAGCTCTCGCAGCGCCTGCGCGTGGTGAGTGCGCGCCTGAGCGACCATCAGAACTGATGCTCCGGCACGCACCGGGCACATTCAAGGAAGGGACAGACCATGGAACGCGACCAGGCAAGCAAATTCATCAACGACCTGCTCAAGCTGATGGTCAGCCGCGGTGGCAGCGACTTGTTCATCACCGCGGACTTCCCGCCGGCCATCAAGGTGGACGGCAAGATGACCAAGGTCTCGCCCCAGCCGCTCACGGCCATGCACACGCTCACCCTGGCGCGCTCCATCATGAGCGACAAGCAGGTGGCCGACTTCGAGCGCACCAAGGAATGCAACTTCGCCATCTCGCCCGTGGGCATAGGGCGTTTTCGCGTCAATGCCTTCATCCAGCAGGGCAATGTCGGCATGGTGCTGCGCACCATCCCGCTGAGTCTGCCGTCCATCGACAGCCTGGGCCTGCCCCAGGTGCTCAAGGAAGTGGCCATGACCAAGCGCGGCCTGTGCATCATGGTGGGTGCTACCGGCTCGGGCAAGTCCACGTCGCTCGCGGCCATGGTGGACTGGCGCAATGAAAATTCCTACGGCCACATCGTGACCGTGGAAGACCCGATCGAGTTCGTGCACGCGCACAAGAACTGCGTGGTGACGCAGCGCGAGGTAGGCCTGGATACCGACAGCTGGGAGGCGGCGCTGAAAAACACCCTGCGCCAGGCGCCCGACGTGATCCTGATGGGCGAGATCCGCGACCGCGAAACCATGGAGCATGCAGTGGTGTTTTCCGAGACCGGTCACCTGTGCCTGGCCACGCTGCACGCCAACAGCGCCAACCAGGCGCTGGACCGCATCATCAATTTCTTCCCCGAGGAGCGGCGCGCCCAGTTGCTCATGGACTTGTCGCTGAACCTGCGCGCGCTGGTCTCGCAGCGCCTGGTGCCCAAGCAGGACGGCAAGGGGCGCATCGCGGCGGTGGAGATCATGCTCAATTCGCCCCTGATCGCCGACTTCATCTTCAAGGGCGAGGTGGCCGAGATCAAGGACGTGATGAAGAAGAGCCGCAACCTCGGCATGCAGACCTTCGACCAGGCGTTGTTCGACCTGTTCGAAGCCAACCTCATCAGCTACGAGGATGCACTGCGCAACGCCGATTCGCTCAACGACCTGCGCCTGCAGATCAAGCTCTCGAGCCAGCGTGCCAAGTCGGGCGACCTGGCAGCAGGCACGGAACAATTTGCCATCGTTTGAAAAAGGAAACCGCGCCAATGACGGGCAGCATGGAGCCGCGCACGTATGCGCAAGTGCCAGCGCGCAAGCTGGCCTTTCTGGGTCTGGGCGTGATGGGCTACCCCATGGCGGGGCATTTGCTCAAGGCGGGCCATGCGCTCACGGTCTACAACCGCACCGCTTCCAAAGCGATAGCTTGGTGCGCAGAGTACACGGGCGCTGGAGCCGTAAAACATGCCAAAACACCGCGTGAGGCCGCCGAGGGCGCCGAACTGGTGTTGTGCTGCGTGGGCAACGACGACGACCTACGCTCGGTGGTGCTCGGGGCCGATGGCGCCTTTGCCGGCATGCAGGCGGGCGCCATCTTCGTCGACCACACCACCGCCTCGGCCGCAGTGGCGCGCGAGCTGCACGCAAGCGCCCGCGAGCGGGGCTTGCAGTTCGTCGACGCTCCCGTCTCGGGTGGCCAGGCCGGCGCGCAAAAAGGCGTGCTCACGGTGATGTGCGGCGGCGACCAGGCGGCGTTCGACGCGATGCAGCCGATTGCCATGGCCTATGCGCGCGCCTGCACCCGCATCGGCGAGAGCGGCGCGGGGCAGCTGGCCAAGATGGTCAACCAGACCTGCATCGCCGGCATGGTGCAAGGCCTGTCCGAGGCGATTGCCTTCGGCCTGCGCGCGGGCCTGGACATGCCGCTGGTGCTCGAGGTGATTGGCAAGGGCGCGGCCCAGAGCTGGCAGATGGACAACCGCGGCAAGACCATGGTGCAGGGCGAATTCGACTTCGGCTTTGCCGTGGACTGGATGCGCAAAGACCTGGCTCTGGTGCTCGACGAGGCGCGGCGCAACGGCGCGCTGCTGCCCGTGACCGCGCTGGTCGATCAGTTCTACGCCCAGGTGCAGCAGCGCGGCGGCCGGCGCTGGGATACCTCCAGCCTGATCACGCTCCTGCAAGCCGGGCCCAAGGCCGGCTGAGCGTCGCGCGCCGCAGTGGCGCTTGCGGCGGGGCGCGCCGGCTTTCAGTTTTCCGTGCGGAGGTTCGTCGCCGGAATCGGCGTGACCGTCACGCCGCCGCTCTCGGCCGGGCTGGTGACCGGCGCGGGCGCGGCAGCCGGGCTTGCGGCGGGCGCCGGCGCCGAGCCGGGGACGATCTCGAACACGCGCACCACCTTGCGCACGCCGTCGATGCTGCGCGCGGCTTCGGTGAGCTGGGCGGACTGGTACTGCGTCACATGACCCATGAGGAAGACCTCGCCGCGCTCGGTCACGACCTTGAAAGCGTTGGTGGCCACGAGGTCGTTCAGGTCGACAAGCTTGGCGCGCACCTTGCCGGTGATGTAGGTGTCGTTGGAGCGCTCGGAGAGCGTGGAGTTGGGCATGATGCCCAGCGCATTGACTACCGACTTGACGTTCGGCACCTCGCGCACGATGTTCTGCACGCGCAGCTTGTCCGCTTCGGTCGGCACCTCGCCGGTGATCAGCACCTGGCGGCTGTAGCTGGTGATGTTCACATGCACCCTGTCGCCCAGCGCGTCCCGGATGCGGCTGGAGGCGCGCAACTCTATGCCTTCGTCTTCCAGTTGGGTGCCGGTGGTGCGCGGGTCGGTGGCCACCATGGCGCCGACGGCAGCCCCGGTGCCTACCATCAGCGGCACGCAGGCGCTCAGTGCGCTGGCAAGACCTGCGGCGACAAGCACGATGCGAAGCAGGGAAGAAAAACGTGGCGTCATGGCGAAAACGGCTAGGTAGTGGGCGGCGCCGGCCGGCGGGGGTCGAAAAGGGGCAATCATAGCCACGCGCTGCCCCGCCGGTGTAGCAAACCGTTCCCGTGGCCCGGCCTCCGAGAGCATGGTCGCCTTGGCGCGCTGCAGGGCCGCGCTGTGGTCGCGTTGTGGCGGTGCGCCGCTGCTCTGCGCCGGCCCGCGCGGCCGCTCAGAAGTCCAGCAGGCTCAGGCCCAGGCTGAAGACGGTGCGTCGGCGGTTGTAGTCCAGCAGGCTGTCGCCATAGCCCGAGAACAGCGCGGCATGCAGCCGCAGATTGGGGCTGTCGCCGATGCGGTGCATCCATTCCAGGCGCAGCGAGCCGCGGGCCTGGGCCCGCAGGCTGTGGCGCGCGGTGAGCGACAAGGTGTCGCTCGCGCCCAGGTTCCAGCCCAGATTGAGTTCGGCGCGGCCCACGTAGTCGCTGATGTGCGGGTTGTCGTCGTTGGCGCTGGATTCGTGCAGGCGCTGCCAGATGCGACCGGTGAGCCACCAGTCCTGGCCGCGCTCCAGCCCGGCCATCAGATAGACGCGGTTCCAGCTGCGCGACAGCGGCAGGCTCTGGCCGTTGGACTGGTGCACCAGGCCGATGCCGCCGAAGCGCCAGCGCCAGCCCCAGGGCAGCTCGGCGCTGACGGGGTGGATGTAGATCAGCTCGGGCTCGTGGTCGGTATTGCGAAACGGCCGCGAGATGCTGGGCGAGAACAGCTGCCAGTAAGACTGCTGGGTGTAGCCGAACCAGAGCGAATCGAGCGCGCGCTCGCGCCCCTGGGTGAGCAGGCCCTGAGCCAGCTTGGTGCGCACCGACAGCTGCACGCGCATCTCGGTGCGCCGGTAGGGCACGGCGCTGCCGGCGTTGTTCAGCGGGTTGTCCGAGCCCGGCTGCTGGTTCACAGTGTTGGCGGTGACGACCGAGACGCTCAGCGGCCGGTAGCCGCGAAAGCCCAACGTGCCGCAGTCGCTGCCGCGCTCGAGCTCCCAGAAGCGCGACAGCGTGGTGTAGCGGCTGCTGCGGCAGCCTTCGCTTTCGGGCGCAGGCAGGTCGGGCAGATCGGGCGGCTCAGGGCGGTGCTGCGCTGCGCCGGCGGCGGCAAGCGCCGGCTCGGGCGCAGGAGGGATCGCGGGCGGCGTGGCGGCTGGCGCATCGGCGCCGGCTTGGCGCGCGGCCCAGCGGTCGTAGCAGGCGAGGCGCTGCGCGGCTTGCGCGAGCGCGGCGCAGGCCTGCCAGTCGCTAGATGGGGCGCCCGCCGCCGGCGCGGCGGCGCCAGCGCAGAGCAGCACCAGCGCAAGAGTGCAGCGGCGCAGCATGGCGTGCAGACCGTGGGCGCGGGGCTTCATGGCACTGGCGCGCCCGCCGCCTTGCGCGCGAATTCGGCGCGCAGCTGGCGCAGCTTCTCGCGCGGGTCTTCGCGCTGCGTGGCCGCGTCCAGCTGCATCTCGGCGATGAAGCGGCTGGGTTGGCAGGCCAGCATCTCGCGGCCCTTCTTGCGCCTGCGCGTCCAGCTCACTACCAGCGTGCGCCGTGCGCGCGTGATGCCCACGTACATCAGGCGGCGCTCTTCTTCCAGCCGGCTCTGCTGCTGCACCTCGCTGCCGTCGTCTTCCAGCCGGAAGGGCAGCATGCCCTCGGTGACGCCGGCCAGCACCACATGCGGCCACTCCAGCCCCTTGGCGGCATGCAGCGTGGACAGGGTCACCATGTCCTGATCCTGTTCGCGCTCGGAGATGGTGGACAGCAGCGCGATGTTGCGCGCCACGTCCAGCAGGCTGCGCGCCTCGGCCGTGCCGGTGGTGCCGGCAGCGTCGGCAATCTGCCCGCCGGCGCGCTGCGCCATCCAGTCGCAGAACTCGAGCACGTTGCTCCAGCGCGCGGCGGCTGCCTTGTCGCTGTCTTCGGCGTCGTGCAGGTAGCGCTCGTAGCCGATCTCGCCGAGCCAGTCGGCAAGAAAGCCGCGCGCCGCCTCGGCGCCCAGGGTGTGGCGCGCACGGTATTCCTGGTCGTTGACCGCGCGGCCGAACTCCGCCAGGCCGTCGCGCGCCTTTTGCGGCAGGGCGGCGGCCAGCGCCGGGCTGAACAAGCTCTCGAACAGGCTCACCTTGCGCAGGCTGGCGAACTCGCCCAGGCGCGCCAGCGTGGTGTGGCCCAGTCCGCGCCGCGGCGTGGTGATGGCGCGCAGGAAGGCGGGGTCGTCGTCGTTGTTGCTCCACAGCCGAAACCAGGCGCACAGGTCGCGGATTTCGGCGCGATCAAAGAAGCTGGTGCCGCCCGAGACCTTGTAGGGAATGTTGGCGCGGCGCAGCGCCTTCTCCAGCGGCTTGGCCTGGTGGTTGGCGCGGTAGAGCACCGCAAAGTCCTTCCACGCCGGCGGCGGGTTGCTGGCCGCGCGCAGGCTCTGGATGCGTGCGACGACGCGCTCGGCCTCGTGCTCTTCGTGGTCGCATTCCTGCACGCGCACCGGCTCGCCCTCGCCCAGCTCGGAAAACAGGGTCTTGGGATAGAGCTTGGGGTTGGGCGCGATCACATGGTTGGCCGCGCGCAGGATGGCCGAGGTGGAGCGGTAGTTCTGTTCGAGCTTGACCACTTGCAGCCGCGGGAAGTCCTGCGGCAGGCGTCTGAGGTTGTCCAGCGTCGCGCCGCGCCAGCCGTAGATGCTCTGGTCGTCGTCGCCCACTGCAGTAAAGCGCGCCTGCTCGCCGACCAGCAGCTTGAGCAGTTCGTACTGCGTGGCGTTGGTGTCCTGGTATTCATCGACCAGCACATGACCGAGCTGGTGCTGCCATTTTTCGCGCACTTCGGGGTGTTCGCGCAACAGGCGCAGGGGCAGGCCGATCAGGTCGTCGAAATCCACGCTCTGGTAGGCCGCCAGGCGCTCTTCGTAGCGCTGCATCAGCAGCGCGATCTGCCGCGCCTGCTCGTCCTCGGCCTGCGCCAGCGCCTGGCGCGCATCCAGCCCGGCATTCTTGAGCGCACTGATGCTCCATTGCCACTGGCGCGCCGTGGCCAGGTCGGTGGCCGCACCCGCGCAGTCCTTGAGCACCGAGCTGACGTCGCCCGTGTCCAGGATGCTGAACTGGGGTTTGAGGCCCAGCGCCTGCCCATCTTCGCGCAGCATGCGCACGCCCAGCGCGTGGAAGGTGCAGATCAGCACCTCGCGCGCACGCTTGCCCGCCAGGCCCGCGCTGCGCTCGCGCATCTCGGCCGCGGCCTTGTTGGTGAAGGTGATGGCGGCGATGCGCCCGGGCGCGAGGCCCGCGTCGATCAGGTGCGCGATCTTGTGCGTGATGACGCGCGTCTTGCCCGAGCCCGCGCCGGCCAGCACCAGGCAGGGGCGCTCGGTGACATGCACCGCCTGGAGCTGGGCGAGATTGAGTGCGGACATGCGAAGCGAAAAACTGCCAATCATACGAGTGCCAACCGGCGACAATCGCGCACCGTGCTTGACGTTCTTGCCGTCACCTTCCCGTTCTTCGCGCTCGTGCTCTGCGGCTGGCTCGCGGCGCGCCTGCGCGTGGTGCCGCTGGCGGCCATAGGCGGGCTCAACACCTTCGTGCTGTATTTTGCGCTGCCCTGCCTGCTCTACCGCTTTGGCGCGAGCACGCCGCTGGCGCAGCTGCTGGACCCGGCGGCGGCAGCCGTGTACTTCGGCGCCGCGCTGCTGCTGGTCGCTGCCACGGTCGCCCTGACGCGGCGGCGCTGGGGCTGGAGCGATGCGGCCTTTGCCGCGCTGGCGACCGCTTTCCCCAATTCGGGCTTCATGGGCGTGCCGCTGCTGCTGGCGCTGGTCGGGCCGCAGAGCGCCGGGCCGGTGATCCTCACCATCGCGATCGACATGTGCCTGACCTCCTCGCTGTGCGTGGCCTTGTCGCGCCTGGGCGTGGGCGGCGTGCAAGGCATGGCGGCGGCGCTGCGCCAGGCGCTGCGCGGGGTGCTGGCCAACCCATTGCCGATCTCCATCGTGCTGGGCGCCATGGCTTCCGCCTGGGGCTGGCAGTTGTGGGCGCCGCTGGAGCGCAGCGTGGCGATGCTGGCCGACGCGGCGTCGCCGGTGGCGCTGTTCACCATCGGCGCGGTGCTGGCGCGCTCGCAGCTGGACCGCCACGAGGCGGTGGCGCCGCGCGAATACCTGCCGCTGGCGCTGGTCAAGCTGCTGGTGCATCCGGCGCTGGTCTGGACCGGCGGATGGCTGGCGATACGCCTGGGCCTGGCGCTGGAGCCCGCCAGCCTGGTCGTGCTGGTGCTGGTGGCGGCGCTGCCCAGCGCGAGCAATGTGGCCATGCTGGTGGAGCGCTTTGGCGCGCACACCGGGCGGGTGGCGCACATCATCTTGGCGAGCACCACGCTGGCCTTCCTGAGCTTTTCGGCGCTCGTGGCCTGGCTGGTCTGAGCGCTCGCGGCGCGGCGCAGGCGGGCCGGACGCAGCTTCAGATCGCCTGCGGGTCCACGTCCAGCAGCCAGCGCACCAGACCCTTGTGGCGCGCGCGCTCGGCGTGCAGCAGCGGCTGCCAGGCGCTCATCAACTGCTGCAGTGCGCGGCGGCTGGCGCTTTCCAGCAGCATCTGCGCGCGCTCCACGTTGGCCACGCGCTGCACTGCGAGAGGCACCGGCGGGTACAGGAAGGTCTGCGCAAGCCCCGGCAGTTGCGCGGCGCGAGCGGCCAGCGCCGCGGCCTGCAAAAAGGCCTGGGCCGTTTCCTGGGTGCGCGCATCGGCGCGCAGCAGCGCCTGGTGCGAAAAAGGCGGCATGGCGGCGGCTTCGCGTTCGGCCAGTTGGCGCGCGGCAAAGGCCGGGTAGTCGTGCGCGCCCAGCGCGGCAAACAGCGGATGCTCGGGGTGCCAGGTCTGCACCCACAGTTCCGGGGCGCTGCCGTGCGCGGCCATGTAGAGGGCATCGCGCCCGGCCCGCCCGCCGGCCTGCATGAGCAGGGAAAACAGGCGCTCGGGCGCGCGAAAGTCGCTGGAAAAGAGCGCGTTGTCGGGCTGCACTGCGGCCACGAGGGTGATGCGCCGAAAGTCGTGCCCCTTGGCCACCATCTGCGTCCCCACGAGCACGTCCACGTCGCCCGCATGCACCTGGGCCAGCTGCGTTTGCAGCGCCCCTTTGGCGCGCGTGGTGTCGGCATCGATGCGCGCCACGCGCGCGGCGCGCCGCTCGGGCGTGATGACGTTGCGCAGCAACTGCGCGAGCAGCTCTTCCAGCTGCTCGGTGCCGCGCCCCAGGGGCAGGATGTCCGGGTTGCCGCAGCCCGGGCAGGCGCGCGGCACGCGGCTGGCCAGTCCGCAGTGGTGGCAGCGCAGACTGCGGTCGAGCTTGTGGAAGACGCGCGTGGCCGAGCATTGCGGGCAGTCGCTCTTCCAGCCGCAGGCATGGCAGTGCAGCACCGGCGCAAAGCCGCGGCGGTTGAGCAGCACCAGGCATTGCTCGCCGCGCTCCACCCGCCCGGTGATGGCGGCCAGCAGCGGCGGTGCGAACACCGCCGCCCGCGGCTGCTGCGCCATGTCCACCAGGCGCAGGCGCGGCAGGCGCGCAGCGCCGATGCGGCTGGGCATGCACAGGCGCTGGTAGCGGCCCACGGCCGGGTCGCTGGCGTGCCAGCTCTCGAGCGAGGGCGTGGCGCTGCCCAGCACGACCTTGGCCCCGGCATCGCGCGCGCGCCACACCGCCAGGTCGCGCGCCGAGTAGCGCGCGCCTTCCTGCTGCTTGTAGCTGGCGTCGTGCTCCTCGTCCACCACGATCAAGGCCAGGCGCGGCAGGCTGGCGAAGATGGCCATGCGCGTGCCGAGCACGATGCGCGCGCTGCCGGTGTGCGCGGCCAGCCAGCTCCTGAGGCGCTGCGGGTGCGTCATGCCGCTGTGCAGACTGACGATGGCGTCTGCGCCGTACAGGGGCGCAAAGCGCGCAAGAAAACGCGCTTGCAACTGCGGCGTGAGGTTGATCTCCGGCACCAGCACCAGCACCTGGCCTTGGGCGTCGGCAGCCAGCGCGGCGGCCACCGCCTGCAGATAGACCTCGGTCTTGCCGCTGCCGGTGCTGCCGAACAGCAGGAAGGGGCCGGTTTTGGTATCAATTTCGGCTGTAACGCTTTCCTGCTCTGCGCTGAGTGCTATTAAATCAGCGCCCGCTTGATCCGCGTTAGCCGGCGCGGACGCGGGGGCATTCGCCGTCTGGGCATTCGGCTTGCGCCGCAGGCGCCGCCCCAGTTGCTCGGCGCTGAGTCCGCGCAGCGAGGGCGGCAAGGCCATCAGCGCGATCTCGCCCAGACTGCGCTGGTAGTAGCCCGCGGCAAAGGCGACCAGGCGGCGCCAGGCGTCGTCCAGCGGCGCCAGCCCCTGCAGCACGGCGGCAATGGCGCGCAGCCGGGCGGGCTCGGCCTGCGGCGCGCCATCGCCGGGCGTGTCCCAGACCACGCCGAGCACTTCGCGCGCGCCCAGCGGCACGCGCACCAGCGTGCCGGCGGGCAGCGGCTTTGTATGGGTGTAGCTCAGCGTGGCCGCGACGCCGCTGTGGGCGGGCGTCTGCACCACCACCTGCAGCGGGACGAGAGAAGTGGACAAAGCGCTTTGTAGCTATTGAGTTACGGCTTCAAAAAGATCTGCAAGTGCTTGAATTGCGTAGCCTTTTCAGGCTATCCACGACCGCTGTGGATAACTTTGTGGGTATCTTGCGGCCAATCGTCGCGAAGGCGCATGTTTGCTGGGCCTGCCCGCTTTGCATGGAAAACAGGCAGTTTGAAAAAGCCTTTCAAATCAACTACTTGGCGTGTGAGGCAGCAACGCGGCCGTCTGGCCCGGCAGCGCGGATTGCTACGCTTTTTTTGTGCATAAGTCCTTCCCCCGCGCCTGTCAAGATTCGGGTAAACCCAGGGGTTTGCGCAGCGTTTTGCCGTATTCGTGCACCGTGTTGACCAGCGTGCTCACATGCTCGGGCGGGGTGTGCTGGCTGATGCCGTGGCCCAGGTTGAAGATCTGGCTCGGACCGGTGCCCGTGGCGTGCACCGGGCCGAAGCTGTCCAGCACCGCGCGCACCTGGCGGGCGATCGCCTCGGGCGGGGCGAACAACACGTTGGGGTCGATGTTGCCCTGCAGCGCCTTGACCTCGCCGACCAGCGCGCGCGCGTGGGCCAGGTTCACCGTCCAGTCCACGCCCAGCACCTCGCAGTCCAGCGCGCGCATGTCCTGCAGCCACTGGCCGCCGCCCTTGGTGAAGACGATGCGCGGCACCGGCGAGCCGTCCGGGCCCTGGCGCTGCAGCAGGTCCAGCACTTGCCGGGTATAGGCCAGGCTGAAGGTCTGAAAGGCGCCATCGGCCAGCACCCCGCCCCAGCTGTCGAAAATCATCACCGCCTGGGCGCCGGCGTCGATCTGGGCATTCAGGTAGGCGGCGACCGCCTCGGCGTTGACCTGCAGGATGCGCTGCATCAGGTCGGGGCGCGCGTACATCATGGTCTTGACCAGGCGGTAATCCTGCGAGCCGCGCCCCTCCACCATGTAGCAGGCCAGGGTCCAGGGGCTGCCGGAAAAGCCGATCAGCGGCACGCGCCCGGCCAGCGCCCGGCGAATGCTGGTTACCGCGTCGAACACATAGCGCAGCTTGTCCAGGTCGGGCACGGCCAGGCGCGCGACGTCGGCTTCATCGCGTATTGCATGGGCAAAGCGCGGGCCCTCGCCCTCGGCAAAGCTCAGGCCCAGACCCATGGCGTCGGGCACCGTGAGGATGTCGGAAAAAAGGATGGCCGCGTCCAGCGCGTAGCGCTCCAGCGGCTGCAGCGTGACTTCGGTGGCGTAGTCCACGTGGGTGGCCAGCCCCATGAAGCTGCCCGCCCTGGCGCGCGTGGCGCGGTATTCGGGCAGGTAGCGGCCGGCCTGGCGCATCAGCCACACGGGGGTAGTGTCGGTGGCCTGGCGCCAGCAGGCGCGCAGGAAGCGGTCGTTCTTCAGAGGAGCAAAGGTGCTGGTCATGCGGCGATTGTCGCAGGGCAGGCCCGCCCGCCGTGGCGGGCGGGCGCTCAGCGCTGGATACGAACGCTGCCCTGCAGACTGAGCTGGGTGAATTCGTCGATCAGGATGTCCACGCGCACGTCCCAGAGCCCGGCCACCGGGACCAGCACCGCCGGCGCACGCCAGCGCCCGTCAGGCAGGGGTTGGGCGTCAGCCCGCAGCGAGGCTATGTCCGCCGCAGGATTGGAGAGCGTGAATTTCACCGCCTGCGCGGCGGGCGCGTCCGAGGTGCCATCGCCGATGGCCGCCGTGATCGAGACCGGCCCGACGCGCGCGGGGCTGAGCCGCAGCTCGGCCATGGCACGCGCCCCATGCAGCCGCAGCACTTGGGGCTTGTCCGCAGCCTGCGTGGTCTGCGCCAGCGCGCGCGGCGGCGGCGTGAAGCGCCACAGCGCCACCACCGCGAGCACGGCCAGCACCAGCACCGCCTCTGCCGCGATGGAGCGGCGCAGGCGCCGCGCCGCGCCCGTTTGCCCCTGCAGCACAGCGCCCGTCAGCTGCCAGCGGTGCCTGGCGGCCAGCAGCAGCAGCGCGGCCACCAGCGCGAGCTTGAGCGCCAGCACCCGGCCGTAGTCGGTCGTGAGCAGGGCGCCGGGGCGTCCGAGCTGCACCGACGCCAGCAGCACCCCCGCGCCCACCAGCACCACCAGCGGATAGACGATCCAGCGCGAAAAACGGGCCACTGTGCGCAGGGCGGCGGTGTCGCCCCGGCGCAGCGCCTGCGCCAGCGGCGGCAGCGCGCCCAGCCACAGCGTGGCCGCCACGCCATGCAGCCAGACCGCGGGGCGTGTGGCCCACTGCGGCGGCGCGGTGCTGGCATGGCCGCTGGCCGCCAGCGCCAGCCCGGTGCAGGCCAGCGCCAGCAGGCTCACGGCGCGAACCGCGCCCCGCCCAGGCAGGTGGCGGGCGAGCCAGGCGAGCAGCAGTGCGGCTGTCGCCAGCGCCAAGGTCAGACCGTAGGGGCTGGCGGCGCCGGTTCGCCAGGCGTGCGCGCTCAGGCCCCGGACCGCGCCCAGGCCGAGCATGTCGGCGCCTTGCAGGCCGGGGGCCAGACAGGCGCCGGCCAAGCCGATGAAGAGCGCCACGCCGACGGCAGGCGGTGGGCGGCCGGGGTTCTGCGCACCATCGGCCACCCAGACGCGAAAGAACACGCCGCCGACGCCGAAGAACAGCCCCAGATACACCGCGACGCGCGCCAGCCAGATGGTCGCAGCCAGCGTTCTGGGCATGTGTGCGGCGGTTGCGCCTGCCGACGGCGCAACCCCGGGCGAGCCGATCGAAAACGCCAGCACGCCGCTGACCGGGTGCCCGTCGGCGGACGCCACATGCCAGGCCAGCGCGTGGCTGCCCCGGCCGAGCTCGGGCAACTGCACCGTAAGCGTGGCACCCTCGGCATGCACGGCAGGGGGCACGCTGGCGTGGCCGCCGGCGTCGACAAGCTCGATGCGAGTGGGCGTGACGTCTTCATTGAAGAGCAGCGTGGCGCTCGAGGGCGCCTCTGCCAGCACGCTGGCGTTGGCCGGTTCGGCATGCACCAGGGAGGCGTGCGCCAGTGCCCGCCCGCCCGCCAGCAGCAGCGCGAGAGCGAGGGCCAGGGCCAGCAGTTGCCGCACCGGACTGGGCCGCCAGCCGACGCTGCCGCCCGGGGCCGCAGCCACGCTCATTGCCCTTCTCCGCCCGTCACCTTCAGCGCGGGCGCGGGCATTTCGGGCCGTGCGGTCTGGCCGTCGGCGGGGATTTCTATCCACCGCTGCACGCCCTGCTCGCAGGTCTGCACCACCGGGAAGTGCAGCACCATGCCCGGCGGCAGGGATGAGGCGATCTGGCTGCTGAAGACGAACTCGTCGTAGTAGGCATCGGGCAGCGGCCCACCCGACCAGGTGAGTGTGCGCACCCCCTCGCTCAGCTGCGCGCCGTGGTAGCGGTAGGCCTGCGCGTATTTGCCGCGTTGAATCTCGATCTGCCAGCCCGGCTTGGGCTGGGGCTTGACCGCGATGACGCCGGCGGGGATCTGCACGCTCACACGCACGGTGGCCGAGCCCTTGCAGCCGTGGGGCACGCGCAGCACCGCCTTGTAGCCGCCGCCGGCCTGCGCCTGGGGGGTCTGCAGCGTTACATGCGCTTGCGCGGTGCTGGCGAACAGCAGTGCGCCGGCCAGGAAAAACGGGGCGGCGAGGGCTGCGGTGCGGACGGTGGGAAGGCTCATGGCTGGCTCCTTGCGTGGGTGAGCGGGTGTTCAGAATTCATAACGCATGCCGGCGTGCAGGCTGCGCCCCGTGCCGGGATAAAAGGTCTTGACCGGCGCGGCGCGGGCGTCGAGCACCGGCGCGAAGTCGGCCACGTAGCGCCGGTTGGTGAGGTTGCGCAAGTCCACATAGAACGACAGGCCGTCGCGCAGTGTCGCGCCCAGCTTCAGTCCCAGCAATGCGTAGCCGGGCGTCTTCAGCGTGTTGGCATAGTCCACCCAGGCGCCGCCGGGTACCCAGTCCAGCGTGGGCGTGACGTAGAAACCGTCGGCGCGCCTGTAGCCGAGCGTGGTGCGCAACAGGTGGCGCGGCAGGCCGGGGATGGCGCCGTTGCCGTGCTGCGCGTCACCCTGGAAGCGAAAGTCGCTCCAGTTCCAGATCTGCTGCAGCACCAGCCTGTCGCCGCCGTGGTCCGCAAGCAGGTTGCGCGCCAGCTCCAGCGTGGCGCCCAGCTCCACCCCCTGGTGCAGCGTGCGCCCGGCGTTGAAGGTGGCGGCGGGCACCGCGGGGTCCACGCTGTACTGCAACAGCTCGCCGCGCACCTGCGAGCGGTAGTAGCTCAGGTCCCAGCGCAGCGGCCCGTGGCTGCCGCGCGTGCCGACCTCGGCCGTCCAGGCGCGCTGCGCGGCCAGCGGCACGAAGCGGCTGGTGGCACCAAAGGTCTGCGTCAGGTCGGTGAAGTCGGGCACGTCCTGGCTGCGCGTGAGATTGGCGAACACCTGCAACTGCGGGCGCGGCTGCCACAGCAGGCCGACCCTGGGGTCCAGCCCGCTGTAGATGGCGGCGTCGCTGCTCGGCGCACCGGCGCCCGGCAGGCCGCGATCGTCGTAGCGCCGTTCGTGGCGCAGCGCCTTCAGGCCCGCCACCAGCGCCAGCTGCGGCGTGAGGAAAGTGCGGTTCTCCAGATAGGCTTCCTGGTTCAGCGCCCGCTGGCGCGAGTCCAGCGTGGGCGCGCCTGCGGCGCCGCCGGCGTTGACAAAGCGCAGCGCCTCGTAGTCGCCGGCGTAAAGGCGTGCGCCCAGGGTCACCTCGTTGCGCATGCCGCCCGCCTGCCAGGCGCGGGTATAGCGCGGCGCGATGCCCCAGGTGTTGCCCTTGGTGGTCAGCACTTGGAAGATAGGGTGGAACATGTCGGTGTGGATCAGCCAGCTGTCCACGTCCAGGCGCCCGCCGCCCCAGGGCAGGCTGGTGCGGTTGGCCAGGCGTTGCACGCGCATGTCGCGCGCCTGGTCCTGCGCCACAACGCCGGCGCCGGCCTGGCGCGGGTCGGCCAGAGCGTCCGCCAGGCTCAGCGTGCCGGGCAGCCGCTGGCGCGTGTCGTACGCGCCCAGATAGAAGCGCGTCTCCGCCGCCGCGCCCAGCCGGTAGCCGAGGTTGGCGTTGAATTGCCGGTAGTCGCCGCGTTCGTGCGCGCGCCAGCCGTCGGCGTGGGTGACGGTGGCGTTGAGCAGGAAGTCCAGATCGCCGCGCACGCGCGAGACCTGGCCGCTCACCTGCCCGCTGCCGAAGCTGCCGCCCGAGAATTGCACGATGTTGGGCGCGAGCGCCGTGCGGGCCGTCGGGGTGATGAAGTTGACCGCGCCGCCGAGGGTGGACGAGCCCAGCCCCAGCGCGTTTCCGCCCTTGTAGATCTCGGTGACGCGCAGACCCATGGGATCGATCTCGTAGAAGTCGCCGCTGCCATCGGCCAGGTTGGTCGGGATGCCGTCCTGCAGCAGCTCGATGCCGCGCACGTGGTAGGCGCGCGCAATGCCCGAGCCGCGGATCGACAGGCGCAGCTCCTGCCCGTAGCGGCTCTGGGTGAACACGCCGGGCGCATCCTGCAGCACGTCGCGCAAGTTGGCTTGGTAGCGGTCCGCCAACGTGGCGTTGTCGATGAAGCCGACCGAGCCAGCGGTCTGTTCGATGCGCTGGCGCAGCGCATCGGTGCCTGGCGCGGCAGGCGATCCCGGCTCGGCGCCGGTGACCGTCATCACGGGCAGCGTGGGGGCCGCGTCGGGCGCGGGTGTTTGCGCACCGGCGCAGACGGCGAAGCCGCACAGCGTCGCCGCAAGTGCGGCGACGCCCGGCGCTCGCCGACGGACGGGTGCGGGCCAGGGGGGTATGAGATACAGGCACATGAAACTCTCCTCGACCGGGCTGAGCGCGGGCACGGTGGTGCGTCCGCCCGGGGCATGAAAACGCGTCGGATGCCACCCGGGCCGCGTTGCGGGCAGAGCCGGGCGGCCGGGGGGCGCATGGCGAAGTGGTCGCTTCGCGGTGCGCGGATTTCGCTTTCGGCCGCGGAAGGCTGCGGGCTTGCATTGACGTGCTGGCGCACGGTCTTCGGCTTGCGCGCAGCCGCCGGGCCGAATGCAATCCGGCTCAGGTCGAGGTGGGGGGCGGCCCGCGCGGGCCGGCAAGGAGCAGGAAGCGGGTTTCGGGCAAGCACGCCGGATCGGCCTGCGCCCGCCGCAGGGGCTGGGCAGTCTGCGCGCCGGGCAGCCCCAGCGCGGTCGATGGCGGGGGCAGGCCGTGGTGCGCGCTGCAGCCGGGCAGGCAACACAGCGCATGCGGGCAGGTGGACGGGGCAGGTGCAGGGGACTGCGGCGCGCCGTGGTTTTGTGAGCAGACGTCGTCGGCCCAGGGTGGCAGCCCGGACTGCGCCAGCGCCGGCAGTGGTGCGAAGGTCACTGCCACCGCGTACAACAGCCACAGGCAGGCGCAAAGGGCGGCGAACCATCGCCGCCTGCCTGCGCTGAAATACCCCGTGGCCGTCAATCTGTCTCCCATCGCCTGCTGATGCCGGGGCAAGCGCGCTGGTGTGCCGCCGCCCCTTGGGCCTCCATTGTGCGGGAAAACGCTGCCACCGCCTGCCGTCACCGCCACGCTTGCGCACGGTGTGCGCATGCAGCACGACGCCCCCAGCCACGAGCACCTGCGGCCCACTGCCGTGATCGAAAGCGACCATCCGGCCGTTGCGGCCTTCGCACGCGAGCATGCGTGCGGCAACGGCGCGCGCGAGTGCGCCGTGGCGCTGTACCTGGCGATGCGCGACGACTTTCGCTACGACCCCTACCGCATCGACCTCAGCCTGCAGGGCATGCGCGCCAGCACGGTGCTGGCCGGGGGCTATGGCTGTTGCGTGCCCAAGGCGGTGCTGCTGGCGGCAGCGGCGCGTGCCGCGGGTATTGCTGCTCGCCTGGGTTTTGCCGACGTGCGCAACCACCGGAGCACCGAGCGCATGCGCCGCATCATGCGGACTGACGTCTTCTACTGGCACGGCTACACCGAGCTGTGGTTGGACGGCGCCTGGCTCAAGGCCACGCCGGTATCCAAGCTTGGGCTGTGCGAACGCTTCGGCCTGCTGCCGCTGGAGTTCGACGGCGTGCACGATTCCCTCTACCACGCGTTCGACCGCAGCGGCCAGCGCCACATGCAATACGTGCACCAGGGCAGCTTCGACGACCTGCCGCTGGCGGAGTTGCTGACCGACTTTCGCCGGCATTGCCCGGGTTGGGAAGCGCTGGCCCAGCCCGATTTTCAGGCTGAGGGGCAGCGCGAAGCCGGATCATGAAGCAGCGCCCACCGGTTTATTGCACCGGCGCCAGCGCCACGGCTGCGGGCTGCGGGCCGTAAGATGCGGCATCTGTTTCACAGCCCTTTCTGGAGCGCGCATGTCCGATCTCAACGCCCTTTTCGAGGCCGCCGTGGCCAATTCCAAGATGCTCAGCGAGCGCCCCGACAACGCCACGCTGCTGAAGATCTACGCCCTCTACAAACAGGCTACCGTGGGCGACAACGCCGAGAAGAAACCCAGCCTGACCGACCTGGTGGCGCGCGCCAAATGGGACGCCTGGTCCAAGCTCAAGGGCACCGCGGCCGATGCGGCCAAGCAGCAGTACATCGACCTCATTGCGTCGCTGCGCGACTGAGCGGCATCAGCGCCTGCAGGCGCGCGTGGCGCTCGCTCTGCGTCAGCGCAGCCAGTTCGGCGACGGCGGCGTGAAAGCGCGGCCAGTCGCGCCCCTGCTCTTCGAACAGCGCGATGAAGGCGGGCACGAGGTCGTCGTAGGCGCCTTGCGCGGCGAAGCTCGCGTTGTTGGCCTCGCGCACCCAGCGGTCCAGCGCGGCCAGCTGGGCGTCGCTGCTGCCCTGGGCCTGCCACTGCGCACGCAGGCGCGCGTAGTCGGCGGCAAAGTCGGTGAAAACTTCTTTTTTCATAGCTTGCAGCGCTTGACTTGCCTGCGCTGAAGCCGTTTTTTGCTTGTAAATTTCTGCCAGGCGCTCGCGCGTCGTTCGGGTGAGTTCGCGCCATTGGGAGCGGCGCTGCTCGGCCACTTCCCAGGCCGCGCGTGCGGCGGCGTCGGCATGCTCGGCAAGCCACAACTGCGTGCCCAGCCGCCCGACCGCGGTGGCATAGGATTCGTTGAACGCGGTATCGCCTGCGGCATAGACCTGCTGGTGCGCGAGCTCGTGCAGCATCAGGCGCACGAAATCGCCCTCGGGCCAGTTCGCCCAAGTGGACAGCAGCGGGTCGCCGCCCAGCCAGTTGCTGTAGCCCAGCGTGGAATAGGCCGGCACGCCGTAGACGCTGGTCTCCAGCCCGCTCGCGGCCAGGCGTGCGGCCTCGGCGCGCGCATCGGCTTCGTCGAAATAGCCGCGGTAGCCCACGCAGCCGACGATAGCAAAGCACCAGGTGTGCAGGCTCAGCGAATAAGGCGGCGCCGCGACCACGTTCCACACCGCTGCGCTGCGCTTGAGCTGTGCGTAGCGCGTGTAGCTGGCGTTGTCAGGCAGCGCCAGCGCGCTGCTGGCAAAGCGGCGCACCCGCAGCGCAAGCGCCAGGCGCTCGCGCAGCGGCGGCGGCGTCTGCGCTTCGGCCACCCAGTCGCTGAGCGGGCGCGCCGCGTGCAGCAAGGCCCAGTGCCCGCGCAGCGACTGCCAGTAGTAGCCGGCGCTGGCGCAGCCGGCAAGCATCGCGCAGGCCAGCACGGCAAGCGCCAGGCGCTGCAGCCGCCGGCTCATGGCGCTACCCGCCTGTCGCGCACAATCGCGCCATGGAGCAAACGCAAGACGACACCGGGCTGGCGCAAGGGCCCGATGGGCTGCAGCGCTGCGCCTGGTGCGCGGCCACGCCGGCCTATCGGCACTACCACGACGAGGAATGGGGCTACCCCGTGGCCGACGAGCGGCGGCTGTTTGAAAAGCTCTGCCTCGAAGGCTTTCAGGCGGGGCTGAGCTGGCTCACCATCTTGAACAAGCGCGCGGCGTTTCGCGCGGCCATGGCCAATTTCGAAGCGCCGGTGCTCGCGCGTTTCGGCGCGGCCGAGGTGCGCCAGCTGCTGGCCAACGCGGCCATCGTGCGCCACCGCGGCAAGATCGAATCGGCGATCCACAACGCGCGCCAATTGCTGGTGCTGCAGCGCGAATTCGGCAGTTTCGCGCACTATGTCTGGTCCTATGCGGCGCTGGCCGAAGAAGGCCGGCCGGCGCAGCCCAGCGCCGCAGCCCTGCGCGCCACGACAAGCTCGCCCGCCTCGCACGCGCTCTCGTGCGATCTGAAAAAGCGCGGCTTCAGCTTCGTCGGTCCGACCACGATGTACGCCTTCATGCAGGCCATGGGGCTGGTCAACGACCACCTGCCGGGCTGCGCGGTGCATGCCCGGGTGGCCGCAGCGCGCGCGGCCTTCGTGCGGCCCTGAGCGGGCGCGCCTCTTCAGCCGCCCGCGTGGGTGCGCTTGCCCGGGTTTTTCTTGTAGTGGGTGTGGATGCCGCGCTCCAGGCTGCGGCGCTGTCCGCCGCCATTGCGCACCAGCGGCATGCCGGGCATGGGGGTGGGAGGCGGCGTGCGCTTGCGGTCGGCTTCGGTGACGATTTTCTTGCCCATGGTGAGGTGCTCTCGCGGTAATTGGAAAAAGAACCCTCTATTATGGCAAGGCCGGGCCCGGCCCCCGGCGCGGCGGCCCGATTTGGCGACTGCGGGCGCAGCGGCTAAGCTGGGGCTTTTTCCCGGTCACTGCCATGTTGTACAAATTCAAGTCGCGCGCCACCTCCGACCTCATCATGCTCGAGCCCGTGGGCCGGCGGGTGCTGGAGATCATCGGCAAATCGCCCGACGCGCCCCAGGGCATCATCACCGCCGAGCAGATTCCCGCGGCCATCGCGGCGCTGCAAAAGGCCGTGCAGGACGAAGAAAGCGGCAAGACAGCCCCTGACGCCGCCGAAGCCGGCGCCGACCCGACGCAGGAAGCGCAGGAGCCCAGCGAGCGCGTCTGGCTGCGCCAGCGCGTCGCGCCTTTCATCGAGATGCTGCAGACCAGCGCCGCCCAGGGCCGCGAAGTCGTCTGGTAGGGGGCGCCTTCGCCGGTCCGCAGGCAAGGGGGCGCACGCCGGCGTGTGGCCTTCGCCCGTGAAGGGTTTGGCAACAGTTGCCAGCCCCGTCCGGTGTCAAAATCACCCCTTGCCGCGCGCTGCCGCGCGGCCCAATCAGTTTCTGTCTTGCCGGGTGTGCAGGACGCCTGTCCGGGTGCGCCGCGCCCGCCTGCGGGGTGTCGCACCCGGCGGCTGGCGCAGGTCCTGACGGCAGTTTGACGCACCCGGTCTGCCTTTTGTGGAGCCCCCTCGCCATGCAACGTGAACCCACCGATCTCGCCCCCAGCCTGGACGTGCAGCCCATCAGCCTGGACGTCTTGCAGGAAAAATATTTCAAGAATGGCGAGCAGACGGTGCACGAGCTTTATGCGCGCGTGGCGCGGGCGCTGGCCTCGGTGGAGGCGCCCGAGCAGCGCGCCCACTGGGAGGCGCGCTTTCGCGAGAACCTGCAGGCTGGCGCGATCGGCGCGGGTCGCATCATGAGCGCCGCCGGCACCGAGATCCAGGCGACGCTGATCAACTGCTTCGTCCAGCCGGTGGGCGACTGCATCCAGGGCGTGGACGACGAGGGTTTCCCGGGCATCTACGAGGCGCTGCGCGAAGCCGCCGAGACCATGCGCCGGGGCGGCGGCGTGGGCTACGATTTTTCGCGCATCCGCCCGCGCGGCGCCGAGGTCAAGGGCACGCACTCCATGGCTTCGGGGCCGTGCAGCTACATCAACGTCTTCGACCAGTCTTGCTCCACCGTGGAGAGCGCGGGCGCACGCCGGGGCGCGCAGATGGGCGTGCTGCGCATCGACCATCCGGACGTGCTCGACTTCATCACCGCCAAGCGCACGCCCGGGCGCTGGAACAACTTCAACGTTTCGGTCGGCGTGCCCGACGCCTTCATGCAGGCGGTGGAGCAGGACGGCGACTGGGACCTCGTGCACAAGGCCAGGCCCGGCGCCGAGGTGCTGCGCCAGGGCGGGCGCCAGCGCGCCGACGGCTTGTGGGTCTACAAGACGGTGCGCGCGCGCGCGCTCTGGGACACCATCATGCAGTCGGCCTACGACTTCGCCGAGCCGGGCATCCTGTTTCTGGACCACATCAACACCGACAACAACCTGGGCTATACCGAGCGCATCAACGCTACGAATCCTTGCGGCGAGCAGCCGCTGCCGTCCTACGGCTGCTGCGACCTCGGGCCCATCATCCTCACGCGCTTCGTGCGCCATCCATTCGGCTTTTCGGGCGAGGCGGCGTTCGATTTCGCGCGTTTTGCCGAGGTCGTGGCCACGCAGGTGCGGGCGCTGGACAACGTGCTGGACGTGACCTACTGGCCGCTGGAGCAGCAGCGGGCCGAGGCCGCGGCCAAGCGGCGCATTGGCGTGGGCTTTACCGGCATGGGCAACACGCTGGCGATGCTCGGGCTGCGCTACGACCGCCAGGAGGGGCGCGACATGGCGGTGCGCATCGCCCAATGCCTGCGCGACAGCGCCTACCGCGCCTCCATAGCGCTGGCGCGCGAAAAGGGCGCCTTCCCCAAGTTCGACGCCGACGGCTACCTGCGCGCCGGCAGCTTTGCCAGCCGCCTGCCCGAGGACATCCAGGCGCAGATCCGCGAGCACGGCATCCGCAACAGCCACTTGTTGTCGATCGCGCCCACGGGCACGGTGAGCCTGGCCTTTGCCGACAACGCATCCAACGGCATAGAGCCGCCGTTTTCCTGGACTTATACGCGCAAGAAGCGCGAGGGCGACGGCAGCATGAGCGAATACGTCGTCGAAGACTACGCCTGGCGCCTGTACCGCACGCTGGGCGGCGACGTGCAACAGCTGCCCGACTACTTCGTCAACGCACTGCAGATGTCGGCTTCGGACCACGTGGCCATGATGGAAGCGGTGCAGCCCTACATCGACACCGCGATCTCCAAGACGGTCAACATCCCGGCCGACTACCCCTACGACGATTTCAAGGACTTGTACCTGCAGGCCTGGCATTCGCGCCTCAAGGGCCTGGCGACCTACCGGCCCAACAGCATCCTCGGCGCGGTGCTGGAAGTGCCGGTGCAGGAAAAGGCGCCGGCGCCGGCCGCCGCCCCCGAGCCGCAGGCGCCGGTCGATCCGATGCGCACCGTGATCGAGAGCCGCCCCAAGGGCGGCCTGCCCGCGGTGGCCGAGAAGGTGGAGTACTGGACCCAGGAAGGGCACAAGACGCTCTACCTCATCGTCTCCTTCCTGCCGGTCAAGGACGGCCATGGCGGGCTGGTGGATCGCGCCATCGAGTTCTTCATGCCCGTGGGCCAGAGCAACGAGTCGCAGCAGTGGATCACCTCCAGCATGCGCCTTTTGTCGCTGGCCGCGCGCGGCGGTTTCCTGGAGCGGGCGCTGTCGGACATGCGCAAGGTCGCCTGGGACCGCGGCCCGGTGCGCCTGGGCCACTATGCCAAGGCCGATGGCACGCTGGTGCCGCTGTGGCACGACTCGGAGGTTGCGGCCCTGGCCTATGCCATCCAGAGCATCCTCGCGCGCCGCGCCGATGCGCCCCAACAGCAGGAGTTGCCGCTGGAAGAGCCCGAAGCCCCGCGCGGCCTGCCGCCCGCCATGGCCGGCAAGAAGTGCTGGGAATGCGGCGCGCACGCGGTGATACGCAAGGACGGCTGCGACTACTGCACCCAGTGCGGCGCGCTGGGCAGCTGCGGCTGAGCGGCGCCCCTGATCGGCGTGGGGGCGCTCGCGCTGCGCTATGGTCGGGCATTGCTCTTGCCACGGGTTTGACATGAATACCTGCTATCGGGCGGCGCCGCCGCGGGAGGCTTGCCATGGGTGACGCCATTCACCAGACCGGCTCCGGCCTCGATCTGGATCCGCACTGGCGCCTGCGCTACACCTTGCTGGCGCCGCACCGGCTCGGGTTTTCGCTGGCGGTGGTGGTGCTGCTCGCGGCCAGTCTGTGGTGGGCACTGGTGCAGCTCGAGCGCAGCAGCGGCGTGCTCGGCCTGCCCGGCGCGATGCCCGAATTCCTCACGCATGCGGCGTCCATGGGCTTTGGTTTCATGCCGCTGTTCTTCGCTGGTTTCCTGTTCACCGCCGGGCCCAAGTGGCTCGACGTCGCGCCGCTGTCGGTCGCGCAGATCCAGTGGCCGCTGTATCTGCAATGCGCGGGCTGGCTGGTCTGGCTGCTGGGCGGGCTGTGGAGCCGCCCGCTTGCGCTGGCCGGCCTGGCGCTCGCTTGGGTGGGGCTGGTGTGGATGTCGCTGCTCTACGCCGGCCTGGTGCGTGCCAGCCGCGCGCCCAACCAGTTGCACGGCAAGATGGTGCGCGCGGCCTTCGTCGTCGGCTGCATCAGCGTGGCGGCCCTGGGCTTGAGCATGCTGGCCGGCCGCGACGACCTCGCGCGCGCCTGGGCGCTGACGGGAATCTGGGGCTTCATCGGCGTGGTTTTCATGACGGTGGCGCACCGCATGATTCCCTTTTTCACCCACGGCAAGATTCCTGGCGTCGAGGCCTGGCGCCCGACTTGGGTGATGGCGCTGCTGGCCGTGGCGGTGGGCGCGCAGGCGGTGTTCGTCTGGCTGGGCATGCTGCCCTGGCCCGAGGGCCTGGCTGGCGCCGGCCTGTGGCTGCGCGGCGCCTTTGAGTGGGCCATAGGCCTGGTGCTGATCTGGCTAGCGGTGCGCTGGGGCCTGGTGCCGGCGCTGCAGGTTCCGCTGCTGGGCATGCTGCACATCGGCTTTCTCTGGCTCGGTCTGTCCAATCTGATCGCGGGCACGGCCGACTGGTGGAGCGCCAGCGCCGGCGCCCCGATGTGGCCGCTTGCAGCGCTGCATGCCTTCACCATGGGGTGTCTGGGCTCGCTGATCCTGGCCATGGTCTCGCGCGTGGCGGCCGGGCACAGCGGGCGCCCGCTGGTGGCCGGCAGCCTGGTCTGGGGCCTGTTCCTGCTGCTGCAGCTCACGGTGGTGGTGCGCGTGGTCGCGGCGCTGCCGATGGCCGCAAGCGCCGCGCTGCTGGCCATCGCTGCCGTGTTCTGGCTTGCGATCATGGCCATCTGGGGGCTCAGGCTGCTGGGCTGGTGGGGCCGCGTGCGCATCGACGGCAACCCGGGATGATGCTACCTGAAAGATAGCTCTCAGCGCAGAGCTGGCGCGCGCCAGAGCCCTGAAACACTCAAAAATTCCAAGCCTTGCGCCAGTAACGGGCTGGCGCGCCCCGTCTGCTCAGTGCAGCAGCACGGGGTTTTGCGCCAGACCGGCGTAGGCGTCCAGCGTGCTTTCTACCTCGTCTTGCGTCGGTGTGCTGCGCTGCCAGGCCATGATCTGCTGCTGAAACAGCTCGGCCCAGGCGCCGTCGAGATAGACCTCCTTGCCCGAGCGCTTGTCCACGATCTCGAAGCCGTGGCGCAGCAGCTGGCGTTCGGGCACTGCCGGCGCCTCGCCCACGGCGGCGTCGGGCAGCGGCAGCATGTGCACTACCACAAAGGATTCCGAGTCGTAGAGCATGTGCATGGCAGTTCCTCCTGTCGCTGCAGCTCAAATGGCGGCGCTTTGCGGCGCTTCAATACCGCGACAGTATTCCACGGATGGGCGCGGGCGGCCTGCTCACGGGGATTCGTGGCCCAGAAGCTGCAGATCGACATGGTCGCCGCCGCCTTGCGCCAGGCGTATGCGCACCGGCAGATAGTGCAGCGCACTGCCCAGCCACAGCTCGTCGACCTGGTCGTCGCCGGGCTGGGGCAGGCGCTGCAGCTTGAGCGCCGGCGTCTCGCCTGCGGGCAGCGACAGCAGCTCGGGGCCAATCACGCGAAACACCCAGCGGTCCACGCGCCGCGGGCCCACGGTCTCAAAGGCCAGCTCGCTTCCCGGCGGGTAGTCGGCGGGCGCGGCGGCGATCATCGCGCCGAGTTGCAGGAACACGCTCATCCTGTCCTGCGCTTTCGCGGTGATCGGCGCCTCGGGGCTCGCGCCATCGCTGAAGTGCGCCACGCCGGCGGCAAAGTCCAGCTCCACGCTGCGCTCCTTGCGCGCTTCATCGACGAAGCGCTGCGGCTGCAGGCCGCGCGCGCCTACCAAGCCTTCGCTTTGCTGCGCGCGCGAGCCCAGGAACAGGGCGCTGATCTGCTGGCGCAGGCGGTAGTGCTGGCCGTCGGTGCGCCAGAGCAATTCACCGCGGGCGCGGTAGTCAAAGCCCTTGACGTGGCCAGAGACATCAAAGCGAAGCCGCGTCGATGGCGCGAAGCTGAGCGCGGGCGTGGCGTCGGCAGCCGGCGCCGGTTCGGGCGCGGCCGAGGCAGAGGCGGCAGCCTCGGCCGCGGACGCGGAATCGGGTGCCGGGTGCGCGTCGGCCGGGCGCGCAGGTTCGTCTGCTTGCGCCGGTGGCTCGCTGGCGGCGTCGGCCTGCGCTGGCCTTGAGGGCTCGGCACTGGCCAGCGTGCTGCCGCGCGCCGCAGCCAGTTCGGCAAGCCAGGTCTCGTAGGCTGCGTCGTCGGCGGCCTCGTCCGGCACGCTGGTGTCGGCGGCGGGCGCTGGCGTTGGGGCGGCGGCCCGGGGCGTGCTCGAGACGCGCTTGCGCGCCGGCGCGGCGCGCGCGGGGGGCGCAGGCTTGGCGCGCGGTGGCTCGCGCACGGGCTGCGCCGCCGGGGCGCTCCTGGGCGGTGCCGGCGGGGGGGCGAGCACGCGCGTGTGCAGCGCACGCTCGGGCGCTCGCGCGCGCCCCGCGCCCGGCAGCGACAGCAAGGCCAGCGCCAGCAGGTGCAGCGCCAGCACCAGCGCGCCCAGCAGCCAGATGCCGCGGCGTGCTCGGGGGGGCGCTAGGATGCGGGATTCGTTCATGGATGCACGTGGATGGCGCCCGGTGCCGACCGGGGCCGTCGCAAAGAGGAAGACGATGAAACTGGCAACGCTGCGCGATGGCTCACGCGACGGGCAATTGGTCGTGGTCTCGCGCGACCTCGCTCAGGCCCATTATGCGAGTGGCATGGCCGATGGCCTGCAGCAGGTGCTGGACGACTGGAATTTCCTCGCGCCGCAACTCCAGGAGCTCTACGCCCAGTTGAACGCCGGCCGCGCGCGCCATGCCTTCGCCTTCGATCCGGCGCATTGCCTCGCGCCCCTGCCCCGTGCCTACGCTTGGGTGCGCTGCGACCCCTACGCCGGGGCCGCGCCGACGGCCGCCGCTTGGAGCCAAGAAGCGGGCGCGCCGCTGCTGGCGCCGCGCGCGCACTGGGCGATGCGCGGCCTGCAGGAGCTCGATTTCGTTGCCGGCTGGGCCGCGCTCACTGGCGAGCTGGCGCGCGCTTGCACGGCCGAACAGGCGGGCGAGGGCGTGCGCTTGCTGACGCTGGCGCTGGGCCTGCTGGCCCCGGGCGGGCAAAACCTGCTCGCGAGCGCCTTCGCGCCGGTGGTGCTGACGCCCGACGAGCTGGCGCAGAGCTGGCGTGCCGGGCGGCTTGCGCTGGGCCTGCAGGTGCAGCTCAATGGGCGCAGCTTCGGGCTGTGCGACATGGCCGCGCAGATGCCCCAGGGCCTAGGCGACTGGCTGGCCGCGCTGGTGCAAGAGCGCCCGCTTGCCTGCGGCGCCCTGGCAGGCGCGCTGCCGGTGCGGGACGCGGATGCCGGCAAGGGCTATTGCAGCATCGCCGACAAGCGTGCGGTCGAAGCGGGCGGCGAGGGGCAGGCGCGCACCGCGTGGCTGCGCGCAGGCGACGTGCTGCGCGTGCAGGCACGCGAGCCGGGCACGGAGGCCGGCCCCTTCGGCGCCATTGAATTGCAGATCACTTGAACGCTGGCCCCAGCCTGCGCCGTCGGCGCGAGAGGGCCTTGGGCTTGCCTGTGCTGGCGCGAGGCCGGTTCAGGCAGCGTACTTCAGCCCGCCTGCTGCTGGCGCGCGGCCAGCTGCGCCAGGTAGCGCTCGGTGGCGTCGCGCGCGATGGCGGCCGAGCCCAGCGCCTGGCCCTCTTCGTCGCAGACGATGGCAAAGCTCATGTCCACGTAAAGCTTGCGCCCCTGCTTGTGCACGCCGCGCGTGGTGCGCACCTCGCGGCTGGTGGTGTGGCCGGCGGCGATGGCGTGGCGAAAGCCGCGCCAGTGCGCCTCGCGCAGGTGCGCGGGGATGATCAGGTCCACGCTCTGCCCCAGGGCTTCTTCTGCGCTGAAGCCAAAGAGCGCGGCGGCCATCGCGTTCCACACGCGTATCCTGCCTTCGGTGTCGATGAAGATGAGGGCGTCGCCCAGGTCCAGGGCAATGCGCTCCCACGGGGGCGTGCTGACATCGGTACTGTGCATGCGGCCATTGTCGCGCAGGGCGCCATGGCCCTGCCTGCTTCAGGCCGCGCTGGCCGCCGCGGCAGGCAGCGGAGGGTGACAGTGCACCTGGTCGCGCCCGCGTTTCTTGGCGCGGTACAGCGCCGCATCGGCCTCGGACAGCAGGCGCTCGAGCGTGTCGTCCGGGCGCACCGGCCAGGCGGCGCGCAGGCCCATGCTCACCGTCACGTACAGCGGCATGCCGTCGCGCTGGCCGAAGGGGTGTTCGCGCATCTGGTTGCGTATGCGCTCGGCCACGGCCAGGGCCTGCTCGGCGTTGGCTTCGGGCAGCACCAACACAAATTCCTCTCCGCCGATGCGTCCGAACAAGTCCTGCGCGCGCAGATTGCGCAGCGCCAGCGCGGTGAAGTGGCGCAGCACCAGGTCGCCCTGGGCGTGTCCGTAGCTGTCGTTGATGCGCTTGAAATGGTCCAGGTCGGCCATCAGGATCGCTACCGCGCCGCCTTCGCGCGCCATGCGCTGCACCAGGCGCCGGCCGCGCTCCATCAGCGTGCGCCGCGACAGCGCGTTGGTGAGCTCGTCGTAGTTGAGCGCAAAGCGCAGCTTGCGCAGCGCCCGGGCGCGCAGCTCATGCGCTACCGAGACGGTGAGCGGCGCCAGCGAAATCAGCCCCACGCCCACCTGAAACGAGGTGGCGCCGTGGATGAGCGTCTGGGAAAAACCCACGACGCCGCCCGCCAGCAGCAATGCGGTGGCGCTGGTGCAGGCCAGCAGCGTGAGCAGCGCGGTGCCCCAGACGCCGTAACCCATCGCGCACCACACCAGCGCCGGCACCAGGTAGCCGACGGCGCCCGGCCCCTGCAGCAAATGCACCAGGCCGATGGACACCAGCAAGGCCGCCAGCGGCGCGCGCTGCGCCGCCAGCGCCCTTTGGAGCAGCAGCTTCCAGCGCCATTGCCAGAACCAGCCCTGCGGCGCGCGCAGGAGCACCGGCAGGATCAGCAGCATGTCAAACAGCTCGCCGGCAAACCAGCGCTGCAGCGTCGGCCAGAGCTCGGCGTTGAACAGCCGCGTGCTTGCCAGTGCGCCGGGCAGGGCGCTGGCGAGCGCAGCCACCGCGCTGCCGGCCAGCAGATGCAGCACCGAATGCTGGCGCTTGAACTCCAGCGTGGATGCGCTTTGCCGGCGAAAGTAGAGCCAGCCTGCGGCCACGCCCAGCAGGTTGGCCAGATTCATGCCGAGCGCGACCGTGAAATCCGAGCCGGTGGCGAGGTCCGCCGCGAAGTAGGCGCCAAAGGCCAGCAGCCAGCTCAGCGGCTGCAGTGCGAGCGCGCGGTTGCGCAGCAGCAGGCCCAGCAGCAAGGCATTGGCCGGCCAGATTACCGCGATGTAGCCTGCGGGCCGGCTCACTATGCCCAGCACGCACGCGACGAACACCGCCGCCGCCAGCACCAGCTGATCTCGCGTGGTCGCGGAGATCGTCAGGGAAAGAAAGCGCTGGGGAGGCATCGCAAACCGTCAGAAAAGCGATTTTGCGACATTTTGCAAACAGAAGCCCGCCCGCGCCCTGCTCGCCGCCTCAGGGCCAGGCCGAGGCCAGGACCGAGGGTTTGCGCCGGTCAGACGCCGCGCGCGCGCTCGGTCTGAAACCGGGTGCGAAAGGCGGCAAAGCTGCCGGCCTGCAGCGCGTCCCTGATCTCCTGCATCAGGTTCAGGTAGTAGTGCAGGTTGTGGATGCTCGTGAGCATGGGGCCGAGCATCTCGCCGCAGCGGTCGAGGTGGTGCAGATAAGCCCGCGAAAAGCCGCCCCGGCCGCCGTCGTTCCAGCTCACGCCGGTGCCGCCGGCGCAGGCGTGGCAGGTGCAGCTCGGGTCTATCGGCTGGTGGTCCTCGCGGTGGCGGGCGTTGCGGATCTTCAGGTCGCCAAAGCGGGTGAACAGCGTGCCGTTGCGCGCATTGCGCGTGGGCATGACGCAGTCGAACATGTCCACGCCGCTGGCCACGCCCTGCACCAGGTCGTCGGGCGTGCCCACGCCCATGAGGTAGCGTGGCTTGTGCGCGGGCAGGCGGTGCGGGGTGTGCGCCAGGATGCGCAGCATGTCCTCCTTGGGCTCGCCCACGCTCACGCCGCCGATGGCATAGCCGGGAAAGTCCATCGCGCTGAGCGCGCCGAGCGACTCCTCGCGCAGATGCTCGTACATGCCGCCCTGCACGATGCCAAAGAGCGCATTGGGGTTGGCCAGGCGCGCAAACTCCTCTTGCGAGCGCCGTGCCCAGCGCAGGCTCATCTGCATGCTCTTGCGCGCATCGTCCTCACTGGTGGGCACGCCCGCGGTCTCGTAGGGCGTGCATTCGTCGAGCTGCATCACGATGTCCGAGTTCAGCGCCGTCTGGATCTGCATGCTGACTTCGGGCGAGAGAAACAGTTTGTCGCCGTTGACCGGCGAGGCAAAGTGCACGCCGTCTTCGGTGATTCTGCGCATCGCCCCCAGGCTCCAGACCTGGAAGCCGCCCGAATCGGTCAGTATGGGTTTGTGCCACTGCTCGAAGGCGTGCAGGCCCCCAAAGCTCTTGAGCACATCGAGCCCCGGGCGCATCCACAGGTGAAAGGTGTTGCCCAGGATGATCTGCGCGCCCATCTCGGCAAGGCTTCGGGGCATCACGCCCTTGACCGTGCCGTAGGTGCCCACGGGCATGAAGATCGGGGTTTCGACCACGCCGTGGTTCAGGCTCAGGCGGGCGCGCCGGGCGTGGCTGTGCGCGTCGGTGGCAAGCAGTTCAAAGTGCAGCATAGGGGCGCGATTGTCCCAGAGCGGGCGCGCCGCCGCGCTGGCCTACACTGGGCAGCAACGAGATCAACAGGAGGCAGTCATGCTGAGGATTCTGGTAGCGGTTGATGGCTCCGAGCGGGCGCTGGACGCCGTGCGCTTTGCACTCAGACTGGTGCAGGACGGCGCGCTGCAGGCCACGCTGGTGCTGGGCCATGTGCAGGAGGAGGCCTCGCTGCTGGAGCTGGCGACGCACGACGCCGACGCGATCGCGCAGGCCAGCGTCCAGGCGGGGCAGGACTTGATGGCCTCGGCCGTGGCCCTGGTGACTGCGGCCGGTGTGCCGCTGCAGACCGAGATCGCACTGGGCTCGCCCGCAGCAGCGCTCGCCGACATGGCCGAGACCAGCGGCTGCGCACTGATCATCGTCGGGGCGCGGGGCCTGGGCGGTTTGCGCGGCACGCTGCTCGGTTCGGTGTCGCAGGCGCTGGTGCGCGACGCCACCGTGCCGGTGACGGTGGTCAAGCACGCCGAGCCCGAAGAAGCGCCGGACTCGCAGAGCGCGCCGCTGTAGAAAGGCTTCAGGCCGGTGCGGCCAGCCGTGCCGTGGCAAGCGGCGCGGGCAGCGCCTCGCTAGCGGCCGCCTCGCCAGCGCCCGCCTGCGGCTGCAGCTTGAACTGGCGCACCGCCAGCGTGAGCTGGCCGGCCTGTTCGCGCAGCGACTGCGACGCGGCCGCAGACTCTTCCACCAGCGCGGCGTTTTGCTGCGTCATCTGGTCGAGTTCGCGCACCGACTCGTGCACCTGGCCTATGCTGTCGCGCTGCTCGTTGGCCGAGGCGGTGATCTCGGCGATCGTGCCCGAGACGCGGCGCACGCTGTCCACCAGCTCGGTCATGGTCTCGCCCGCTTGGGCCACGAGGCGCGCGCCGTCTTCCACCTTGGCGCTGGAGCTGCCGATCAAGTCCTTGATCTCGCGCGCCGCCTCGGCGCTGCGCTGCGCCAGGCTGCGCACCTCGCTGGCCACGACCGCAAAGCCGCGGCCCTGCTCGCCCGCGCGCGCCGCCTCCACCGCAGCGTTGAGCGCAAGAATATTGGTCTGAAAGGCAATGCCGTCGATCACCCCGGTGATGTCACCGATCTTGTGCGAGCTCTGCGAGATCTCGTTCATGGTGTTCACCACCCGCGCCACCACCTCGCCGCCGCGCTCGGCCACCTGGGCGGCCGAGGCCGCGGAGCTGCTCGCATGCTGCGAGGATGCTGCGCTGTTTTGCAGCGCCGTGGCCAGCGTGTCCATGAGCGAAGCCGCTTCCTGCAGGCGCGCCGCGGTCTGTTCGGTGCGCTGGCTCAAGTCCTGGTTGCCCATGGCGATCTCGCCGCTGGCGGTATCTATGCTGCCCGTGGCCTCCTGCACCCGGCGCACCAGGGCGCGCAGCTCGCCTTGCATGCGGCCCATGGCCTGCACCAGCTGGCCGACCTCGTCGTCGTGCAGCACGCTCACGTCGCGCGTGAGGTCGCCCGCGGCGATGCGCTGGGCGAGCTCGCGCGCACGGGCGAGCGAGACGGTGATCGAGCGCACGCTCGCCAGCGTGAGCGGCACCAGCACCAGCAGCGCCAGCAGCAGCAGCGCGGCGATGAGGGCGGACATCAGCGAGCTGCGCGCGTCGATGTCCTGGCGCGCCTCGTCCATGCGGGCGCGCGCCTGCTGCGCCAGTTCCGACAACAGCTGGTCGCTGGTGTCGGTGTGTTGCTTGAATTCGCCCGCGTAGGCGGCGGCCGCGGCGCCGTCGATCTGCGCGTCCTGCACGCGCTGGAACACCGGGTCTATGCCTTCGGCGTAGGCCTTGAGTTCGCCGAGCGTGCGATCAATCAGCGTGGTGAATTCGGCGTCGCCCGCCTGCCGGGCGCGCACCTTGGCGAGTTCGGCCTGCACTGCCTCCAGGGTCTTGTGCCAGTGCTCGCGAAAGCTCCCGGCTTCGAGCACGTTGCTCGCGTTGATGACGATGTCCTTTTCAGCGCGGCGCAGGTCACCGAGCGCGGTGCGCAGGTCTGCCACCTGGGTGAGGGTCTGCACCTGGTTGGCAAACAGCCCTTGCAGGGTGGCGCGCGTGCGGTCCAGCGCCACATAACCCAGCGCGCCGACCAGCACCAGCAGCGCCAGCGAAAACACCGTGCCGAAGTACAGCCGGGTGCGTATCGAAAAACGGCCGAGCAGTCCCATGTCTCTTCTTTTCAGGCAGGCGCGGCCGAGGCCGCAGAGGCCGTAAGAATAACGTAAGAGAGGGCCGCTTCAGGCGGCGCTGCGGTTGGGCGCGGGTTTGCGCTGCAGCTTGCCGTGCGGCAAGGTGGGCAGGCGCTTGAGCAGCCGGCGGCAATAGCCGCGTATGCCCAGGCACTTGTTGAGCTCATCGACCGGCAGCGGACCCGAGACGACGACGATGTCGTTGGCCTGCAGCAGCGCGCCGGCCGCGCGCAGGCGCCGGCGCTGGTGCGCGGCCCAGGACTGGATGCGCACCGGGTTGCCATGGCGGTGCACCTCGCCGGTGTGGGCGTCGAAGGCGATCGCCACGGTCTCCGTCTTGAGCTTGAAACGGCGCTCGCCGGTGACCTTGCTCGGCGCCTCGCGCATGTCGTAGAGGTAGTAGCTGCCCGCCTTGAGCTCGTATTGCAGGTCCATGGTCGTGAGTCTCCTTGCCTTGATTGTCCAAACGATGGCGCCGTCTGAAGGCGGGTAAAGCAAGGGCAAACACGGGCTTATCCGTGCAAGCGCCGGTAACCGTCGGCAGGGCACCGTCCGCGATTGTCGGAGAGGGTGCGCGCGCGGGATGTTTCAACGTGTAGCCCGTGCCGGCATCGCCGGGCGCGGGCGGGGCAGGCTAGCGGTAGTCGCGCGCGTCCTCGATCACCTTGCCGTCGTTGGCCAGGCTCCCGGGGGTGAGCATCTGCACCTCGCCGCGCAGCTTGGTGACTTCACGCAGGCAGGCGGCAAGCTGCTCGGCCAGGCCGGCGGCGGTTTCGCGCGTTTCCACCTGCAGCGTCATCGCGTCGTTGCCGGTCTGGCCGCTCACCACCAGGCGCGCCTTGAGCACCTGCGGAAAGCGCTTGGCGACTTCGGCCACCTGCTCGGGGTGCACGAACATGCCGCGCACCTTGGTGGTCTGGTCGGCGCGCCCCATCCAGCCCTTGATGCGGGTGTTGGTGCGCCCCGTGGGGCAAGGCCCGCTCAGTACGGCGGAGAGGTCGCCGGTGGCAAAGCGGATCAGCGGGTGTACCGGGTTGAGCGTGGTGACGACGAGCTCGCCGACCTCGCCCTCGGGCACGGGGTCGCCGGTGCCGGGGCGCACGATCTCGACGATCACGCCCTCGTCGAGCACCAGGCCTTCGCGTGCGCTGGTTTCATAGGCGATCAGGCCCAGGTCCGCCGTGCCATAGCACTGCAGGCCGTGCACGCCGCGTTCTGCAAGCCACGCATGCAGCGAGGGCGGAAAGGCCTCGGCCGAGACCAGCGCCTTGGTCAGGCTGGGCAGCTTGACGCCGAGCTCGGCGGCCTTTTCCAGAATGATCTTGAGAAAGCTCGGCGTGCCGATGTAGCCTGCGGGCCTGAGGTCGGCCATGGCCTGCACCTGCTGCTCGGTCTGGCCGGTGCCGCCGGGAAAGACGCTGCAGCCGAGCGCGTGCGCGGCGGTTTCCATCATCGAGCCGGCGGGCACGAAGTGGTAGGAAAAGCAGTTGTGGATCAGTTCGCCCGCGCGAAAGCCGGCCGCGTGCAGGGCGCGCGCCATGCGCCAGTAGTCGCGCTGGCGGCCTTCGGGCTCGTAGATCGGGCCGGGGCTGGCGAAGACGTGGGGCAACTGTGCGCCCCAACCCACGGTGGCAAAGCCGCCGAAGGCGTCGCCGCCGTCGGCACGCGCCGCCTGCTGGCGCGCATGCAGCTCGCTCTTGCGCGTGACGGGAAGTTGCGCCAGCGCCGCGCGGCTGGTGATGGCGCGCGCGTCCACGCCCGCAAGAATCTGCGCAAACGCCGGCGCATGCTGCTGGGCATGGGCTATCTGCGCGGGCAGGGCGGCCATGTGCGCGGCTTCGCGTGCTTCGGGCGAGCGGGTTTCCAGGGCGTCGTAGAACTCGGTCATTGCGCTGGTCTTTCCGTGGAAAATTCTATGCAAATCGGCTGCAAACGCTTGCCCAGCAAGCGCTAGCAGCTATTGAAACAATATCAAGCGAGCCAGCGCTTGCGCCGCTTGTAGCTCTTGACGTCGCGAAAGCTCTTGCGCTCGGCGCCGCCCACGCCCAGGTAGAACTCCTTGACGTCCTCGTTGCTGGCCAGTTCTGCGGCCGAGCCGTCCATCACCACGCGCCCGCTTTCCATGATGTAGCCGTAATCGGCGTACTTGAGCGCCATGTTGGTGTTCTGCTCGGCCAGCAGGAAGGTGGTGCCTTCCTTGGCGTTGAGCTCGCGCACGATGTTGAAGACCTCTTCGACGAGCTGCGGCGCCAGGCCCATGGAGGGCTCGTCCAGCAGCACCAGCGTGGGGTTGCTCATGAGCGCGCGGCCGATGGCGCACATCTGCTGCTCGCCGCCCGAGGTGTAGGCCGCCTGGCTCTTGCGCCGCTCCTTCAGGCGCGGGAAGTAGCGGTAGACCTTTTCCAGGTTGGCGGCGATCTCGGCCTTGCTGGTGCGCGTGTAGGCGCCGGTGTAGAGGTTTTCTTCGATGGTCAGGTGCGCAAAGCAGTGGCGCCCTTCCATCACCTGCACCACGCCGCGCTTGACGAGGTCGGACGGGGTGAGGTTTTCGATGCGCTCGCCGCGGTATTCGATGCTGCCCTTGGTGACTTCGCCGCGCTCACCCTTGAGCAGGTTGGAGATGGCGCGCAGCGTGGTGGTCTTGCCCGCGCCGTTGCCGCCCAGGATGGCCACGATGCCGCCCTCGGGCACGGTGAGCGAGACGCCCTTGAGCACCAGGATCACGTGGTTGTAGATGACCTCGATGCCATTGACTTCGAGCATCGTCTTGGCGGGCTGTTCGCTCATCTTGTCTTGTCCGTGTTCAGACCGTGGATGCGCCGGGGCGGCGCTGGCCGGCCCCGGCGGCGTGGCGTGCGCTCAGTTGGCGCACTGGCGCTGTTCGATCTTGTTGTCGGCCGCGTACTTCTCGGCGAACTGCTTGATCAGCGGATCGATGATCTCGCGGTTGCCCTCGTACCAGTCGCTGTTGATCTTCCACTCCTTGCCGTCCCACACCGACATGCGCGCGGCGTAGGAGCCCATGTGCTGGGCGCAGCTGGTCTTGAGCGGCTGGATGATGCCGGTGAAGCCCAGTTCCTCGATGCGCTCGGGCGTGAGCTCGAAGTTCTCCAGCGCCCACTGCGCCTGCTCGCCGGTGATGGGCTTGCCCTTGCCGAACTTCTCCTGCGCGATGCGCACCGTCTCGGCCGTGAGCATGCCGGTGATCAGGCCGCGCACGTAGAGCACGTCGCCCACGGTCTTGGGGTCTTGCGCGGTGCCTTCGCCCTTGGCGTAGAGCGTGGCCTGCACGTCCTTGATGACCTTGGCGTCGCGGTTGGCGCTGGCCTGCAGGGCGGCGGCGTTGTAGCCCTTGGAGGCTTCTTCCACGCCCTTGACGTCGGACTCGGAGCCGGCCCACCAGAAGCCGTACATCTTCTCGCGCGGGTAGCCCACGGCCTGGGCCTCTTTCAGGGCCGTCGGGTTCATCACGCCGTAGCCCACGTACAGCAGGTAGTCGGGCTGGTCGCGGCGCACCTGCAGCCAGGTGGACTTCTGGTCGAGCCCCGGCGCGGTCACCGGCAGCTTGTTCAGCGTGAAGCCGTACTTGGCGGCGTAGGCGTCGAACACCGGCATGAATTCATGGCCGAAGGGCGCGTCCATGTAGACGTAGTTGATCTTCTTGCCCTTGAGCTTGTCCAGGCCGCCGGCCTTCTTGCCCACGGCCTGCATCATCACGTCGGCCGAGACGAAGTAGTTCGGAATCATGGGGAAGACCCACTTGAACACCCGCCCGTCCGCGGCTGCCGGCGTGCCGTAGCCCGCGATGATCAGCGAGATCTTGTCTTCCGGCGCCTTCTTCAGCAGCGCGTTGGTCACGCCGGTGGAGATGGACTGCACGATGGCCGCGCCGCCGTTCTGGCCCTTCATGCGCTCATAGCACTCGATGCCCTTGGCGGTGTCGTAGGCGAACTCGCACTCCTCGATCTTGAACTTGACCCCGTTGATGCCGCCCTTGGCGTTGACCAGCTTGAGGTAGTCCACGGTGCCATTGGCCACCGGAATGCCGTTGGGTGCGTAAGGCCCGGTGCGGTAGGAAAAGATCGGAGCGTATTGCTCCTGGGCCAGGGCCGGCGCCGCGGCCATGCCCGCTGCAACCGCCAGCGCGGCCGCCAGAGTGTGGATGGGCTTCATGCTTGTCTCCTTCGTAGTGAGTTGCCAGGGGAAAAAACCTCGGGGTCCGCGTTGCGCGCCCTCAGTGCGGAAACGGCCACAGCCGCAGCTTTTGCTTGCCCGTGGACCACAGGCGCGCCAGGCCGTGCGGCTCGACGATGAGAAACCAGACGATGAGCACGCCAAACAGCATCAGCTCCAGGTGCGCGGCCTCGGCCGTGCCCAGTTGCAGGCCAAGCACGCTACCTAGTGCCGGCAGGCCCAGGCGGATCAGAATGGGCAGCACCACCATGAAGGCCGCGCCGATGAAGTTGCCCATGATCGAGCCCAGGCCGCCGATGATGACCATGAACAAGAGCTCCAGCGACATGTTCAGGCCGAAGGCCGCGGGCTCCCACACGCCCAGGTAGAAAAAGCCCCAGAGTGCGCCGGCCACGCCGATGATGAAGCTGCTTACGGCAAAGGCGGTGAGCTTGGCGTAAGTGGGGCGAATGCCGATGACGGCGGCGGCCACGTCCATGTCGCGGATCGCCATCCACTCGCGCCCGATGGCGCTGCGCACCAGGTTCTTGCAGGCCAGCGCCAGCAGCACCAGCAGCGAGAGGCAGAACAGGTATTTGGCGGCGTAGCTGTCCAGCGCTATGCCGAAGAAGGACAGCTCGGGCGCAGCCACCGAGATCGAGGGGCTGTCCATGGTGAGCCACTTGACGCGGTAGAACATCCAGTCGGCAAAGAACTGCGCCGCCAGCGTGGTCACCGCCAGGTACAGGCCGCGCACGCGCAGGCTGGGCAGGCCAAAGAGCACGCCGAAGATGGCGGCAAACACCCCGCCCAGCAGCAGCGCGCCGATCAGCGGCATGCCCGGCACGCGCATGATCACGTTCCAGGCGCCATACGCGCCCACCGCCATGAAGGCGCCCGAGCCGAGCGAAATCTGCCCGCAATAGCCGATCAGGATGTTGGTGCCCAGGGCGGCCAGCGCCAGGATGACCACCGGAATCAGGATGGCCGAAAACAGATAGCTGCTGGCCGTGAGCGGCACCACGACGAAGGCGACGAGCAGCAGCGCGAGCATGGCCCAGCGGTCTTGCGCGATCGGGAAGATCTGCTGGTCCGAGCGGTAGCTGGTCTTGAATTGGCCGTTTTCGCGGTAAATCATTTTGATGAGTCTTTTCTGCCTCTAGCCCTTGCCCAGCAAGCGCCGCAAGCTATCAAATTGGAGATCAAACGCGGTCGATGATCTTCTCTCCGAAGAGCCCCTGGGGCCGCACCAGCAGCACCACCAGCGCGAGCACGTAAGCAAACCACACCTCGATGCCGCCGCCGACGAAGGGGCCGAGGTAGATCTCCGAGAGCTTCTCGCCCGCGCCCACGATCAGGCCGGCGACGATGGCGCCGGGCACCGAGGTCAGCCCCCCCAGGATGACCACCGGCAGCGCGCGCAGCGCCAGCGTGGAGATGGAAAACTGCACCCCCAGCTTGCTGCCCCAGACCATGCCGGCGACCAGCGCCGAGAGGCCGGCGACGAACCAGACGATGACCCACATGCGCGCCAGCGGAATGCCCACCGACTGCGCCGCCTGATGGTCGTCGGCCACCGCGCGCAGCGCCCGGCCTGTAGAGGTCTTCTGGAAGAACAGCACCAGCGCGGCCACCAGCAGCGCGGCGATGAGCGCGGCCACGAGCTCTTGCGAGTCGATCAGGATGCCGCCCTCGAACAGGCCCTGGGCGAGGAAGATCGGGTCCTTGGGCATGCCGATGTCGATGTTGTAGACATTGCTGCCAAACACCGACTGGCCAAAACCTTCGAGGAAGAAACCTATGCCTATCGTCGCCATGAGCAGCGTGGCCTCGGGCTGGCTTACCAGATGGCGCAGCGCCAGGCGCTCGACCAGCCAGGCCAGGATGAGCATCAGCACCGCCGCGGCCAGGAAGGCGAGCACGTTGGCCAGCAGCTTGCTCTCGATGCCGCTCCACTGCGGTATCCATTCGGAAAACCGCGCCATCGCCAGCGCCGCGAACAACACCATCACGCCCTGCGCGAAGTTGAACACGCTGGACGCCTTGTAGATCAGCACGAAGCCCAGCGCCACCAGCGAATACAGCACGCCGGTCATCAGGCCGCCGATCAGGGTCTCGAGAAAAAATCCCATCTGCCTGCCCCCGTCTCAAGCCGCCGTGCCCAGATAGGCACGGATGACGTCTTCATTGCTCTGCACCTCGGCCGGCGCGCCGTCGCCGATCTTCTTGCCGTAGTCCAGCACCACCACGCGGTCGGAGATGTCCATCACCACGCCCATGTCGTGCTCGATCAGCACGATCGTGGTGCCGAACTCGTCGTTCACGTCCAGGATGAAGCGGCTCATGTCCTGCTTTTCCTCGACATTCATGCCGGCCATGGGTTCATCGAGCAGCAGCACCTGCGGCTCCATGGCCAGCGCCCGGCCCAGGTCCACGCGCTTTTGCAGGCCGTAGGGCAGTTGGCCCACGGGCGTCTTGCGGTGTGCCTGAATTTCCAGAAAGTCGATGATGTGCTCGACGAATTCGCGGTGCGCAAGCTCTTCGCGCTCGGCCGGGCCTATGCGCAGCGCCTGCAGGAAGAGGTTGCTTTTGATCTTCAGGTTGCGCCCGCTCATGATGTTGTCCAGCACGCTCATGCCCTTGAACAAGGCCAGGTTCTGGAAGGTGCGCGCCACGCCCATCTCGGCGACCTGGCGGCTGTTCATGTGGCTGAAGGTCTGGCCGCGAAAGGTGATCGAGCCCTCGCTGGGCGTGTACACGCCGTTGATGCAGTTGAGCATCGAGCTCTTGCCCGCGCCGTTGGGGCCGATGATGGAGCGGATCTCGTGCTCGCGCACATCAAAACTGATGTCGGTGAGCGCGCGCACGCCGCCAAAGCGCAGGCTGATGTTCTTGACCTCCAGAATCACCTCGCCGATGGTTCTTGGGCCATTTTGGCCTGCGGCGCCCGCCGGCTGGGCGCCAGCAGCTATGGTTGGCATAGCAGTCTCGCTCATGCTGCCTTCCTTGCAACGGGATGAACCTGGGCTTCAAGAATCTTCAGCGTGGCCGACACCGTGCCGCTGCGCCCGTCCTCGAACTTGACCCGGGTCTCGATGAACTGCTCGCTCTTGCCGCTGTACAGCGCGTCGATCAGCACCGCGTACTTTTCGGCGACGAAATTGCGCCGCACCTTGCGCGTGCGCGTGAGCTCGTCGTCGTCCGGGTCGAGCTCCTTGTGCAACACCAGAAAGCGCGCCACCTGGGTCTCGCCCATGCCTTCTTCGGCGGCCAGGTCGGCGTTCACCTGCGCCATGCATTCGCGCATCATCTCCAGCACCTCTGGCTTGCCCGCAAGGTCCACATAGCCGGCGTAGGGCAGGCCGCGGCGCTCGGCCCAGTTGCCCACGGCGTCGAAGTCGATGTTGACGAAGGCGCAGACCTCGTCGCGGTCGTGGCCAAAGCACACCGCCTCCTTGATCTGCGGAAAGAACTTGAGCTTGTTCTCGATGTAGTTGGGCGCAAACATCGCGCCGCTCTTGAGCTTGCCCACGTCCTTGGCGCGGTCGATGATGCGCAGCTGCCCGGCGGCGTCGATCAGCCCGGCGTCGCCGGTGTGAAACCAGCCCTCGGCATCGAGCACCTCGGCCGTGTCTTCGGGGCGCTTGTAGTACTCCTTGAGCAGCGCCGCGCTTTTCACCAGCACCTCGCCGTTGTCCGCGATGCGCACCTGCACGCCCGGCGCTGGCTGGCCCACGGCCGACAGCTCCACCTGGCCGTCGCGCTGGATGCAGACATAGGCCGAGGTCTCGGTCGAGCCGTAGAGTTGTTTGAGGTTCACGCCGATGGAGCGAAAGAAGCGAAACAGATCCGGCCCTATGGCCGCTCCCGCGGTATAGGCCACGCGAATGCGCGACAAGCCCATCACGTTCTTCAGCGGCCCGTAGATCAGCAGGTCGGCCGCGCGGTATTTGAGCCGGTCCCAGGCGCCCACCGGCTTGCCGTCCAGAATGTCCGCGCCCACGCGCTTGGCCAATTGCATGCAGCGCTCGAACAGCCAGCGCTTGATGCGCGCCGCGTCCTCCATGCGGATCGACACCGAGGTCAGCAGGCCTTCGAAGATGCGCGGCGGCGCAAAGTAATAGGTCGGCCCGATCTCGCGCAGGTCTATCGCCACCGTGCTCTCGTCCTCCGGGCAATTGATGGTGAAGCCCACCGCAATCCACTGCGCGACGGAAAACAGATAGTCCCCCGCCCAGGCCGGCGGCAGGTAGGAGACGACGTCCTCCGCTGGCGTGAGCCCATCCACCTCCTGCCCGCCGCGCGCGGCCAGCACGAAGCCGGCGTGGCTCAGGCACACGCCCTTGGGCCGCCCCGTGGTGCCCGAGGTGTAGAGAATGATGGAGGTGTCTTGCGCGTCGAGCCGGGCCAGCCCCGCTTCCCACTGGCCCGGGTGCCCGGCGTCCCATTCGCGGCCTTTTTCCAGCAGCGCCTGCACGCTGACGAGGCCGGGCTGGTCGTAGTGGCGCAGGCCGCGCGGGTCTTCGTAGAGGATGAATTCCAGGCCGGGCAGGCTCTCGCGGATCTCCAGCAGCTTGTCCACCTGCTCCTGGTCTTCGGCGTAGGCGAAGCGCACCTCGGCGTCCTCCAGCACGAAGCGCATTTCATCGGCCACCGCATCCTGGTACAGCGGAATCGGCACGCCGCCCAGGCTTTGCACCGCAATGAAGCCCATGTAGCAGTAGGGCCGGTTGCCGCTCACGAAGGCCAGGTTCTCGCCACGGCGAAAGCCCAGCGCCGCCAGGCCGCAGGCCATGTGGCGCACGTCGCGCGCGACCTCGGCCCAGCTCCAGCTCTGCCAGATGCCGTACTCCTTCTCGCGCAGCGCCGGCGCCTCGGGGCGCTCCTTGGCTTGCTGCAGCAGCAGATGGGGGAAGGTGCTCGTCATGCCTGTGGTCGGTTCGGTTAACACGTACAGGCCCCGATGGTGCGATCTGGTTTGACGGAATTTTGTCTTTGCAACGACAATTTAGGGGTTAATGCCCCCTGGGTAAAACCCTTGGTTTTCGGCCCGGGGCCGGGCAGGCGCCCCCGCTATCCTCAGTCCATGTACGCAGCCTATTTCGGCCTGGAGCAGCTGCCCTTCTCCATCGCGCCCGATCCGCGCTATCTCTTTCTGAGCGAGCGCCACCGGGAGGCGCTGGCGCACCTGCTCTATGGGCTGGACGGCGGCGGCGGCTTCGTGCTGCTCACCGGCGAAGTGGGCGCGGGCAAGACCACGGTCTGCCGCGGCTTTCTGCAGCAGATGCCCGCACACTGCTGCGCCGCCTACATCTTCAACCCCAAGCTCAGCGCCGAGGAGCTGCTGGCCACGGTGTGCGACGAGTTCGGCGTGGCGCTGCCCGACAACCGGCGCGGCCCGCCCAGCATCAAGCAGTGCGTGGATGCGCTCAACGCCTGGCTGCTGGCCCAGCACGCGGCGGGCAAGAGCTGCGTGCTGGTGATCGACGAGGCGCAAAGCCTGTCCGGCGACGTGCTCGAGCAACTGCGCCTGCTCACCAACCTGGAAACCGACGAGAAGAAGCTGCTGCAGATCATCCTGATCGGCCAGCCCGAGCTGCGCGCGCTGGTGGCGCGGCCCGAGCTCACGCAGCTCGCGCAGCGCGTGATCGCGCGCTACCACCTGGGCGCGCTGAGCAAGGGGGAAACCGCGCAATACGTCGCCCACCGCCTGGCCGTCGCCGGCTGGCAGGGGCCGCTGCCATTTGCCCCGGCGGCGCTGGCGCGCGTGCATGCGCTCTCGGGCGGCGTGCCCCGGCGCATCAACCTGCTGTGCGACCGCGCCCTGCTTGCGGCCTATGCGGCCGGGCACAAGCAGGTGGATGCGCGCCGCGTGAGCGCCGCCGCGCGCGAGGTGTTTGCGCACGCCGCACAGCCCGGCGCGCCGCGCCGCTGGCCGCTGGCGCTGGCCGGGCTTGCGGGGGGCGTTCTGCTGACCGGCGCGGCGCTGGCGCTGTCTGGCCACTGGCCCTGGCGCAGCAGCACGCCCCGCGCGGCGAGCGCGCCCGTGGCAGCACCTGCGGCCAGTGCGCAAGCCGGCGCAGCCGGCGCGCCCACAGCGCCCGCGGCGGACGAAAGCGCGCTCTGGCGCCGCCTGGCCTCGCTCTGGGGCGCGCAGCTGCCCGAAGGCGCCTTGCCCTGCGCCGGGGCGCTGCCGGGCGAGCTCGCCTGCTGGAGCACCACGCAGGGCGACGAGGCACTGCTGCGCCAGCTTGACCGCCCGGTGCTGCTGCGCCTGCAAGGCCCGGCCGCGCCCACCGGCTTTGCGCTGCTGCGGGCGCTGCACGAGGGCCGTGCCGAACTGCTGGACGCGCGCGGGCAGGCGAGCGAGCAGCCCTGGAGCGAACTGGCCGCCGCCTGGAGCGGCGCCGCCTTCACGCTGTGGCGCAGCCCGCCGGGGCTGGACGCGGCTGGCGTGGACATTGCCGCAACCGAAGCGGGCAGCCAGTGGCTGGCCGCGCAACTGGATCGCGCCGGCATGGCCGCTGCGCCGGCGCTGCGCACCCGCGTGCGCCAGTTTCAGCGCGCCCAGGGCCTGCAAAGCGACGGCCTGGCCGGGCCGCTGACGCTGATGCGGCTGAACCGCGCCTTGGGGCGCCAGGAGCCGCGTTTGCTCGCGCCGACAGCCGCGCCAGGAGAGTCTTGAGCCATGTCGACGATTCTTGATGCCTTGCGCCGCGCCGAGCACGAACGCCAGCGCGGCAGCGTGCCCGGCCTGCATGCCCCGGCGCCCCTGTCGGTTGGCATGGGCGGCGCTGCGGCCAGCGCACGTGCGCCGCGCTGGCCCTGGCTGCTGGCGCTATTGGTCAGCGCTGCGCTCGCCGCGGGCTTGGCCTGGTGGCTGGCCGCGACGCGCACCGCTGCGCAGTCGCAGTCGCAGTCGCAGTCGCAGTCGCAGTCCGGCGCGGCGGCGGTGCAAGGCCCACTGTCTCCCGCACCATCGCCGACTTCTGTCCCCGCCGCGGCGCATGCGGCTTCCGCAGCAGACGCGGGCGCCGAGGCAGCCGAAGCGCCCGCCCCGGCCGTGTCCCCGGCCCCGCGCAAGCGCGCGGCGGCACGCAACCACGCCGCAGGCACCGCGGCCGGCCCTGCCGCCAGCGCTGCATCCGCGCCGACGGCGGCTGCGGGCAGCCAAGCCGCGCCAGCGCCAGCGCCAGCGCCAGCATCCGCTCCTGCGCCTGCGCCTGGGCCCGCCTTGAAAGCGACCCACGCGCCCACGCTCGCGCCGGTGCCCGCCGCAAAAGCGACCCACGCGCCTGCGACGGGTTCCGTCTTTGCACCGCAAGACCTGCCCGCGTCGGTGCGCGCCGCGCTGCCCAGCCTGCATCTGGCGGGCATTACCTGGTCGGCCGATCCGCAGCTGCGCATGGCCATCGTCAACGGCCAGGTGCTGCACGAGGGCGAGGCCGCAGCCCCGGGGCTGGTGCTGCAGTCGATAGAACAGACGCGCACCATCTGGGCTTTTCAGGGCTACCGCGTCGCCTTGCCGGCGCAATAGGGGAGGGCAGATGCTCGGCGACTCACCGATCTACCAGCGCCGGCGCGCACCCAGCACGCGCGAGCTGGCCGACATCCCCTGGCTTGCGCGCCTCACGCCCGTCGAGCGTGAGCGTGCACGCGCCGCGCTGGTGGTCGGCGACGCCTACCCCGGCGACTACGTCTGCCGCACCGGCCGGCCCGTGACCTACTGGTTCGGCATCATCGACGGCCTGCTCAAGATGACCATAGACAGCGCGCGCGGCGATGCGGTGACCATCATCGGCGTGCCCCCGGGCGGCTGGTTTGGCGAAGGCACGGTGCTCAAGCGCGAACCCTACCGCTACAACATCCAGGCGCTGCGCAAAAGCCTGGTCGCGGGGCTGCACATCGACACCTTTCATTGGCTGCTGGACCATTCGATAGGCTTCAACCGCTTCATCATGGACCAGCTCAACGAGCGCGTGGGCCAGTTCATCGCCGCGCGCGAGACCGACCGCCTGCACAACCCCGACGCGCGCGTGGCGCTGAGCCTGGCGGCGCTGTTCAACCCCGTGCTCTACCCCGGCGTGCGCCAGGTGCTGCGTATCACGCAGCAGGAACTCGCTTACCTGGTCGGCCTGTCGCGCCAGCGCGTGAACGAAGCGCTGGCACGGCTGCAGGACGAGGGCGCCATTCGTGTCGAATACGGCGGCCTGCGCGTGCTCGATGTGCAGGCCTTGCGCGCGCACCTGCAGCCCGAAGCGCGCCCGGATGCGGACGAGCGTTGAGGGCGGCGATATCGCCCCGCGCCGCCATATTTCCCCCTCCCCTCTGGGTAGGGCCGGCGTGGGGGCCAGCAGCGGCAATGGCCAGACCTTGCTGCGCTGGCGCTTGACGCAGCCCCCATCCCTGCCTTCTCCCAGAGGGGGAAGGAGTGCCCCGCAGGGCAAATATTAAAAGCAAAATCGGCCTGTAACGCTTGTTACACAAGCGCTATCAGCTATCATTTTTAGGCTTCCTGCACATGCCAAGCCGATCAACCCAGCCGCGCAGGCCGCCGGCCCCAAGCGGTTGAAATCGCCGCGCCTGCCCTTATCTGCCACACGCCCTGCCCGTTCGCCGGCTGTCACCGCGGCCGCAGCGGGCGCTTTTTCGTGCTTTCTTTCGTCGTGTCATCCATGAGCAAACAACACCATTCCTTTCAGGCCGAAGTCGCGCAACTGCTGCACCTGGTCACGCATTCGCTGTATTCCAACAAGGAAATCTTCCTGCGCGAACTGGTCTCCAACGCCAGTGATGCCTGCGACAAGCTGCGCTTTGAGGCGCTGAACGACGCCAGCCTGTATGAGGACGCGCCCAATCTGCAAGTGCGCGTCTCCTTCGACAAGGACAAACGCACCATCACCATCCAGGACAACGGCATCGGCATGAGCGCGCAGGAGGCGATCGACAACCTGGGCACCATCGCCAAGAGCGGCACGCGCGACTTCCTCAGCCGCCTGTCCAGCGAACAAAAGGCCGACGCCACCGAGCAGGGCCAGCTCATCGGCCAGTTCGGCGTGGGTTTTTACTCGGGCTTCATCGTCGCCGACAAGATCACCGTGGAGAGCCGCCGCGCCGGCCTCAAGCCCGAAGAAGGCGTGCGCTGGACCAGCGGCGGCGCGGGCGATTTCGAGGTCGAAACCATCACCCGCCCCGAGCGCGGCACCGCCGTCACCCTGCACCTGCGGGATGACGCCGACGAATACTTGAACGCCTGGAAGCTCAAGAGCGTGATCGGCAAATACTCCGACCACATCAGCCTGCCCATCCTGATGGAAAAAGAGGAATGGAAAGAGGCCGAGAAGGAGGGCGAGCCCGGCAGCATGGTCAAGACCGGCGAATGGGAAGCGGTCAACAAGGCCAAGGCCTTGTGGGCACGCCCCAAGAAGGACATCAGCACCGAAGAGTACGAAGAGTTCTACAAGGCCATCAGCCACGACTTTGAAAAACCGCTGACCTGGAGCCACAACCGCGTCGAGGGCAACACCGAATACACCCAGCTCTTGTACATCCCGGCCAAGGCGCCGTTTGACCTGTACACCCGCGACAAGCACGCCGGCATCAAGCTCTACGTCAAGCGCGTTTTCATCATGGACGACGCCGAGGCGCTCATGCCCGGCTACCTGCGCTTTGTGAAGGGCGTGATCGATTCGAGCGACTTGCCGCTGAACGTCTCCCGCGAGCTGCTGCAGGAAAGCCGCGACGTGCGCCTGATCCGCGACGGCTCGGTCAAGCGCGTGCTTGGCATGCTGGAGGACCTGGCCAAGCACGACAAGCACGAAGCGTCCGCAGACGCAGACGGCGTGACCGACGTGGTCAGCGACGAAGACAAGGCCAAGGAAGGCAAATACAGCCAGTTCTATGCCGAGTTCGGCGCCGTGCTCAAGGAAGGCCTGGGCGAAGACTTTGCCAACCGCGAGCGCATCGCCCGGCTGCTGCGCTTTGCTTCCACGACGAGCGACACCGCAAACGTTGCCCTGGCCGACTACAAGGCGCGCATGAAGGAAGGCCAGGAGGCCATCTACTACATCACCGCCGAGACACTCGCCGCCGCCAAAAGCAGCCCGCAGCTTGAAGTCTTCAAGAAAAAGGGCATCGAGGTGCTGCTCATGAGCGACCGCGTGGACGAATGGGCGCTGGGCTATCTGCAGGACTTTGACGGCACGCCGCTGCAATCCGTCGCCAAGGGCGCGGTAGACCTGGGCAAGCTGCAGGACGAAGCCGAAAAGAAGGCCTTTGACGAGGCCGCCGAAACCTTCAAGCCGCTGCTGGCCAAGCTCAAGGAAGCGCTGAAGGACAAGGCCGAAGACGTGCGCGTGACCACCCGCCTGGTCGATTCACCCGCTTGCCTGGTCGTCAAGGACGGCGACATGAGCAACCAGCTCGCGCGCCTGCTGAAACAGGCCGGCCAGAAGGCGCCCGACGTCAAGCCGGTTCTTGAAGTCAACCCCGAGCACCCGCTGGTCAAGAAGCTCGATGGCAGCGTGCACTTCAACGACCTGGCGCACATCCTGTTCGACCAGGCCCTGCTGGCCGAGGGCGGCCTGCCCGAAGACCCGGCGGCGTATGTGAGAAGGGTGAATGCCTTGTTGGTGTGAAGTGCCAGCAACGGTTATGAGCCGAATTTCCGTGCTCCGCCTGATTGCGGCAGCGTCTCCACATTCCCGGAGCGGGAGTGGTTGGCGGTGCCGGGGCTGAACATGCTCGCCTGGCGCCAGCACGCGGGTGCACGCCGCCAGCGCATGTAAATCCAACGCGCTCGGCGGGCGAGAAAACGGCAGACCTTGCGGGGCCTGCCGTTTTCTCTTGATCGGCCAGAATACGACCATGCTGCGCTTCTTTCTGCTCTTTCTTGGCATTCAGCTTTCGCTGTTTGGCGTGAACATGCTCAACTGGGTGCAGCAGCATGCGGTGCTGCCCTGGACGGCGCTGCTTGCGCGCATCAGCGCGGGGCTGGTTACCTGGTTTGACGCCAGCGCGGCCGCGCAGGGCAAGGTGTTGTGGAATACCGCCACGGGGTTTGGCGTGTCGATCGAGCCCGGCTGCAATGGCATCGAGGCCTGCATCGTGCTGGCCGCGGCCATCCTGGCGTTTCCCGCGCCCTGGCGCAGCAAGCTGCGCGGCCTGCTGATCGGCTGCGTGGCGGTGCAGGCGCTGAATGTGGTGCGCGTGATCAGCCTGTTCTACATCGGGCAATGGAACACCGCAGCCTTCAATTTCGCGCACGAGTTTCTCTGGCAGGCGCTGATCATGCTGGACGTGCTCGTGGTCTGGCTGCTGTGGGTGCGCACCACCACGCGCGCCGGCGCGCACGAGGGTGACGGCCCACCGCCGCCCGATGGGCCGCCTGCGGCGCCGCCGCCGTCCCCGCGCACGCCAGCGCCGCGTGGCCAGGGCGTGGTCAGCCATTCGCCCGACCTGTCGCTGCCGCACGCCCGCGCATGACTGCCGCCGCGCCACCCCGAGCCGGCCCGGTGCTGCTGCGCTTTGCCTTGATTGCGGCTGCGGCCATCGTGGTGCTGACGCTGGCCTGGTCCAAAGCCTCACCCTGGCTGTCCTACCCGGTGGCAGCGCTGTCGCACGTGGTGCTGGAGCAGGGCGCGCCGATGTGGGTGCGCAGCGTACGCAAGGCGCCCGGCAGCATCGAGGTGGACACGGCGGTGAGCGTGCGCGACCCGCAGTCCGGGCGCCTGGGCGACGTGGTGCTGGAGGCCGACCCCGGCCGTTACGCCTATGGCCTGCCGATCTTCCTGGCGCTGCTGCTGGCCGCCTGGCTGACCCACCGCACGCCGGGGCGCCTGGGGCGGGCGCTGCTGGGTTATCTGCTGCTGTTGCCGGTGCAGGTTTTCAGCCTGGTGATGTATTTGTGGATGCAGCTTGCCGGCGCGGCGCAGTACCAGGCGCGGCTGCTGTTCATCGACCCGTGGCAGCTTGAGCTGATCGTCTATGGCTACCAGCTCGGCGTGCTGGTGCTGCCTACGCTAGCCCCGGTGCTGGTGTGGCTGCTGCTTGATCAGCGGTTTTTCAAGGACGTGATCATCCCGGGCTGGAAGCGGCGGCCGCAGTAGCGGCGCCGCCCGCTTGCCGGCGGGCGCTGCAGGGCGATGGCGGGCATGCTAGTGTCCGGCGTGGCCGCGCACCATTTGCCGGGCAGACATGACCACCGCCGTTTGCATTGCATGCCGATAAAGACTTCACCTCTGCTGGCCCGCATGGCGCCGCGCCACTGGTTGCAGGTGTCCATCGCCGTGGCGGTGCTCACCATCGTGCTCAAGACGCTGGCGTGGTGGGTGACCGGTTCGGTCGGGCTGCTGTCCGACGCGCTGGAGTCCTTCGTCAACCTCGCGGGGGCGGTGTTTGCGCTGGCCATGGTGACCGTGGCCTCGCGGCCGGCGGATGAAGACCACCCCTTCGGCCACCACAAGGCGGAGTATTTTTCCTCGGGTTTCGAGGGGATCCTGGTCGTTGGCGCGGCCATTGCCATCATCTGGGCGGCGGTGCTGCGTCTGCTGCAGCCGCAGCCGCTGCAGCAGCTTTCCTGGGGCGTGGGCCTGGCGCTGCTCAGCTCGGTCTTCAACGGGCTGCTTGCCTGGGGCATGTTGCGCGCGGCGCGCGCGCGCCGCTCTGTGGCGCTGGAGGGCGACGCGCGCCACTTGATTACCGACGTATGGACCTCCGGTGGCGTGGTCGTCGGCCTGTTTGCCGCCGGCGCCACCGGCTGGTACTGGCTGGACCCGGTGGTGGCGCTGCTGGTGGCGCTGAACATCCTGAAGGAGGGCGGTGCGCTCATCTGGCAGGCCTCGCAGGGGCTGATGGACAAGGCGCTTGCGCCCGGCAAGCTCGAACGCATCGACGCGCTGCTGCAGCGCTACGCCCAGGCCAGCGGGCAGGTGGTGTACTTTGACAGCCTGAATTCCCGGCGCGCGGGCAGCCGCAGCTTTGTGCAACTGCACATGCACGTGCCCGCCCACTGGACCCTGGGGCGTGCGGCGACCGAGCGCGCCACGGTCGAGGCCGAACTGATGGCGGCCGTGCCGGGTCTGGTTGCCACGATAGAGCTGCTGCCCATAGGCGGCAGCACGGTGTTCGAGCAGATGGAAGAGGCGCAATAGCGGGCGCGCCTGGCGCGCCGCCTCAGTGTACGGTCTGTGCCTGCTGGTCCAGCAGCCGGTCGAAGCGCGCGAGCCAGGGCTCGGCCAGCAGGCGGATCTGCGCGTCGTTGCGCAGGATGCGCTGCATGATCTGGCTCTTTTCGCGGCGGTGGGCGGGCGCGAGCTTTTGCGTCTGGGCGTGGTAGCGCAGCTGCTCTATCAGCACCGAGCAGGTGCTCTCGCAGCGCACCACCTCGTCCCAGTTTTCAAGCTGGGCCGCCTGCAGCATGCGCTGGCTGCTTTCCTCGATGGCCTTGTAGTAGTCGATCAGGGTCTCGGGCATGGCGTGACTCAGGCGTTGGCGACCATGGGGTGATGGAGGGCGGGCTGCGCTGCACCGGGCGCCATGCTTTCGTGGTTGGCGGCCGGCGGCTGCTTCATGGCCTTCCAGCCCTGGGCGATGGGTTCGAACAGGCGTGCCACTTCCGCCAGCATGGCGTCGTCGTTCTTGACGTTGGCCTCCAGCAGGCGACGCAGCGCGTAGTCGTAGACGGTGTGCAGGTTGGCGGCAATCTCGCCGCCGTTGTCGGTGTCCAGCGCCGTCATCAGCCCTTCTTCGACGATGCGCACCGCCTTGCCTATGCTCGCGCACTTGGCCGGCACGTCCTGGCGCGCCAGCGCGCCCCGGGCGGCAGCCACTGCACCGAGCACGCCGTCCAGCAGCAGGCTGACCAGCTGGTGCTGGTCCATGGTGTGCATGCTGGTTTCGACGTTGATGCGCTGGTAGGCGGAAGCGGCGCGGGGAGGGAAGGCGGTGAGCATGGCGGCTGTCCTGTGACTGTCTTCTAGACCTGATATCGGCAGCGGACGGAGAAACTGAAGCCTGCCCTCACATCTTCTGCTTGTTCCAGGTTTCCACCTGCTGCGCGATGTAGGCGTTGAGCGCATTGAGCTTGCTCATCTGCGCGTCGAGCGCGGTGTAGCGCGCCTTGAGCAGCGCCTCGGTGCTGTCGGCGCGATCGTTGATGCGGGCGATCTCCTTGGCGTTGCGCTCCATGGTGGCCTTGAGCTGCTTGTCCTTGGAGGCGAAGAAGCCGTCGGAATCAAGCAGCTGCGCCGTCGCCGCCTTGATCTTCTCGGCCACGCCGTCCACCGTGGCCGCGCTGCCGTCGGCGCCGATGAACAAGGCCTTGACCGCGTCCGGGTCGTTGAGTGCTTCGCCGAGCTTGGCGTTGTCGATGGACAGGTCGCCGCCCTGGATCATGCCCAGGCCTATGCTCGACAGCGTCTTGTAGGCCCCCGTGCTGCTGGACAGCGACTGCACCACGTTGCGCAACTGGTTCTGCAGCGTCACCGCAGCGGAGTCGCCTTGCAGCAGGCCGCCCTGGCCGGTGGCCTTGTCGAACTTGGTCAGCTCGTTGAGCGCCTGGTTGGCGGCGTTGTAGGCCACCACGAAGTCCTCGATGTTCTTCTTGACGGCAGAAGCGTCCTTGCTGACGGTGATGTCCACCGCGCTGGTGGTGAGCTCGCTCGCCTTGAAGGTCACGCCGGCCACCGCGTTTTCAAAGGTGTTGGTGCTGGAGACGACGTCGAACAGGCCGTTGATGCGCGCCTTGGCGTCGGCGCCGGCGTGCACCCCAGGGTCGGTGGAAAGCCCGTTGGCCAGGCGCGAGAGGCCGGCGCCGTCGCCCGAATCACCGTCGGCGTCCGTCACCGTGAGCTGAAACCCGGCATCCTCGCCGGTGCTCTTGCTGCGCAGCATCAGGCGTTGGCCAGCCACGTCGGTCACGATGGTGGCCGTCACGCCGGCATTGGCACCATTGATCTTGCCCGCGATGTCGGACAGCGTGTCGCTGGCGCTGATGTCGATGTTGACCGCGCTCGCGCTGCCCGCCGTGAAACTGCCGCCATTCCAGCGGCCGATCTCGATCGAGAGCGAGCCCGCACCCACCGCCTGGTTGCCCGTGAGCGCGTCGGAGCTGCTCACCTGCGCCTTGGCCAGTTGGCTTACCTCCACGCTGAAGGTGGTTTCCACCGTGCCGCCAATGGCCGTGGCGGTGAGGGCCTTGTCGTTGGACGAGCTGGCGGTCACCGCATTCCAGCCGGTGACGCTGGCCAGCTTGCTGGCCGCGCCCTGCAGCGTGGACACGAGGGACTGCAGTTTGCCGAAGGTGGAAATCCGCGCTTCGGTGAGCTTGTTCTGGTCGTTGAGCCCGTTGCTGCGCGTGATCGGCAGCTTGACGGCGTCCACCGAGGCCTTGATCAGTCCGTTGACATCGACGTTGCCACCCAGGCCCACGCCGATGGATGAAAAACTGGCCATTGCTGCCTCCTTGCACTTGTGCCCACCTTGCAGCGGACATTATCAAACCGCGATGCGTCTGCGTGTCCCGGAAAAGGCCGGTGCAACTGCGCTACTTTGCACCACCCGCGCCCGGAATGCGCAAAAGCGGCCGGAGCCGCCAGGCCCCTGCCGCATTGCATCAAACGCTTTCGGGTAGAGGGGCGGCGCGCCGGGTCAACCCCCGGCGCTGCCGCCCTTCAGCCCCGCGCTGCCTCAGCGCAGCAGGGCCAGCACACCTTGCGGCAACTGGTTGGCCTGCGCCACCATGGCGGTGCCGGCCTGCTGCAGGATTTGCGTGCGCGACAGGTTGGCGGTTTCCGCCGCGAAGTCGGCATCCAGAATCCGGCCGCGAGAGGCGGACATGTTCTCGGACGTGACCTGCAGGGCGGCAATCGAGGTCTCGAAGCGCGACTGCAGGGCGCCGAGCTTGGCGCGTTCACCGGCGATGTAGGACAGGGCCGAGTCGACGGTCTTGAGCGAGTGCGTGGCCTTGGCGAAATCGGTGATGTCCAGATCAGACACTTTCTTCAGATCCGAATTCAGCGTGGCTGCCGTGCCCGACAAGGCAGTGGTCGTGGTGGATACCGCGCTGAAGGACTTGTCAGAATCCAGCGTGATGTAGCCGCTGACCGCAACCGCGACGGCGCCGGCGTTGGTCGCCATCGATTGCGACGTGCCCATCGTGGACACTCCGCCCTTGCCATCGCCGGTCATCTTCACCACGTCGACCGTACCTGCATTGGCGGCTGCCGTGCTGCCGATGGCAATCGTGTTGCCGGTGGCATTGGTCAGCACGATGGCTGTGGCGTCCTTGTTCAGCGATGCGACCACGCCCGTCTTGGACGATTGCTCGTTGATGGCCTGGACGGCAGCAGACAGACCTTCGGCCCCCGAGTTGGCGGTGAGCGAGAAGGAGATGGTCTTCGGATCCGCCTTGTTGTCGGATTCGATGGTGATCGCGTAGGAGCCGATGGCACCAAACGTCACCTGGGCCTCGGTGCGGGCCGTGGCCGTCACGCCGGTGGACTGGGTCTGCTGATTGACCGCCTGCGCTATTGCCGTGGCATGCGCATTGGAACTTACCGCGATATTGGCGCTGCCCAGCGCGCCATTGATGGCGATCGTGCCAGCGGCGACGCCGTTGGAGCCATAGGCGGTTGCCGTTGCAATGGTGGCTTGGGCGGTCGTGCCGCCTGCGGCGACGCCCGACACCTGGTTGTTGCCATAGACGCTGGTGCGCAGGTTGGCGGTAGCGGCAACGATGGTCTGGTTGGCATTGGCACCGACCTGGAATTGCTGGGTGCCAAAGGCGCCGTCGAGCAGTTTTTGCCCGTTGAACTCCGTGGTTTGCGCCACGCGGTCCAGTTCGGACACCAACTGGTTCACTTCCTGCTGCAGCGCCTGGCGGTCGGACGCGCTGTTGGAGGCGTTGGCCGACTGCACGGCCAGCTCGCGAATGCGCTGCAGCATGTCGCCGGCGGCCTTCATCGCGCCTTCAGCGGTCTGCGCCAGCGAAATGCCGTCGTTGGCATTGCGCGCCGCCTGGTTCAGGCCGCGGATCTGGCTGGTGAAGCGCTCGGAGATCGCCATGCCGGCCGCGTCGTCCTTTGCGCTGTTGATGCGCAGGCCCGACGACAGGCGCTGGATGGAGGTATTGAGCGAACTCTGGCTCAGACCCAGGTTGCGCTGGGCGGTCAGCGAGGCGACGTTGGTGTTGATAGTGGCGGCCATTGCAAATTCTCCTTCAAGGAAGCTGATGAATATGGCGGTGTCGCCATGTGGGCCCATGGCTGAATGGCCCAGCCCACAGTGCCCCGAAGGGCTTTCTGGTGGCGGCGGAGGTGTTACGCCCCGTTGCAAGCTATTTCGACCGGCCGGCGCGGAACTTTAGGCCTGAATTTGCAAGCTGCCCGTGGTTTGCCCGGCTTATCCGGCGACTGCAGCGCGCTCAAATTTCCACAATCTGCCCATCTTCCCGTCTTGTCTGCCAGACGGTGTGTTGGCCACCCAGTGCGGACGTACAGCCCTCAGCCATCAGGAGCACGAGCCATGGCCGCGACCATCAATACCAATGTGGCTTCACTGACAGCGCAGCGCAATCTGGGCATCAGCCAGGGGTCACTCAATACTTCGATACAGCGCCTGTCCTCGGGCCTGCGCATCAACAGCGCCAAGGACGACGCGGCCGGCATGGCGATCTCCGAGCGCTTCACCAGCCAGATCCGCGGGCTGAACCAGGCGGCGCGCAACGCCAACGACGGCATTTCACTGGCGCAGGTGGCCGAAGGCGCGATGAAGGCGGCGGGAGACATCTTGCAGCGGGTGCGCGAACTGGCGGTGCAGTCGGCCAACGCGTCCAACTCGATCAGCGACCGCCAGGCGCTGCAGCAGGAAGTGAATCAGCTCGTGGCGGAACTGGACCGGGTGGCGCAAACCACGGAGTTCAATGGCCAGAAGCTGCTGGACGGAAGTTTCGGCACATCGCAATTCCAGGTGGGCGCCAACGCCAACCAGACCATCGTGGCGGCCACGGCCAACCTGCGCACCAATGTCTACGGCAACAACCAAGTCTCCGGCACGGCCGCCGGGGGCACCGGAGCGCAGCCCACGATAGCGGCGACAAGCGCCTATGGCTCCAACGGCGTGGCCGCTGGCTCACTGGTCATCAATGGCGCCCTGGGCAGCAGCGAGACCATCGCCGTGGCCACGGGAGCGCACGCCAAGGACGTGGCGCGCGACATCAATCAGCAAACCCAGCTTACCGGCGTGAGCGCGACGGCGCGCACCGAAGCGCAGCTGGCTTTCGGCACCGCCGGCTCCTACGCCATCACGCTGGAGTCGGACAATACGCCCGACCTCAAGACCATTTCGTTTTCGCTCACCTCGCCGACCGGCTCCGAGGGCTTGTCCGCTGCCGTGCAGGCCATCAACGAGCAATCCTCGAAAACCGGGGTGATCGCCTCGCTGAACAAGGATGCGTCGGCCATCGTGCTGACCAATGCGACGGGCAACACGATTGCGGTCGGGCATACCGCGTCGGACAACGCGGGCACCGTCACCGTCACCAAGATGGTGGGAGACGGCAGCGGCGGCACCGCCGCCCTGGGTACGCCGCAGACCATGGCAACCAACGCCGGCGCGGTCGCGGTTGCGGTCAGCGGCTACATCACGCTGGATTCGGACAAGTCCTTCAGCGCTGCGTCCACGACCACCAACGTGCTGGATGGCGCCGGCACGGGTACGCTCAATTCGGACCTCAAGAAGGTCTCCGAGCTGGACATCACGGACTTCTCCAAGGCTACCCATTCGCTCAAGACCGTCGATTCGGCCCTGTCCTACATCGCCGGGGAGCGCGCCAAGCTCGGTGCCCTGCAGTCGCGCTTCGAGACCAGCATCGCCAGCCTGAACATCACGTCGGAAAACATGTCGGCGTCGCGTTCGCGCATCCTGGATGCGGACTTTGCGGCGGAAACCGCCAACCTGTCGCGCACCCAGATCCTGCAGCAGGCCGGCACCGCCATGGTGGCGCAGGCCAACCAGATACCACAGGGTGTGCTGGCGCTGCTGAAGTAGGGCGCCGCGCTGCGCCACTCCGGGTCTGACACCCGCACCCGGTGCACTACCATGGCGCGGCGGCGTCAGTGAGGCCCGCAGCCGGCGTGAAGACTGCCATCATGAAGCAACACCACCACGACCCCATGGCAGAGCGCCTGCAGGCCGCCCGGGCCGGCGGCGACTGGCCCTTGCTCATCCGCCTTTGCCGTCAGGCCCTGCGCAAGAATGGTCGCCACCAGATGGCCCACCGCCTGCTGGGCTTTGCGCTGGGACAAAAAGGTGAAGTCGATGCGGCCCTGCAGGCTTTCGGCAGAGCTGCCGTCCTGTATCCGCACGATGCGGAGCTGCTGATCAACCATGCCAACCTGCTGGTCGGCCAGGAGAGGCCACGAGAGGCGCTGCCCCTGCTGGAAGAAGTGGTGCGACTGCGCCCCGAGCGCAGCGTCTGCTGGATGAAGCTGGCCCAGTGCTGCTATCCCATCAATCTGCACCAGAGGGGATATGAGGCGAGCGAACACGCGCTGAGATGCGCTGTTGACGACCTGGAACGCGTCAACGCCCTGACACAGCGCGCCATACATCGGCGGGAACTGGGGCAGATACGCGAAGCGGTGCAGGACTGTACCGAAGCCATCGCCCTGGCGCCCCAATTCGCCGCCAACCATTCCAATCGCCTGCTGTTCATGCTGGCAGACCCCGAGACCAGCCCGCAGGCGCTGACCGCTGCCGCCAGGGAATTCGGCAATACGTTCGAGCCGCAGTTCAAGCCCCACTGGCCCAGCTATGAAGAGCGCCGCGGCGATCCTTGGCGCAGACTGAAAGTGGGCTTCATCTCGCCGGACTTTCGCAAGCATGCGGTGATGTGTTTTGCCGAGGGCATCCTGGCGCAGCTGGACCGTCGCCAGTTCGAGGTGTACGGGTTCTACACCTACCCGCAGGACGACAACGTGACCGAACGGGTGCGTTGCCACGTGGACCATTTCATCCGCCTGCATGATCAGGACGAAGAGCAGCGCGCCCTGACCATACGCCGCCACGCAATCGACATCCTGGTCGACATGAGTGGCCACACCGGGCACCATTCGCTGCTCACCCTGGCGCGCAAGCCCGCGCCGGTGCAGGCTACCTTCATCGGTTTCGTGGCTACCACGGGTTTGACTGCCATCGACTATTACCTGACGGACGAGGTCATCAATCCGCCGGGGGCGGATGCGTTGTTTACCGAGACGCTGTTCAGGCTTCCCACTTACCTCACCAGCTACCGCGCCCACAGTCGCAATCCATTGTGGCGCTACCAGCCGCGCTACGCCGTGCAGCCCACACCTGCCCTGCGCAACGGCTTTGTCACCTACGGTTCGTGCAACAACCTGGGCAAGTTGACGGATGACGTGTTGACGCTGTGGGGTGAAATCTTGCAGCGGACGCCTGCGGCGCGCCTGTTGATTGAAGGCAAGGGGTTTGAAAAACCCGAATTCGCGGCAGACTACAAAGATCGCTGCGCCAAACTTGGCATAGATGTCCAGCGACTGATGCTTGTGCCGCTGGATACCGACAGGCAGTACCTGGCCTATCACGACATCGATATTGCGCTCGATCCCTTCCCTTTGACCGGCGGGACCACAACTCTCGATACCTTGTGGATGGGGGTGCCCTTGGTGTCGATGGAGGGAAGCAGTTCGCCCGCGCGGATCAGTACAGAGGCACTGACCTACCTGGGCCGCTCGCAATGGCTGGCCAAAACCCGAGACGAGTACCTGGCCTTGGCGATCGGCTTTGCGGCTGATATAGAGCAACTCAACGCTTTGCGCCTATCGCTGCGCGATGAAGTCGAACGATCACCGCTGATGCGTGACGATATCGTTTGTCCACATTGGGCCGATGCATTGCGCACCATGTGGCTGCGCTGGCAGGCCGGACTGGAGCATCCCGATGATGCGCAGGCCCAGGAGCGTGCCGTGGCCGCCTGGCTGGCCGCTTGTCCGGCGCACCTGCGCACGCCGCCCGTACCGCGTGTGGGTCTGCCCGATGGCGCCGAGCTGGCGCTGCCGCAAGCGCATGCGCGGCTGCAGGAGTTGGTGGAACGCGCGCTGGCCCGCGATACGGGCAAGGACTGCGCGCAAGCCCCTCTAAAGATGGACCAATGCTGGCGCAGCGTGACCGAATTCGCCGAACTGGTCTTGAGCGCCGTGCCCAATGACCCGGTGGCCTTGGCCTGCTTGGCCGAAGTGGAACACGCTCACGGCCAAACCGAATTTGCCGTGACTTACCTGCGTTACGCCACCAAGGCGATGGCGCTGTAGTGGTGATGACGATTTGGCACACCGAGGCATCTCAGTCGGCAATGATCGCGTTCGTGGTCTTGCGCAACCCGTCATGGCAAGGCAAGGCCTCCGAATTCATGGAGCATCTTGCTTGAACCCACAGTGCCGCAAATTCGAGCGTCAAGTGCGTGAATTTTAATGCGTGATATCAGATCGGCATGGCCTATTGCGGATTCAAGCACCCAGGAGCCGAAACCACCATCGACCAAGTGATCTTCAATGGTCTCTATTTTGCTGAATTTCTTTGCGTACTGTATTTGCCGGGATTTTTGGTTCAGTCCCCACAAAGGCAGACTGTGCACGCTGTAATCTTGATATGCAGAACTATTGATCCAATTCATCGCAATATCGAGCGTTGCGCCTGTGGTGAGTAATGTTTTTTGATCTGGAACGTTGCATTCACTCTGGAAAACCTTCAGCCATTCTCCAGGTTTTATTTCTGGTACCGCCGAGTGAAAGCAAGGCTCTCCTGCCTTCCCGAGTCTGAGATAAGACGGTTGAGGGTTGGATATCAGATAGCGCAAACATGCGCGAACTTCCAAGGGGTCGCCCGGGGCTGCGATCAACATGTTTGGGAAAATACGCATCAAAGCATAATCTTGAACCGCATGATGAGAATACCCCAAGGCACCATAAGCCACGCCGCCGCCAACTGAAACCACAGTTACCGGAAGATTATGGAAATCCACATCGTTTCGGATTTGTTCCGCACAGCGGAAGGTGGGGAAATTGGCAATCGAGTAGGTGAATACATGATAACCTTCAGATGCCATACCTGCCGCTAGTCCGGTCATGTTTTGCTCTGCAACACCCGCATTGATGAAGCGGTCTGGAAAAGTATCGGCAAAAGGCTCGATAACCGAAAACCCCAAATCACCGGTAATCAAGGCGATGTTTTCGTGCTCTCTGGCCAGGCTGACCAGTTCGTCTATGAATGCATTTCGCATATCAGCCGCGCTCCAACTCGTGCAAAGCCTTGGCAAGCTGAATGTCATCGGGCGATCGATAATGCCATTCAACAGAATTTTCCATATAAGATACGCCCTTGCCTTTGATGGTGTGGGCTATCAACAATGAAGGCTTGCCAGCGCTCCATGGCGTGGTGCTCAGCATATCTGTCAAGGAGGCGTGGTCGTGGCCATCTGCTTCTCGAACTTGCCAGCCGAATGCGGAAAATTTGTCAACCAATGGCTCCAGGCGCAGCGTTTGCTCCACTGTAGTCAAGCTCTGCAGCTTGTTGTAATCAATGATCGCCACCAAATTGTCAAGATGGTGGTGGGCTGCAAACAGCAGTGCTTCCCAATTGCTACCCTCTCCCCACTCTCCGTCACTCAGTAATACAAAAGTTCTCCAGTCGGATTTTTTCTTTTTGGCTGCCAGGGCCTTGCCAACGCCAAAAGGCAGTCCATGACCCAACGACCCAGTAGAAAATTCGGCACCAGCAACCTGGTGACTGATGTGATTCATGAGTGCTGAACCGTCTTGGCCGTAGGTCTCCAGATCTTCTGCCGTGATGAATCCACATTCGGCCAGGGCGGCATATATGGCAACACATGCATGCCCTTTGGACAACAAAAATCGATCGCGCTCTGGCCATTCCGGATCGGCCGGAGAAACGGCAAGTACTTTACCATATAAAACGGCAACTATATCACAGATGGATAATGCGCTTGCGATGTGCGATGCTTTCGCGGCATGCACCATGCGAAGTGCTTGCATGCGCATTTTGCGGGCAAGTTCAATTGTCATTCGAGAAAGTGTTGTTTGGGCAATGAATCCAAAATGGCACGCGCTTCAATTTCTATTCCTTCCAGTGAAGAATACAGGGGGGCGTACCCGATGCTCGAAGCTTGTTTGCCAGTTGGATAGTAATTGACTTTCGTATTGATTTTGGGCAACCCGTTTTTCTTGGCCTCCTTGTAAACCAGCCCGAAATTTTCACTCATGAACTGAAGCAGTGCTTTTTTGGACACCGGAGCGCGGCTGTAGCAATCGAGCACTCGATTTTCGAAAGGAGAGGCCAGTACTTTTTCAATCAATTGATGAAAATCCACTGGATGCAAATAATCGCGCACAATGTGATCGGACGAAACTTCCAGAGTTGATCTATTGTGTATGGCACGGAGTATTTCAGAAATGAAAAATTGCGCACCCAAGTCTTGTGACCGACTGAAATAACTAAAAATGCGGACGTCGACAATCCCCAGATGATCCAGGGAGCGATGGTTCAACTCGGTGCACAACTTTGAAATTCCATACCAATCCGCGGGTTGGGGCTGGTTTATTTCCACAGTTGCATGCGTGTGCATGTTGGGCGGCACGAGAAAAGACGATCCGTATGTTGCGCCGCTACTCAAAAATATATATCGGCAGTCCGTGTGAGATGCCAAATAATCCAATGCAATCTGGTCAAATTGGCGGGTTGTTTCAAATATCTTCCTGCCCATGGCCAATGCCGTTGCTGGGTTGCCTGCCCCTACAAAATTGATTATTGCGTCAAATGTCTTTTCCGTGGAGAAATGGTCAAAGTTGGAGATGACGGGGCGATTTGAGTGATCGACACTGCTTAGCCAATGCTCTACCGCATCAGGCCGACGCGCAAACAACGTCAAGTCGTGATCGTTTTTTTCAAGAAAACACTTGATCAAATCTTTGGCGATTTGGCTTGTGGCCCCAAGTATGGCAATTCTCATTGGAATTCACAATTCTATATAGGAAATCCATGGGTCAATAGTGAATCGATTGATTCTGTGACTATTTATCCCCATGACCTCTTCCAGTGCCCGGGTTTCTCCTGGAAAAGAATTGCAATTGATTTCGTCAAATGCGACTATTGCGCCCTTCGGCATTTTTGGCAGGAAAAGTTCGAGCGCTCTTTTGGTTGGCTCATACAAATCGAAATCCAGATACAGCAGCGAGATAATTGTATGGGGGTTGTCTTGAAGATATTTCTCTGACGTTTCAAAAAAATCACCGGAAACGAAATCGATATTGTTGATGTGCGAAAGGTGTCGTTCTTTGTTGTGTTTTTTCGCCGAGGCAAGTAATTCTTCAAGACTTGATCCGCGCAGATCACCAACTTTGTTTTGGAATTCGGCGGTATTGTCCATGTCTTTATTTATGCCCGGGAAGCCATTGAATGTATCGAATCCCACGATTTTTCGCGTGTGATTTGCTGGTTCATAAATATTGCTTAACTGAGCCCATGAAAACAGGCCTGCACCGTTGAATACTCCACACTCTACGATTATCCCTGTGACTCCCAATATTTTCTTGAATAATTCATGCTTTGCCAAAAACCTTGCAATGGATCTTTTCGGCACAAATCGCGGAAAGGCTTCAAGCTTGTCTATCAATGGTATTGAGGATTTTGCAAATGCCTGTTCGGTCAGGGAATAGGAAATTTTGTCGTTTTCCGAATGACGGCTGCCCAATGTCCCATTGGGGCTGATTGCGAGCGGGATGTCCTGTTTCATGGCAATCCAGATCCAAATTATTATTGCGACAAAGTCATGCAAATAGAGAGCCAGCGTGGTAGCGATTCGGCTCAATCAAAAACAAGCTTTTGAGCGAAACCTTGTCGCGTTGGCTGATCGCTCGCATGGCGTTTCTCCGATTCGTTCATTCAAAGTCGACGCCCAGATAGGCCCGGATGCTCTTGGCGGCAAATTCCAGCATCTCCTGCGTCAGCGCCGGTTGCACGCCGATCCAGAAGGTGTCGTTCATCACCTTGTCGGTGTGCTCCAGCGTGCCACTCACGCGGTAGTTGCGGCCCAGCATATAAGGCTGGCGCGTGAGGTTTCCGGCGAAAAGCAGGCGGGTTCCCACTTTGTTCTGATCCAGGTAGGTGAGCAGGTCCAGACGCGAAACCGGGGCGTTGTCGCGCAGCGTGATGGGAAAGCCGAACCACGAGGGGTCGCTGCCCGGCGTGGCGTGGGGCAGGATGAGAAATTCTTCGCAGTCGCGCAGCCGCTCGTGCAGCCAAGCGAAATTGGCTTTGCGCCGGGCAATGAATTGATCGGCCTTTTCAAGCTGCGCCAGGCCGCAGGCGGCCTGCATGTCGGTGATCTTGAGGTTGTAGCCCAGGTGGCTGTAGGTGTATTTGTGGTCGTAGCCCATGGGCAGGGTGCCGAACTGCTGGGCAAAGCGCTTGCAGCAGGTGTTGTCCTTGCCGGGCGCGCAGTAGCAGTCGCGCCCCCAGTCGCGAAAGCTCTCGGCGATCAATTTGAGTTCATCGTTGTTGGTGAACACCGCGCCGCCCTCGCCCATGGTGATGTGGTGCGCAGGATAGAAGCTCAGCGTGCCGATGTCGCCGAAGCTGCCTACCTTGCGGCCCTGCCAGGTGGAGCCGAGCGCGTCGCAGCAGTCCTCGATCAGCCACAGGCCGTGCTTTTTGCACAGCGCGGTGACGACGTCCAGGTTGAACGGGTTGCCCAGCGTGTGGGCCAGCATGATTGCCTTGGTTTTCGGGCCGATGGCCGCCTCGATCCGGCTGGCGTCGATGTTGTAGCTGCCCAGCTCGATGTCGACGAATACCGGCACGGCGCCAAATTGCAGCATGGGGTTGACCGTGGTCGGAAAGCCTGCGGCCACGCCGATCACCTCGTCGCCCGGGCGGATGGCGCGGCTGCCCAGCCGCGGGCTGGTCAGCGTGCTGAACGCGACCAGGTTGGCCGAGGAGCCCGAATTGACGGTGATGGCGTGGCGCACGCCCAAAAAGGCCGCCAGCTTGAGTTCGAAGGCGGCGTTGAAGCGGCCGGTGGTCAGCCAGCCATCCAGGCTGGCCTCGACCATGTATTTGAGTTCCTCTGCGCCTAGCAGCTTGCCCGAGGGCGGCACAGGCGTGCTGCCGGGCTCGAAGGCCTGCGGGCGCAGGCTGGCGGCGGCGTACTGCTCGACCAGCCGGGCAATGTCGGCGCGAATTTCTTGCGGCGTCATGGGCTTTCCTCGAAGGCGCGCAGGTCGGCCAGGCACAAGGCGCGGGCGTCCTGCCCTGCGGCCTGGGCGCGGTACCAGGCCATGGTGCGCGCCACGGCCTGCTCCAGTGTCCAGCGCGGCGCCACGCCCAGCGTCTGGCGGGCCTGGGCGGTTTCCAGTGCAAGCCAACCGGCCTCGTGCGGCTGATTATTACTATTTTGATAGCTGATTGCGCTTGTTGGATAAGCGCCAGAGGCCAATTTCAATACAAATTCGACCGTCGCCGCTTCATGCGGCAGCGGGCCGAAGTTGTAGGCCCCCGCCAGTTCGGGCTGCTCCCACAGGCGCTCGGCCAGTCTCAGATAGGCGGCCAGCGGTTCGAGTACGTGCTGCCAGGGGCGGGTGGCCTGCGGGTTGCGGATCACCAGCTCTTGCCCTGCGCCCCAGGCGCGCACGGCGTCGGGGATGAGGCGGTCCTCGGCCCAGTCGCCGCCTCCAATCACGTTGCCCGCGCGCGCGGTGGCCAGCGCCAGGCCCTGGGCCTGCAAAAAGGCGCTGCGGTAGCTGGCCGCGACCAGTTCGCACGCGGCCTTGCTGGCGCTGTAGGGGTCGTGGCCGCCGAGCGCGTCGTCCTCGCGGTAGGGCCAGGCCCATTCGCGGTTGCGGTAGACCTTGTCGGTGGTGACGACGACGGCCACGCGGGCGTCGCTCTGGCCGCGCAGCGCATCGAGCACATGGGCCGTGCCCTGCACGTTCGTGGCCCAGGTGGCCAGCGGCTCGGCGTAGCTCTGGCGCACCAGGGCCTGCGCGGCCAGGTGCAGCACGATCTGCGGGCGCGCCTTGCGCACGATGGTGGCCACGGCCTGCGCATCGCGGATATCGGTGCAATGGCTGGCCTGCAAGTCGCCTGCGATCCTTGCCAGGGTGAACAGATTGGGTCTGCCGACCGGTGCGAGCGACAGGCCCGTGACCTCGGCGCCGAGCTCTGTCAGCCACAGTGCCAGCCACGCGCCCTTGAAGCCGCTGTGGCCGGTGAGCAGCACGCGCTTGCCGCGCCAGAAGGCGAGCGACGGGGCAGGGGTGGCGTTCACCAGCATTTCCAGGGCGCCTGGCCGCTGGCCCAGAGCTCTTCGAGCAGGTTTTTCTCGCGCAGCGTGTCCATGGGCTGCCAGAAGCCGTGGTGCTCGAAGGCGCGCAATTGGTTCTGACTCGCCAAGGTCTTCATCGGCGTGGATTCCCACGGGCTTGCGTCGCCATCGATGAGCCCGATGACCTCGGGCTGCAGCACGAAGAAGCCGCCATTGATCCAGCCGCCGTCGCCGGCCGGCTTTTCTTCAAAACCGGTGACTGCACCGCCCTCGTGCGCCAGCGTGCCGAAGCGACCCGGCGGCTGCACGGCGGTGATGGTGGCCAGCCGCCCGTGCGCGCGGTGAAACGCAAACTGCTCCTCCATGTCCAGATCGGCCACGCCGTCGCCGTAGGTGAAGCAGAAGGTTTCGCCGGGGTCCAGGTACTCGCGCACGCGGCGCAGGCGACCGCCGGTCTGGGTGTTCTCGCCGGTATCGACCAGGGTCACGCGCCAGGGCTCGGCGTGGCGGTGGTGTACTTGCATGCGGTTTTCCGCCATGTCAAAGGTGACGTCGGACATGTGCAGGAAGTAATTGGCGAAGTACTCCTTGATGACATAGCCCTTGTAGCCCAGGCAGACGATGAAGTCGTTCACGCCGTGGGCGGAATAGATCTTCATGATGTGCCACAGGATGGGCCGCCCGCCGATCTCGATCATGGGCTTGGGGCGCAGGTGCGACTCTTCGGCGATGCGGGTTCCAAGCCCGCCGGCAAGGAGGACGGCTTTCATGGCGTGCAGCATACCCAGTGCATGACGTGGTCAAAAGCCGCTGGGATGGGCGAAAACCCGGGTATCTTGCGCGATCGCGCCGCACTTGCCCGCAGGGCGCGGGCCCGGCAATAGCGCCAAATGGCCGTGCTTTACAGTTCAAGTGAGGGGAACGGCGGTCGATACCCTTGCTAGGATCGGTGCGCCTTTGCGGGGTTTGCGCGCTCAACCAAGTCAACGCTCATGTTCATCATCATCGGCTATGCCGTCGTCTTCGGAAGCGTCTTCGGCGTGTTCGTGGCGCACGGCGGAAACATCCATGTGCTCATGGAGGCCTTGCCGTTCGAGATGGCCACGATCGGCGGCGCGGCGGTGGGGGCCTTCGTGGTCAACAACCAGCCCAAGGTGCTCAAGGGGACGCTCTCGGCGCTGCCCAAGCTGTTCAAGGGCAGCCAGTACACCAAGGCGCGCTACATGGAGCTGCTGGCCATGCTCTACGAGATCCTGCAGAAGGCGCGCAAGGAAGGCCTGATGGCCATCGAGGCCGACGTCGAGGAGCCGGAAAAGTCCGAGCTGTTCAAGAAATTCCCCACGGTGGGCAGCGACCACCATGTGCTCGAATTCACCACCGACTACCTGCGCATGATGGTCTCGGGCAACCTCAACGCCCACGAGATCGAGGCGCTGATGGACAGCGAGATCGAAACCCACCACCAGGAGGCGCACGGCCCGGTGGCCGCGCTCACCCGCCTGGCGGGCGCGCTGCCGGCCTTCGGCATCGTGGCGGCGGTGCTCGGTGTGGTCAACACCATGGGCAACGTCGGCCAGCCGCCGGCGGTGCTCGGCGGCATGATCGCCTCGGCGCTGGTGGGCACCTTCCTGGGCATCTTCCTGGCCTACGCGGTGGCCGAGCCGCTCGCCGGCCTGCTCGAGCAGCGCAACGAGGACGCCAGCAAGGAGCTGGTGTGCATCAAGTCCACGTTGCTGGCCAGCATGCAGGGCTACAACCCGGCGACGGCCATCGAATTCGGGCGCAAGGTGCTGTTCTCCGACGTGCGCCCGAGCTTCATCGAACTGGAATCGCACGTGAAGGGCAAGAAATAGGGCTTTGCAGCCCGCGGTGATGCGCCATGGCGGACAAGAAACTGCAACCCATCATCATCAAGCGCGTGAAGAAGGCGGACCATGGCGCGCACGGCGGCGCCTGGAAGATCGCCTACGCCGACTTCGTGACCGCGATGATGGCCTTCTTCCTGCTGATGTGGCTGCTGGGCTCGACCAGCAAGGGCGACCTGCAGGGCATTGCCGAGTACTTCGCCTCACCGATGAAGGTGGCGATGCAGGGCGGCGACGGCGCGGGCAACAGCTCCAGCGTGATCCAGGGCGGCGGCACCGATCTGGCGCGCGTCTACGGCCAGATGCGCCGCAGCCAGGACAGTGACGCCGACAAGGGCCACACCAGCCAGCAGGCCCGACCCCAGAGCATCGAGGCCCAGCGTGCCGAGCGTGCGCGCATCGATGCGCAGCGCATCAAGGAGCTGCAGGGCAAGCTCGAATCGGTGATCACCCAGGACATGGCGCTCAACGAATACCGCTCGCAGATCCGCATCGACGTCACGCCCGACGGCCTGCAGGTGCAGATCGTCGATGAGCAAAACCGCCCCATGTTCGACAGCGGCAGCGCGCTGGTCAAGAACTACATGCGCAGCATCCTGCGCGCCATCGGCGGGGCGCTGGGCGGGGTGGAAAACCGCGTCAGCATCGCCGGGCACACCGACGCCACGCCCTATGGCAACGGCGAGCGCGGCTACAGCAACTGGGAGCTTTCCGCCGACCGCGCCAACGCCTCGCGGCGCGAGCTGGTGGCCGGCGGCATGCCCGACGACAAGCTGATCCGCGTGGTGGGCCTGGCCGCCAGCGACCCGCTGCAGCCGCAGGAGCCGCGCGCCGCGGTAAACCGGCGCATCACCATCACGGTGCTCACGCGCGAGGCCGAAGAGCGCCTGATGGGCCACGACCTGCCGGCGCTGAGCCTGCCCGCTGGCCCGGCAGAGAAAAACCCGGACAATGCGGCCCCTGGGGCTGCCGGGTAAGCGCCGATGGCGGGCAGCGACGGCGGCCGCAATAATCCATTACATGTGTTCGACCGAAAGGGTCTCCAGTGTCCTCAGCCCTTCGTTTCCTGATAGTTGACGATTTTTCGACGATGCGCCGCATCGTGCGCAACCTGCTCAAGGAGAGCGGGTTCACCGAAGCCGATGAAGCCGAAGACGGCGTGGTTGCGCTGCAGAAGCTGCGCAACAGCAAGTTCGACTTTGTCGTCTCCGACATCAACATGCCCAACATGAACGGCTTTCAGTTGCTGGCGGAGATCAAGAAGGACGACGCGCTCAAGCACCTGCCGGTGCTGATGGTCACGGCCGAGGCGCGCAAGGAAGACATCGTTGCCGCCGCCCAGGGCGGGGCCGCGGGCTACATCGTCAAGCCCTTCACCAAGGCCACGCTCGAAGAAAAGGTCACGCTCATCCTCAAGAAACTGGGCTTGTAGACATGGCAAGCGAGGACCTCGCCGCAACGCCTGCGACCCCGGACGCCGAGGACGTGCACACGCGCATCGGCCAGCTCACGCGCCAGTTGCACACCGCACTTTCCGAGCTTGGCTACGCCAACCAGTTGCGCAGCACCATGAGCGAGCTGCCCGACGCGCAAAGCCGCCTGTCCTACATCTCGCGCCTGACTGGCCAGGCGGCGGAGAAGGTGCTGGGCCGCGTGGAGATGGCCAAGGCCATCCGCGACCGCGTGGCCGACGAGGGCGAGCGTACCTTCGACGCGCTGATGGCCGACCCGGTGGCGGCCGTGGCGCGCGGTGAGATCTACAACTTTCTCGTCGACCTGCGCCAGGCGGGCGAGGAGCTCGATGGCCATCTGACCGAAATCATGATGGCCCAGGACTTTCACGACCTCACCGGCCAGGTGATCGCGCGCGTGGTGAACCTGGCCGCGACCATCGAAGAGCAGCTGGTGCAGCTGGTGATCCAGACCGCGCCGCCGGGCACCGTGGTCCAGGCGGCGCCCGCCGAGCCGCCGCGCCTGCAGGGCCCGGTGGTCGAACCCGAGAAGAACCCCGGCGAGGTGGTTACCGACCAATCCCAGGTGGACGATTTGCTGGCCAGCCTGGGTTTTTGAGCGGGCTGCTGTGTTACAAGCAAAATCGGCTGCAAACGCTTTCTGGACAAGCGCTGACAGCTATCGTTTTGATGACTTCAGCTCGACGCCGGCTGGGCTGAACAAGGCCCTTGCGGCCCCGCTGTTCGGGCTTTAGCCCGCGCGCCATCTCCCGACAATGGCCTGACCCCACGGGCAGGCCGAGATGGATTCAAGTCAGGACAAACAACTCCCCGCAACCGAGCGCAAGCTGCAGAAGGCGCGCGAGGATGGGCAGGCGCCGCGTTCGCAGGAGCTGTCGCACCTGGCGGTGCTCGGCGTGCTTGGTCTGGTGCTGTGGTCCTTCTTTCCGACGCTGCTGGACGTGCTCACGCGCGAGATGGGGCGCCAGCTCAGTTTTGACGCCGTCGCCCTGCGCGCGCCCGCGGACATGTTCAACCGGCTACAGGCCATGCTGCTCGTGGGCCTGGCGATCAGCCTGGTGCTGGCGCTGCTGGCGGCGCTGGCGGCGGTGGCGGCAAGCCTGGGCTCGGGCGGCTGGATCTGGAGCCTGAAGGCGCTGCAGCCGCAGTTCAGCCGGCTCGACCCGCTGCAGGGCGTGAAGAACCTGGTGTCCAAACAGAAGCTGTCCAATCTGGGCAAGATGCTGCTGCTGGCCACGGCGCTGATCTACGTCGCCTGGAAGTACATGTCCACCAGCGCCGAGAAGATGGCCCAACTGGTGCTGCAGCCCGCCGCCCCGTCGCTGCGCGACGCCGGCCAGTGGGTGGGCACGGGCGTGGCGCTGCTGCTGCTCGTCGTGCTGCTGTTTGCCGTGGTGGACGTGCCGCTGCAGCAGTACCTGCACCGCTCGCGGCTGAAGATGAGCCATGAAGAGGTCAAGCAAGAGCACAAGGACTCGGACGGCAATCCGCTGATTCGCCAGCGCATCCGCCAGAAGCAGCGCGAGGTGGCCGAGCGCGCCAGCGTCAGCGCCGTGCCGCGCGCCGACTTCGTGGTGATGAACCCCACGCACTACGCGGTGGCGCTGCGCTACGACGAAGCCAGCATGGGCGCGCCCCAGGTCATCTCCAAGGGCACCGACCTGGTGGCCTTTCGCATCCGCGACCTGGCCATGGAACACGCCATTCCGGTGCTGCGCTCGCCCATGCTGGCGCGCGCGCTCTACGCCCATGCCGACCTGGACCAGCCGATTCCGGCGCAGCTCTACACCGCGGTCGCCCAGGTGCTGGCCTACGTCTATCGGCTCAAGGCGGCGATGCGCGGCGAAGGCCGCATGCCCGACGCCCCGCCGGTTCCCGATGCGCACATTCCGCCGCAGCTCGACCCCCATTCGCCGCAGGCGCAACACAGGTAAAGCACGATGACCACGCCTTCCATCCAGACCGCCCGGGCCTGGGCCAGCGACAACCGCTCGCTGCTGCAGGGCTTGTCCATTCCGGTATTGGTCGTGGCCATCCTGGCGCTGATGGTGCTGCCCTTTCCGCCGTGGCTGCTCGACACCTTCTTCACCTTCAACATCGCGGTGGCGCTGATGGTGATGATGGTCGCCGCCTACATGATCAAGCCGCTGGACTTTGCGGCATTTCCGGCGGTGCTGCTGCTCACTACCTTGATGCGCCTGGCGCTGAACGTGGCCTCTACCCGCGTGGTGCTGCTGGAGGGCCACACCGGGCCGGGCGCTGCCGGCGCGGTGATCGAGGCCTTCGGGCACTTTCTGATCGGCGGCAACTTTGCCGTCGGCCTGATCGTCTTTGCCATTCTCGTGGTCATCAACTTCATCGTCGTCACCAAGGGCGCCGAGCGCATCGCCGAGGTCTCGGCGCGCTTCACGCTGGACGCCATGCCGGGCAAGCAGATGGCGGTGGACGCGGACCTCAACAGCGGCCTGATCGACGAGTCCGCGGCCAAGCAGCGGCGCCTGGAGATCCAGGACGAGGCCAACTTCTTCGGCGCCATGGACGGCGCGAGCAAGTTCGTGCGTGGCGACGCGATTGCCGGCATATTGATTCTGATCATCAACATCATCGGCGGCTTTGCCATCGGCATGCTGTCGCACGATCTGTCGGCCAGTCAGGCGGCCAACAGCTACATCCTGCTGGCGGTGGGCGACGCGCTGGTGGCGCAGATTCCCGGCCTGTTGATCTCGGTGGCCGCGGCCATGGTGGTGTCGCGCGTGGGCGCGCGCGACGTGGACGTAGGCCGCCAGATCGTGCAGCAGGTCTTCATGTCGCCGCGCGTGCTCGGCATGGCCGCGGGCATCCTGATCCTGCTGGGCGTGATACCGGGCATGCCGCACACGGTGTTTCTCATCATGGGCTCGGCCCTGGGCTGGATCGCCTGGATGCTGCTGCAGGCGCAGCGCAAGCCTGCGGCGCAGGAAGAGGCTGCGCCCGCGCCGGTGAGCGACGGCGAAGCGAGCTGGGACGACTTGCAGCCCGTGGACTTGCTCGGCCTGGAGCTGGGCTACCGCCTGATCGCGCTGGTGGACAAGGCGCGCCAGGGCGACCTGCTCACGCGCATCAAGGGCGTTCGGCGCAAGTTTGCACAGGAAGTGGGCTTTCTGCCGCCCGCGGTGCACGTGCGCGACAACCTGGAGCTCAAGCCCAGTGCCTACCGCATCCTGCTGCGCGGCGTGGTGGTCGGCGAGGGCGAGGCCTTCCCCGGCATGTTCCTCGCGATCAACCCGGGCGGCATCTCCACGCCGCTGATCGGCACGCCCACGACCGACCCCGCCTTTGGCCTGCCCGCGCACTGGATCGACGCCGCGCAGAAGGAAGCAGCGCAAATGGCGGGCTTTACCGTGGTTGATTCGGAAACCGTCATGGCCACGCATTTGTCACACTTGATGCAGGTGCAGGCGGCGCGGCTGTTGAGCCGCACCGAGACGCAGCAGCTCGTGGAGCACGTGATGCGCCTTGCACCCAAGCTGATTGAAGAAGTGGTGCCCAAGATGGTTTCGATCACGACGTTCCAGAAAGTGCTGCAGCTCTTGCTGGAAGAGGCCGTGCACATCCGCGACATCCGCACCATCATCGAAACCCTGGCCGAGTTCGCCGGCAGCACGCAAGACCCGGCCGAGCTGGTGCGCCAGGTGCGCATTGCGCTGGCGCCGGCCATCGTGCAGCAGATCTACGGGCCGACCAACGAGCTCAACGTGATCGCCATCGAGCCCGAACTCGAACGCCTGCTGGTGCAGGCGCTTACCGGCAGCAACGGGCCGGCGCTCGACCCCGGCGTGGCCGATCTGCTCACGCACAAGGCGGCCGAGGTGGCCAACAGGCAGGAAGAGCTGGGCATACCCGCCTGCCTGCTGGTGCCCGACGCCATCCGCTCGGCCATCGCCCGGCTGGTGCGCCGCCTGGCGCCGCGCCTGCAGGTGCTCTCGCACAGTGAAATTCCCGAAACCCACTCCATCCGCATCGGTCCCGTCCTGAAAGGTGCAACGCCATGAACATCCAGCGCTTTCACGCCCCCACTGCACGCGAGGCCTTGGCCAAGGCGCGCATGACCTTTGGCGACGGCACGCTCATCCTCTCCAACCGCCCGGTGGACGGCGGCGTGGAGGTAGTGGCCACGGCCGAAGACTCGCTGCCCGAAGCCCAGCCGCGCGCCCAGCTGCAGCCGGCCACGCCCGCGGCACGCCCGCGCCTGCACGAGCGCGCGGCCGACCTGGCCGCAAGCCCCGTGCGCAGCCTGCAAGGCGGCGAGGGCTTTGCGCGCAGCTCGGTCGCCAAGGACACCGAAAAGCTGGCGATGAGCACGCTGTCCTTTCAGGACTACGTGCGCGAGCGCATGCTGCGCCGCCGCCATGAGGCCTTGCACGGTGCCGATGGCGCGGGCGCCGGCGCGCAAGACCAGGAAAGCCCGGCCGCCAGCGCCGGCGCGCGCCGCGCTGCTGTTGCCGAGCCGTCGCCCGCGCGGGCGCACACCGGCACGACCCAGCGGCGCAGCAGCGCGGCCACCGCCCCCACGCTTGCGGCCGGCGCCGGCCAGCAAAACCTGATGCACGAGCTGCAGGCGATGAAGGAGCTGATCGAAGAGCGCTTCAACACCCTGGCCTGGCTCGGCCAGGCGCGCCAGAACCCGGTGCAGTCCAGCCTGATGCTCAAGCTCATCCGCTCGGGCTACTCACCGGCGCTTGCGCGCGCGGTGCTCGAACACCTGCCCGACAACCTGCCCGCAGCCAAGGCGCTGCAGTGGCTGATGCAGGTGCTCGAGCGCAACCTCAAGACCGACGCGCTGGCGCTGCCGCTGCACGAGGAAGGCGGCATCCACGCGCTGGTCGGCGCCACCGGCGTGGGCAAGACCACCACCGCCGCCAAGCTGGCCGCGATGTGCGCGCGCACCCACGGGCCGGGCAGCGTCGGCCTGATCACGCTGGACACCTACCGCGTGGGCGCGCACGAGCAACTGCGCCAGTACGGGCGCATGCTCGGCGTCGTCGCCCACCTGGCGCACGACCGCGCGGCGCTGCAGGATCTGCTGGGCCTGCTCTCGTCCAAGAAAATGGTGCTGATAGACACCACCGGCGCAGCCCCGCGCGACCCGCGCCTGCAGGAGATGCTGCAGGTGCTGGACCTGCCCGACGTCAACCGCCTGCTGGTGCTCAACGCCTGCAGCCACGGCGACACCTTCGACGACGTGCTCACCGGCTTCAAGAGCAGCGGCATGCAGCAGGCCATCCTCTCCAAGACCGATGAGGCGGTGAAGCTCGGCCCGGCCATCGACGCACTGGTGCGCCACCAGATGGTGCTGCGCGGCGTGACCTGCGGCCAGCGCGTGCCCGAGGACTGGGAGGCGGCCGACGCGCGCCAGCTCGTGGCCGCGTCCATGCGCAGCTCGGTCAAGTCGGCGTTCGACCCGCGCGAGATCGAGCTCAACTACTTCTTCACCCAGGCGCCCTCCAGCCTGGCCGACGAGGCGGAGCTCACGGATGTGGCCTGAGGCGCACCAGGCGGCGGGCCTGCTCGGCTTCGTGCGCGCGCCCGGCGTGCGCCTGGTGCCGGTGCTCAGCCACCCCGAGGCCACGCTGGAGCTGGAGGTGCTCTGGCAGCTCGCGCTGCGCCTGCAGCAGCTCGGTCACGCCACGCTGGTGCTGGACGCCACGGCGGCCGAAGCGCCCGCTGCGCCCGGCCTGCTGCACTGGCTGCACGCCGGCGCCGGCCCGCGTCCCGACCCCACCGGCCAGCCCATGGTCGCCGCTGCCGCCCAAGGCTTGGCGGCCTTGCAGGTACCGCCCGGCGCCGACGCGCTGGAGCGGCTCGAGCCGCTGCTGCGCGCGTTTTCTGCGGTGCTGCTGTATGCGCCGCCCGCGGCTGTGGCCGCGCTGCTGGGCGCGCACGATGCCAGCGCGCTGGTGCTGAACGTGCCGGGCGATGCGGCGGTGCTGCGCAGCTACGCGCTGCTCAAGCAGATGGCCGCCTTCCCCGGGGTGCATGCCAGCCTGGCCACGGTGACCGCGGGCGAGGGCCAGGTGCAGGGCGCGCAGCGCAGCCTGCAGGCGCTGCGCGAGGGCTGCGCGCGCTGGCTTGGCGCCAGCCCGCGTGCGGTCCTGGTCAACGGCGCCGACGCGCAGGCCCTGGGCGCGCTGGCGCTGCGCCTGCTGGAGCAGGCCTGCACGCTTGCGCCGCAGGCCCCGCGCCGCGTGCATGCCAGCCAGGCTGGCCACGCCGGGATAAGGCGCTACCATGGGCTTTCCGTGTAGCGACTTTGCATGATGTACACCGCCAAGGGCCAGCTCGACCGTGATGCGCTGTTCCACCAGCACGTGGGACTGGTGCAGCGCATTGCGCACCACATGATCGCCAAGCTGCCCCCGAACGTGGAAGTCGACGACCTGATCCAGGTCGGCCTGATCGGCTTGAGCGACGCGCTCAGCCGCTACGAGGTGACCCAGGGCGTGCAGTTTGAGACCTTTGCCAGCCAGCGCATCCGCGGTGCCATGCTCGACGAGTTGCGCGACAACGACTGGATGAGCCGCAGCTCGCGCAAGAGCCAGAAGGACATCGAACGCGCGGTGCAGCGCGCCGAGCAGCGCCTGGGGCGCACGCCGCTGGAGTCCGAGATCGCGCAGGAGCTCGGCATGGCGCTGGCCGACTACCAGTCGCTGCTCGGGCGGGTGCGCGGCGCGCAGCTCGTCTATCTGGAAGACATGGGCCACGGCGGCGACGAGGACGGCGGGGGCGAGGGTTTCCTCGAGCGCAACGTGGCCGACGAAGGCGCGGACCCGGTAGCGCTGCTGCGCGACCAGGGCATACGCAGCGCGCTGGTAGCCGCCATCGGGCAACTGCCCGAGCGCGAGCAATTCATCATGGGCATGTACTACGAAGAGGACATGAACCTCAAGGAAATCGCCGCCGTGCTGGGCGTGACCGAATCGCGCGTCTGCCAACTGCACAGCCAGGCGATTGCGCGCCTGCGCACCAAGATGCGCGGACACTGAAGCGCGCCTGCCCGGCAGGGCCTGTGACTATCAAAAACGTAGCTGTTAGCGCTTGCCCATCAAGCGTTTCAGCCTTGTTTCATCCAAATTTTCAAGAGGGTGTGCGCCAGGCCTTGCCACTCGCGCCCGGCCCGTAGGTGAGCGCTTGCGTCTGCGGCAGCAGGGAGGCCGCCTGTTGCGCGGTGATTGCCAGCACGCGCGCCAGTTGCTCGCGCGTGCTCGCCAGGCGCGCGCCGGCTTCGGCAAGGCGCCGCGCGGTGCCGGGCGGCCAGGCGGCGGGCGTGCTGCCCAGCGCGTCGGCGCAGGCGCTCATGGCCTGGCGCAGCGCATGGGCGCGCTGCTCGAGCATGTGCGGGGCTGAAGCGGGGTCTGCCAGCGCGGCCTGCAGTTCGGCCAGCGCGGCTTCCAGGGTGTCCAGGGCAGGGGCTGGAACCATGCCTAAAGAATGCGGGGGCGCGGGGTGCCAACCGCGTTGCAGGCGGGCATCAGTGGTTGCGTTGCTGCTGCGCGCGCGAGAGGGTTTCGTAGGCGTTTTCCAGCAGCTTGTCGGCTACGGCCTCGGCGTTCACGCGGTAGCTGCCGTTGTCGATGGCGGCCTTGATGGCGTCCACTTTTTCGGCGTTGAAGTCGGCGCTGGCGCGGCCTACTGCGGCGCTGCGCACGTTCTGCGACAGCGTGACCGGCACGCCCGCCGATGCCGCACGCGAAGCCGAGCGCGGCGCGGCCTCACCGGCCGGTGCAGCGGCGGCCGGCTTGGGCTGCTGCTTGTTGGCAGCGGCGCGCGCCAAGGCCTGTGCGGGGTCTGCGTGCTTGTCGATTTTCATGTCACTCTCCGCCGGCCCCGAACCAGGTGCGGGGCCTCTAGGCAGATTAACGGCACTTGGGCCGCCAGCTTGAGCCCGGGGCGCAAAAAAACGGTCCGCGCATCATAAATTGGCCTCCACTGTTCCGTCATCGTTCACAATGCCGGCAATGATTTTGCCATTGGCCATGCGGATGCGCACATTTTGCCCGGCTGCGCCCGCGCTCATGGCCTGTCCCGACGACGTGACCGCATAGCCCGGCCCCTGCACCCGCACCTGCACCGGGCTGCCCGCCTTGAACAGATGGGGCGCGCGCACCATGTGCTGGCGCAGCGTCTGGCCGGCCACCAGCTGGCGCGCGGCTACCTGGCCCAGCCAGGCTTCGCGGCTGGTCACCACGGCGGCGGGCTCGGCAGCCCAGTCCACCTCGGCCTGCACCGCGTCGGCCTCGCTCAGCGCATGGCCGGTAGCGATGTTGCCGGTCAGCACCCAGGCCGGGCCGAAGGCCTGCACCGTCAGCGGCACAAAGACGTTCCAGCGGGTTTCGCCCCCCAGGCAGCGCAGGCCCAGGCGGGTGCGGCCCCACAGGCGCGCGCCCGGCGGCAGATAGGGTTCGACCCGCGCGCAGGGCGCAAGGCGCAGGCGCGCGTCGAGCTGGCCTACCGTCACCTGCATGCGCAGCGCGGACGATTCGGCGGGCAGTTGCGCCAGCGCCTGGTCCACCCACTGCTGGGTCAGCGCGACCAGGTCCTGCGCCGAGCTGGCCTGCTGCGCCTGCGCGGGGTTGCCCAGCAGCGCGACCAGTGCGGCGGCGGCCAGCGCTTGCAAGAGGCGAATCAATGACATGGCGGCGGCTCCTCGGGGCTTGCTTGCGCCAGGGCGCAGAGGCTTTGGGACGCCTGTGACTGTAGGGCCGCCCGGGCAGCGGCAATGCGCGAAACAGCGGCCTGCGCGCAGCCCTTATCGCGCTTTAGAAAAGCAGTGCGGTTTTCATAATCGACGCACGCCAGACAGCCTGCCTTGGCGCCATCCCGAAGAGGCATGCGATGCTCGACAAACTGACTTCCACCCTGAACCTGCACGGCAATGCGCTGCTGCTGCGTTCCGAGCGTCAGCGCCTCATCGCCAGCAACATCGCCAACGCCGACACGCCGGGCTACAAGGCGCGCGACCTGAAATTTTCCGAAGCGCTGCGCCAGGCCGGCGCGCTGCCCGGCGAGCGAGCCCCCATGGCCAGCGGCGTGCGCAGCAGCGGCCACATTCCCCTGCGCCCGGGCGGCTCTGGCGGTCAGGCCGGCAAGCCGGGCTATGCCGTGCAGAGCGAACCGGCGCTGGACGGCAACAGCGTGAACATGGACCGCGAGCGCGCGGCCTTCATGGACAACGCGGTGCGCTACGAGGCCACGCTGCGCTTCATCAACTACCAGTCGCGCACGCTGCAAAGCGCGATCACCGGGCAGTAAACAGCGGCTCGCGAGGAGTTCCCATGTCGATGTTCTCCATCTTCAACATCTCGGCCAGCGCCATCGGCGCGCAGGCCCAGCGTCTGAATGTGGTGGCCAGCAACCTGGCCAACGTGGACGCGGTGGCCGGCCCCGACGGGCAAAGCTACAAGGCGCGCCAGGTGGTGTTTCAGACCACGCCCATGGGCGAGGAGGGCGGCGCGGGCGTGCGCGTGTCCAACATCCAGGAAAGCGACAGCCCCGGGCGGCGCGTGCTCGACCCGGCCAACCCGCTGGCCGATGCCGAGGGCTATGTCACGCATTCCAACGTCAACGCGGTCGAGGAGATGGTCAACATGATCTCCGCCTCGCGCGCCTACCAGAACAACGTCGAGGTGATGAACACGGCCAAGGGGCTGCTGCTCAAGACCTTGCAGATGGGCCAGTAACGCCCGGAGCCACGCCATGTTCATCAGTCCGATAGACACCAGCGCGCTGGATGCGGGCGCGGCCAGCACCTCGGGGGTGACGCAGCGCAACACCGACCCGAACGCGATGCAGGACCGCTTTCTGAAGCTGCTGGTGGCGCAGCTGCAGAACCAGGACCCGATGAACCCCATGGACAACGCGCAGATGACCACGCAGATGGCGCAGATCAACACTGTCACCGGCCTGCAGCAGCTCAACCAGACGGTGCAGGCCATGGCGCAGCAGTTTGCCGGCATGCAGCAGCTCGCGGGCGTGTCGCTGATCGGGCGCGCGGTGCTTTGCGAGGGCGACGGACTGACCCTCGTTGACCATCAGGCCCAGGGCCTGTTCGACCTGGACCAGGTGGCAAGCGAGGTGAGCGTGGAAATCGTCACGCCCGGCGGCAATGTGGTGGACACCGTCCCTCTGGGCGCGCTCGACGGCGGGCGCCACGGCTTTGCCTGGGACGCCCAGGGCTACGAGGGCGACGCCAATGCCTTGCGCTACCGCGTGCTGGCGCGCAACGGCAAGGACGCGGTGGCGGCTTCGCCGCTCATGCAGCAGGCGGTGATCGCTACCAGCGTGGGCCCGGCCGGGCTGATGCTGACCCTGGGCAATGGCCGCACCGTCGCCTATTCCGACATTCACGGCGTGATCTAGCACGCGCAATCACCCCCTCAAGGAGCACCCCATGGGATTCCAGCAAGGCCTGACCGGCTTGAACGCTTCCAGCAAGAACCTGGACGTGATAGGCCACAACATCGCCAACTCGCAGACCGTGGGCTTCAAGGCCTCGCGCACCGAATTCGCCGAGATGGTGGCCACGGCCATAGGTTCGGCCGGCGGCAGCAACGCCGGCATAGGCGTGCAGGTGGACGCGATCGCCCAGCAGTTCACCCAGGGCAATATTTCCATTACCGGCAACAACCTGGACGTGGCGATCAACGGCAATGGCTTCTTTCAGGTCAGGCAGCCCGACGGCAGCATGGCCTACACGCGCGCGGGCAACTTCAAGCTCGACGACAAGGGCAACGTCATCACCAACAGCATGGCGCAGCTCATGGGCTATCCGGTCGACCCGCTGACCGGCCAGCGCAGCGCAAGCTCGCCCGTGCCGCTGGTCTTCCCCACGGGCGCGCCGATCCCTGCGCGCCAGACCGAGAACATTGTCGTGGCCATGAACCTGGACGCGCGCGCGCCCGATGCCGCGGGCAGCGCCGGCCCGCCGCCGGTGCCGGCCACGCCGCGTTCGGCCTATGGCACCTCGGTCAACGTTTATGACAGCCAGGGCGTGGCGGTTCCGGTCAGCCTGTATTTCGAGAAGACGGCTGATCCAAACAAATGGGCCATCTACACGACCCTGGATGAAACGATTCAGGCACCAGGCAGCTCCACGGACTTTCTGGAATTTGATGGCAACGGCGCACTGGTGTCGGGCTCGCCGTTCACGCTGACCGTGGACCCGGCACAGGTAAACCCCAATGCTGGACCAACACCGCCTAATGCGCCAAATCCGTTTCCCGTCACCATTGACTTGAGCAAGGCGACGCAGTTCGGCACCAAGTTCGCCATCTCCGACCTCACGCAGGACGGCTACACCGCCGGCCAGCTCACCGGCATCAACATCAGCCCGGACGGCACCATCCTCACACGCTACTCCAACGGCGTGAGCCGGCCCGAGGGGCAGATCGCGCTGGCCTCGTTTCGCAACACCCAGGGCCTGGCGGACGTGGGCAACAACCTGTGGGTGGAAACCTTCAGCTCGGGCCAGCCGGTGATGGGTACGCCCACCGACGGCAACTTCGGTGCGCTGCGCTCGGGCGCGCTGGAGGATTCCAACGTCGACCTCACCGGCGAGCTGGTGGCCATGATGACTGCGCAGCGCGCCTACCAGGCCAATGCGCAGACCATCAAGACGCAAGACCAGGTGATGTCCACGCTGGTGAACCTGCGCTGACGACACCGGGCTGAGGAGGGAGCGCCATGGACCGCATCATCTACACCTCGATGACCGGGGCGAACGCCGCGATGCAGCGTCAGGCGGTGCTGGCGCACAACCTGGCCAACGCCTCGACCACCGGCTTTCGCGCCGAGATGGCCAACTTTCGCGCCGTGCCCATGCAGGGCGATGGCGCCAAGACGCGGGTGTTTGCGCTGGAGGCCACCTCGGGCCACCGCTCGATCGCCGGGCCGGCGCAGAGCACCGGCCGCCCGCTCGACGCCATGGCCGTGGGCAATGCCTGGTTTGCGGTGCAGGGGCTCGATGGCACCGAAGCCTATACCCGCGCGGGCGACTTCCAGCTCACCGCCCAGGGCCAGTTGGTGACGGGCAACGGCCTGCCGGTGCTCTCCGATGGCGGCGCGCCCATAGACCTGCCCCAGGGCGCCGAGCTGGTGCTGGGCGGCGACGGCACGCTCAGCGCGCAGATGCCGGGTCAGCCGGCGCAGGCCGTGGCGCGCCTGAAGCTGGTCACTGAAACCGCCGACACCCCGCTCAAGCGCGGCGACGACGGCCTGTTTCGCAGCCCGGGCGGCGAGCCGCTGGCGCAAGACCCCAATGCGCAGTTGCGCGCCGGCATGCTCGAGGGCTCCAACGTCAATGCCGTGGAGAGCATGGTCGGCATGATTGCCGCGGCGCGCCAGTTCGAGCAGCAGATGAAGCTCTTGCAGACCGCCGAGAGCGACGACAAGAGCGCCGGGCGCCTGCTCAGCCTCAACGCATAAGGAAGCATTGCCATGATGAATTCGCTCTGGATCGCCAAGACCGGCATGACGGCGCAGCAGACCAACCTGGACGTGATCTCGCACAACCTGGCCAACGTCTCGACCACCGGCTTCAAGCGCAACAACGCGGTGTTTGAAGACCTCGTCTACCAGAACCTGCGCCAGGTCGGCGCCCAGGCCGACGAGCAAAACCAGCTGCCCACCGGCCTGCACCTGGGCCTGGGCGTGAACGTGGTGGCCACCAGCCGCAAGTTCACCCAGGGCAGCCTGCAGCAGACCGAAAACAGCCTGGACGTGGCCATCGACGGCAAGGGCTTTCTCGAAGTGACCTTGGCCGACGGCACCACCGCCTACACGCGCGACGGCTCCTTCAAGCTCGACTCGCAGGGCCGCGTGGTCACCTCCAACGGCCTGCCGGTAGCGCCCGGCCTGGTGGTGCCGCCCGACACCAAGAACATCAGCATAGGGCAGGACGGCAGCGTCTCGGTCACCGTGGCGGGCAACCCCCAGCCCCAGCAGATCGGGCAGCTCACCATGTCGAGCTTCATCAACCCCGCCGGGCTCGAGCCCGTGGGCCAGAACCTGTTTCGCGAGTCCGCCGCCTCGGGCGCGCCGCAGCAGGGGCAGCCCGGCACCAACGGCCTGGGCATCCTCAAGCAGGGCTTCGTGGAGAACTCCAACGTCAACGTGGTCGAGGAGCTGATCAACATGATCCAGACCCAGCGCGCCTACGACCTCAATTCCAAGGCGGTGCAGACCAGCGACCAGATGCTGGCGCGCCTGTCGCAACTGTGAACGCGATGACGGAGGCCACGATGCGCATGCATGCCCTGTTTTTTGCTGCCGTGCTGGCACTCCTTGCCGCCGGCTGCGCCAGCGTCAACCCCGCGCCTCCGGTGGACGTGCTGCCCACCGAGCCGCCGCGCCTGGCCCCGCCCGCGCCGCTCAGCGGGCCGGCCACCGGCAGCCTGTTCAACGCCGCCAGCTACCGTCCGGCCATGGAAGACCAGCGCGCGCGCTTCGTCGGCGACCTGGTGACCATAGAAATCATGGAGACCATAGACGCCAAGCAAAACAGCCAGTCCAACGTGGCGCGTGCGTCCAAGAACGAGGCCGGCATCACCGCGCTGCCCTTCGTGCCCGCGAGCGTGCTCGGGCGCGCCAGCCTGGGGGCGGGATCGAGCAGCGACTTCAACGGCAAGGGCAACACCAGCGCCAGCAACCAGTTCAAGAGCAGCGTCACGGCCATGGTCACCGAGGTGCTGCCCAACGGCAATCTGGTGATCGCCGGCGAGAAGCAGGTGGGCGTGAACCGCAGCGTCGATGTGCTGCGCTTCTCCGGCATCATCGATCCGCGCCATCTGCGCCGCGGTCCGGGCGGGCATACCGGCAACGTCATCGACTCGCAGTACGTGGCCAATGTGCGCGTGATCTCGCGCGGGCTGGGCGAGCAGGCCGAAGCCCAGGCCATGGGCTGGCTGGCGCGCGCCTTCAACTCCGTCACCCCGTTCTGAGGGCGGGCGATGCGCGCCGTGCTCAGGTGGCGGGCCTTGCTGCTGGCGCTGGCGCTCGGCGCTGCGGCGCTGGCCGCCGGTGCGCAGGGCCAGGGGCCGGTGGTCGTGTGGCCCAATATCCCGCTGATCCGTGCGGCCGACCTGGCCGAGTATGCACAAGACCGCCAGGCGATCGCCGACCTGCACGCCGGCAAGGCCGAGCCGGAAAAGCTGCTGGCCACGCTGCAGGCGCTAGACGCGCTGCAGACGCATGCACAGCAGGGCGCGCTGGCCGAGCTCGGGCGCAGCCTGAACGTGCAGCTGATCGCCGAGCTCGACGCCCTGGCGCGGCGCCACCAGCTCGGCGCGCCGCGGCTGCGCTTTGATTTTTCCGGCATCACGCCCCAGCAGTTGCAGCGCCCGCTGGTGCTCGATGGGCTGCAGGAGCGCCTGGCGCAGATCCAGATGGCCGGCTACATCACCTACACGCGCCTGGACGGCACGCTGGTGCAGGCCACGCTCACGCTGGTGCGGCTTGGCAGCGGCGCGGCGCAAAGTTTTTCCGCCACGGTGCCGGTGCAATTGCTCGCGCGCACGCTGGCGCAAGACGTGTTCGACCACTTCGAGGGCGCGCGCCTGGCGCCGCACCGCCGCCCGGCCGACGCGGGCAACTGGCTGGCCTCGGCGCCCGGCCACGCCGACCGGCTGGTCTCGCGCGAGGCGGCCATGGGCTATTGCCGCTCGCAGGGCGCCGAGCTGCCCAGCGCGCAGGAGCTGCAGGCGGCCGAGGCCGCGGGCTTTTACGGCGGCGGCCTGGCGCTGCGCGAAGGCGGCGTCTACCACGTGCAGACCGGCCTGTACGACACCGCCCTGGCCCAGGACGGCGACGCGCGCGTGCGCCCCAACTTCATCGCCAGCGTGCCCAACGGCTTGTACTACTGCCTGCGCCACGCCGCGCCGGCGCGGACCGCATCTGGCGCGCGCAAGCAGCGCTGAAATTCTCAATGTTTTTGGCCTCTAGCGCTTGGTACACAAGCGCTTGCAGCTATTGTCGTAATAGCAACCGTGTGAACGTGGATGGCACCCGGCGGCGCGGCATCCCGGCTGCACCCAGCCGCGCCAAAGCAGGTAACAAGCGGCTCGAGCGCACGCTTTTCGGGCTTTAGAACTTGGCCGCTCTGCCCACAATGGGCGCATGAATCCCGTGTCTGCGCGCTCTTGCTTGCCTTGGCTTCTGGCCCTGCTGTTGCTTGCCTGCCTGGCCCCGGCGCAGGCGGCGCGGGTCAAGGAGATTGCCGCAGTGCAAGGCGTGCGCAGCAACCAGCTTTCGGGCTATGGCCTGGTGGTGGGGTTGGACGGCACCGGCGACCAGTCCACGCAGATGCCGTTTACCGCGCAAGCCATGGCGAACTATCTGCAGCAGATGGGCATCTCGCTGCCGCCGGGCACTACCGCGCCCCAGCTCAAGAACGTGGCCACGGTGGTCGTCACGGCCGAGCTGCCGGCCTTTGCGCAGCCGGGGCAGGCGATCGACGTCGTCGTCTCGTCCATAGGCAATGCCAAGTCGCTCAAGGGCGGCACCCTGATCGCCACGCCGCTGCGCGGCGCCGACGGGCAGATCTACGCGCTGGCCCAGGGCAATGTGGTGGTCAGCGGCGCGGGGGCGGCCGCAGGCGGCTCCAAGGTGCAGATCAACCACTTGTCGGCGGGGCGCATCCCCGAGGGCGCGCAGGTGGAGCGCAGCGTGCCCACGCCGCTCAACGAGGGCGAGACCATCACGCTCGGGCTCAAGGCTTCGGACTTTCAACTCGCGCGCAAGGTGGCGCTGGCGATCAATGCGCGCTCGGGGCCGGGCACGGCGACCGCGCTGGATGGGCGCACGGTGCAGGTGCGCGCGCCCATGGAGCCGGGTGCGCGCGTGGCCTTCATTGCCGAGCTTGAAGAGCTGCAGCTGCCCGACTCCACGCCCGCAGCCAAGGTGGTGATCAATGCGCGCACCGGCTCCGTAGTGCTCAACCAGGCGGTGACGTTGGGGCCCTGCGCCATCGCCCACGGCAATCTTTCGGTGACCATCAGCAGCACGCCGGTCATCAGCCAGCCCAACCCCTTCGGCCAGGGGCAGACCGTGGTCGCGCAGCAAAGCGCCATCACCATCCAGCAGCAGGGTGGGCAGGTGCAGCAGATGCCCGCGTCGCCGCAGCTTGCCGACGTGGTGCGCTCGCTCAACGCGCTGGGCGCCACGCCGCAGGACTTGCTCGCCATCTTGCAGGCCATCAAGGCCGCGGGCGCGCTCAACGCCGAGCTGGAGGTGATCTAGCATGGCCATCACCTCCTCGGGCATCGGCGCTGCTGCAGGCCTGGCGGTCGATGGCCGGGGGCTGGAGGCGCTCAAGCTGCAGGCCAGCGCGGGCGACGCCCAGGCCCAGCGCGCCGCCACCGCGCAGGCGGCGCGCCAGCTCGAATCGCTCTTCATGCGCGAGCTGCTCAAGAGCATGCGCGAGTCCACTCGCCAGCTCAACCCCGACAGCGGCAACGAAGGCGGCCTGGCCACCGATTTGTTCGACCAGCAGATGTCGGTGCAAATGGCCGGCCAGCCCGGCGGCCTGGCGCAGATGATCGAGCGCGAGCTCACGCGCCAGCTCGGCGCCAGCGCCGCAGCCAGCGCGCCGGTGGCGGCCATGCTGCCCAAGAGCACCTTCAGTTTTGCCGGCGCGGGGGCACCGGCGTCCCCGCAGAGCTTTGTGCCCTCCAGGGGTCAGGGCGAGTTCGTGCAGCAGCACCGCGCGGCCGCCCAGGCGGTGGCGCGCGAGAGCGGCATCCCGGCGGCCTTCATGCTCGGCCAGGCCGGGCACGAGACCGGCTGGGGCAGGAGCGCGATACGCACCGCGGATGGCGGCAATTCGCACAACCTCTTCGGCATCAAGGCCACGGGCGGCTGGCAGGGCAAGGTGGCCGAGGTCACGACCACGGAATACATCGACGGCACACCGCGCAAGCTGGTGGCGCGCTTTCGCGCCTACGACTCCTACGAAGAGTCGTTTCGCGACTACGCGCGGCTGATCACGCAGAACCCGCGCTACGAAAAAGCGCTGGCCAAGGTCGATTCGGTGCAGGGCTGGGCCGCCGAGCTGCAGCGCGCGGGCTACGCTACCGACCCCAACTACGCGAGCAAGCTCAGCCGCGCGATCCAGAGCACCATGGCGCTGGCGCGCCCGGCAGCGGGCACGCAGGCGTGAAAGAGGCACAAGCATGAGTGGTTTGCTCAACGTCGGCGCCCGCGCCCTGATGGCCAACCAGGTGGCGCTGCAGACCGCGGGCCACAACATCTCCAACGTCAACGTCGCGGGCTATTCGCGCCAGAAGGTGGTGCTCGACCCGGTGCAGGGCCAGTTCACCGGCGGCGGCTACATCGGCAAGGGCGTGAGCGTGACCACGGTGCTGCGCGAGCACGACGAGCTGCTCACGCGCCAGGCCGCGGCCGCGCAGTCCATGCAGGCGAGCGACGCGGTGCGCGCCCAGCGCCTGATGCAGTTGCAGAACATCTTCAGCGGCGGCACCCAAGGGCTGGGCGCGGCGATCAACGACATGCTCAACTCCCTGGGCGACGTGGTCACTTCGCCGACCGACATCACCGCGCGCACCGTCTCGCTCACGCGCATGGACGAGGTGGCGGCGCGCATGCGCTCTTCGGCCCAGCAGCTGCAGGAGCTGGGCTATGCGGTGGACCAGCAACTGGCCAGCGACATGGACCATGTGAACACGCTGGCGCGCAATGTTGCGGCGGTGAACGAGCAGATTGCCAGCGCGCGCGGCAATGGCCAGACGCCCAACGACTTGCTGGACCAGCGCGACCAGTTGATCCGCGAGCTCAACCAGTACGTGCAGACCACGCAGATCCCGGCCGACGACGGCACCATGGGCATCTTCGTCGGCGGCAGCCAGGCGCTGGTGCTGGGCAACAAGGCGGCCACGCTGGCGGTGCGCGAGTCGCAGCTCTTTCCGGGCAGCGCGCAGCGCGCGCTGTACTTCACGCCGCCGGGGGGCATGCCGATAGAGATGAGCACCGACTTGCTCGGCGGCGGTGAGGTCACCGGACTGATGCGTTTTGCCAATACCGACCTGAGCGACGCGGGCAACCTGCTCGGGCGCATGGCGCTGGCCATAGGCGCGACGCTCAACCGGCAGCAGGCGCTGGGCCTGACGCTGGACGGCGCGCAGGGCCAGCCGCTGTTTTCCGTGCCTGCCAGCATGCCCGGCTACAGCAGCAACATGGCCACCCAGGGGCAGGTCAGCTTCAGCGACCCCGCGGCCTTTGCCGCCTCGGACTACGAAGTGCGCTTCACCTCGGCGGCGCCGCCCGGCGGCGTGGTCGTGCGCCTGTCCGACGGCAAGAGCACCACTGTGCCCGACTTCAACGCCGTGCCGCCCCCCGAGATCGACGGCCTGCGCTTTCAGTTCACCACGCCCGGCGTGGTGGGCGAGCGCGTGCTGTTCAAACCCTTTTTCAGCGCCGCCTCCAGCGTGCAGGCGCTGGTGAAGTCGCCGCGCGATCTGGCGGCGGCCAACCCGGTCAATGCCCGGATGGGGACATCCAACACCGGCACGCTGCAGCTGGCCGGCCTGCAGGCAAGCGGGCCCGCGCTGACGCTGCCACCCAACGGCGACCCGGCAACGCCCCCGACCTTTGCGGGCGGCATCGAGCTGCGCTTCACCGGGCCCGGCAGCTACGACATCGTCAACCAGGGCAGCGCTCCGCCCATCACGGTGGCCACCGGCCAGAGCTATGTGCCGGGGCAGCCCATCACCATCGACGGCTGGACGATCACGCTGCAGGGCACGCCGCATGCGGGCGACACGGTCAGCGTGGGCAATGCGCTGGACCCGCAGTACGGCGACTGGTATACGCGCGATGCGGGCAACGCCAAGGCGCTGATGAATCTGCGCGATGCGCGGCTGTTTGACGAGTCGAGCATGGCCGACGGCTACGCCAGCCTGATGGCCCAGGTTGGCACGCGCACGCAAAGCGCGCTGTATGCGGCCAAGGTGTCGGCCTCGATTGCCGATGATCTGGAAGCCAGCCGCACGGCGGTTTCCGGCGTCAACCTGGACGAGGAGGCGGCCAAGCTGATCCAGTACCAGCAGGCCTACCAGGCCTCGGCCAAGGTGCTGCAGGTGGCGCAGAACATTTTTGACAACCTGATCTCCATCGTCGGACGCTGAAGGAGGCGCACATGGCAGACAGTTTCTACCGCGTGGGCACCGCCACGATGTACGACAGCGCCACGCGCAATCTGGGCATGCGCCAGAAGTCGCTGGTGGACCTGCAGGAGAACCTCACCAGCGGCAAGCGCGTTGTGCGCCCCAGCGACGATCCGGTGGCCGCCGCCCAGGCCGAGCGCGCGATGACGCGCATCAACCGCATCCAGGCCGAGCAGCGCCAGCTCGACATCCAGCGCGGCAACGTGGCGCTGGCCGAATCCACGCTGGGCGACGCGGTCGGCGTGGTGCAGGAGATGCGCCAGCTGCTGGTGGCAGCAGGCAATGGCTCGCTCAAGCCCGAAGACCGCCAGACCTATGCGCTGCAATTGCAAAGCCTGCAAGACCAGCTCAAGGAAGTGATCAACCGCAAGGACGTCAATGGCATGCCGCTGCTGGGCGCGCTGGGCAGTGCGCTCGCGCCCTTCGTCGGCCCGGTGCCGGGCGCGCCCGACTATCTGTTCCAGGGCCTGCCCGGCCAGGCGGCGAGCCAGGGCAGCGCGGTCGCCACGCAGTTCGATGGCCACGCGGCGCTGATGTTCGACCCGCAGCGCGACGGGATGTACCGCGCCGCCCTCGGCAACGCCAATCCGGCTTATCCGCTCGATGGCCGACTGTTCAACACCAGCGTGGTCAAGATTGCCAATGCCGCGCAGATCCAGCCCAATGCCGCGCCGGGCGGCGCGCCGCACACCTATCAGGTGCAGTTCGGCGCGGTGACCACGCACCCCGACGGCAGCTACGACATCAGCTACACCATCAGCAGCAGCAACCCGGCTTTTGTCCCGCCGGGGCCGCTCACCGCCGCCAACATCGTGCCGGGCCAGCCCTTCACGCTGCCCATCAGCATCACCGACCCGGGCGGCGCCACGCTGCAGTTCGAGATCAAGGGTCTGGCGCAGTCCACGCCCGCGGGGCTGGTGCCCTCGCCCGCGCCCGGCGACACCGTCACGATCAGCGCCACGGCCAGCCTGATGAGCACCATGGACGACGCCGTCGCCGCGCTGCGCAACGCGGGCAACAGCAACGCCGGCATCCAGGCGGTGGGGCAGGCGCTGGGGCAGCTCGACTACGCCATGGACCGGCTGCACAACCTGCGCGGCTACGCCGGCGAGCTGCTCAACCGCGCCGACCGCATCTCGGGCGACCAGCAGACGCGCTCCATCCAGCTGGAAGAAGACCGCTCGCGCGCCGAAGACCTGGACATGGTCAAGGGCATCTCGGACTTCCAGAACGCCAACGTCGGCTACCAGGCGGCGCTGCAGTCCTACGCCATGGTGCAAAAGCTGTCGCTGTTCAACTACATCGGCTGAGCGGCCGCCCGCAGGCGGCGCGCCCCTTGGTCGACAATAGCCGCAGCATCCGCGCGCACGCCCCATGGTTCAATCGGTTCTAGGCAGTCTGACTCTTGGCTACCGCCCCTTGTGGAACGGGGCACGGCGCATGGCCGGCGTGCAGTTGTTCGTCGCCGGCGACGACAACGTGCAAGTCGATGCGCTGCACCTGCTGCGCACCATCGAAGAGCTCTGGGACGCCAGCTCCCCGCCGCTGCTGCTGGCGCCGCGCACGCCGCAGATCCTGGCCGAATGGCTGGAGCACGCGCCCCCGGGCTCGCCCTCGATCGAGGTGAGCGACGCCTGGCTGGTGGACCCGGACTTGCTCACGCGGGCGCGCGCCGCCCAGCGCCGCGGGCTGAAGCTGGTCTGGCACGGACCGCTGGCGCGCCTGCCCGAGCCCGAGGTGGCGGCGCTGTTTCACACCAGCGTGCTCACGCTGGAGGTGCAGGACGCAGTGGCCGCACTGCGCGCTGGCAAGGCGCAGGCGGCACGCGGCGCCGGGGCCAGCGCCAGCCCCATCATTGCCGGACAGATCTACGAAGGCGTGGACAGCCGCGCGCTGATGCGCCACTGTCTGGACGGCGCGGGCGCGCTGGCGCTGGCCGGCTGGCCGGCGGACGACGTGCTCTACAGCCTGCGCCATCAGAGCCTGGCGCCGGCGCATGAGGTGGTGCTCAAGCTGCTCAAGGCGATCGACGACGAGCAGTCCATCGATGCGCAGGAACAGGTGCTGGGTGAAGACCCGCTGCTTGCCTACCGTTTCATGACCTATACCAACTCGGCCGCGCTGGGCCTGCGCACCGGGGTCGATTCGGTGCGCCGCGGCCTGGTGATGATGGGCTATGGCTCGATCCAGCGCTGGCTGGGCGACCAGTTGCCCGGCGCCAGCACCGAGCCCGATCTGCGTCCGGTGCGCGAGAGCGCCGTGCTGCGCGCACGTCTGGCCGAGCAGCTGATCGAAGCCGGCGTGGGCAAGGAGCTGCGCGCCGAGATGTATCTGTGCGCGCTGTTCTCGCGCCTGGACGCGCTCATGGGCGAGCCGCTGGGCGCCATCTTGCGCCGCCTGCCGCTGTCGGAGCGGGTGTACGAGGCGGCCGTGCTGCACACCGGCCCCTATGCGCCCAGCCTGGACATGGCGGTGGCGCTGGAGGGCGAGGACGCGGCGCTCGTGCGCCGCCTGTGCGAAGAGCATGGGCACGAGCGTGAACAGGTCAACCGCTCGCTGCTGCACGTGCTGCGCGCCTGGGAGGTGCCGCGCGGCCCGCATGGGGCATGATCGGCGTTTTTCCTCCTGGAGCTCCGAGATGCCTGCACGCCCCGCGCTGGCGGCCACGCCGCTGTGCGATCTGCTCGATTGCCGCTATCCGCTGATCCTTGCCGGCATGGGTGGGGTGGCGCGCGCCGAACTGGTCGCGGCGGTCAGCGGCTTTGGCGGCCTGGGCATCCTCGGCATGGTGCGCGAGCCGCTGGCGCTGATCGAGCGTGAAGTCGCCGAGGTGCGCCGGCGCACCGACCGGCCGTTTGGCGTCAATTTGATACCGGCGGGCACGGCGCGCGCGCTGCTGCGCTCGCAGGTGGATTTGTGCATCGCCCTGCAGGTGCCGGTGGTCGAGCTGTTCTGGGAGGTGGACGAAGCGATCATCGCGCGCCTGCGCGGCGCCGGCATTGTCGTGCTGCACCAGGTGGGTAGCGCGCAGGAGGCGCTGCAGGCGCAGGCCGCGGGCGCGCACGCCATCGTCGCCCAGGGCGTGGAAGCCGGCGGCCACGTGCGCGGGCGCCAGCCGCTGATGCAGTTGCTGCCCGAGGTGCTGGGCTGCGTGCAACTGCCGGTGGCCGCCGCGGGCGGCCTGGCCGACGGGCGCGACGTGGGCCGGGTGCTGGCCATGGGCGCGCAGGCAGCGGTGCTGGGCACGGCGTTGATGATGACGACCGAATCCTTTGCCCACGAGGTGCACAAGCAGCGCCTGGTGCAGGCCGAAAGCCGCGAGGTGTTGCTGACCGAGGACTTTCACATCAACTGGCCGCCGCTGGCCGCAGTGCGCGTGCTGCCCAACGCGGTCACGCGCGGCGAGCGCGGCGACCCCTTCACCAGCGCGCCGCAGGTGATCGGCGAGGAAGAGGGGCGGCCCATCTACTGCTTCAGCACCGACTCGCCCCTGCGCTCCATGACCGGCGATCTCGAAGCCATGGCGCTGTACGCGGGCCTGGGCGTAGGCCGCATTCACGACATCGTGCCGGCGGCCGAGCGGTTGCAGGCCCTGGCCGACGGCGCGGCCGCGCATCTGCGGCTGGTCGGCGCGCCGCCCGCGCCGCTGACTTCGCCCGTGTGCTATGCGGGCGAGCAGCAGCAGACGCAGCAGGCGCGGCTCGCTGCCCGCCTGGGCGCGCTGCTTGCGCCCGAGCGCGCGCTGGCCGGCGCGCTGCATGCGCTCGCACTGCAGGCGAGCGCCCCCGTGCGCGCGCAGCACCTGGCGCCGCTGCTGCGGGCTCAGACGCAGCTGGCCGGCGTGCTGGTGCGTGCGCTGCGCCAGGCCGATGCCCCGGTAGCGGCCACTGCGGACGCAGCGCCGGCGGCAGCGGCGCAGCCGCTGGCTGCGCTGCTGGCCAGCGCCGCGGCCTTGCAGGCCGAGTGGAAGGCGCTGCTCGAAGCGATCGACGCAGAGCTTGCCCAGCAGGCCCGCGCGCTGCTTGCGCTGCGCGCGGAGGCGCTCGATGCGCTGCTGGCCGCCAGTGCGCAGGGCTGACGCGGCGGGCCCGATGCACACCGAGATCGTGCGGGCAGGGGCGGCGCATGCCCTGGTCTGAATTCACCGCTCTGTTTCTGCTGGCCACGGCCATGAGCTTCACGCCCGGGCCCAACACCTCGCTGGCCACGGCGATCGCGGCCAACCGCGGCCTCGCGCCGGCGATGCGCTTCGTGCTGGCGGTGCCGGTGGGCTGGTGCCTGATGCTGGTGCTGTGCGCGGCCGGGCTGGGCGCGGCCGTCGCCGCGGTGCCGGCCTTGCGCTGGTTCATCAAGCTTGCCGGCGTTGGCTACCTGCTCTGGCTGGCCTGGCGGCTGGCGCGCTCGCGCCGGCTGGCGCAGGCGGATGGCTCGCACCTGTCGGTCGGCTTCTGGGAAGGCGTGGCGCTGCAATTCGTCAACATCAAGGCCTGGCTGATGCTGCTGGCCATCGTCGCCAGCTGGATCATCGGGCGCGAGGACGCCATGATGCGCCTGCTGCTGGTGCTGCCGGTGATGGCCGGCTTTGCCTTCACCAGCAATCTGGCCTATGCCAGCGTCGGTGCGCTGGCGCGCCGCTGGCTGGCCCGGGGCAGCCGGCTGCTGTGGTTCAACCGCGCGATGGGCCTGGTGCTGGCGCTCACCGCGCTGTGGATGCTGGGCGCCTGAGGCGACGCTGAACCAGCGCCTCGCGCGCCGCGCGTCGCCGCCGGGACAAGCGCCGCGCGGCGGCGTTCGCACAATCGGCGGCCATGGGAAGCCTCTACCTCGTGCGCCATGCGCAGGCCTCGCTGGGCGCGGCCGACTACGACGAGCTCAGCGCCCGCGGGCGGCTGCAGGCGCAGCGCCTGGGCGCATGGTGGCAGGCGCATGGCCAGCGCTTTGATGCTGTCTGGAGCGGCACGCTGCGCCGCCACGCCCAGACGCTTGAGTGCATGGGCCTGGCGCTGAACGGCCTGCCCGCTGCGCAGCACTTTGCCGCGCTCGATGAATACGACGGCGCGGCGCTGGTGCGCGCGGTCCATCCCGGCCCCTTGCCGGCGGTGCATTCGCCCGAGGGCTTTCGCAGCTACTTTCGCCTGCTGTGCGATGCGCTGGCGCAGTGGATGGCCGGCACCCTGAGCCCCGAGGGCATGCCCGACTGGCAGACGTTTTCCGCCGGCGTGCGCGCCTTGCTGGAACAGGCGCGCGCGCAGCACGCGGGCCAGCGGCTGCTGGTGCTCTCCAGCGGCGGGCCGATCTCGACCGCCATCGCCCAGGTGCTGGGCAGCGCGCCCGAGGTCGGCATCGCGCTGAACATGCGCCTGCGCAACACCGCGGTGAGCGAGCTCGGCGTGAGCGCGCGCCGCCTGGCGCTGCAGACCTTCAACACCTTGCCGCATCTGACTGCGCCCGAGGACGTGGCGCTGCAGACCTACGCTTAGGCTGCGCTCAAAAGGGCTCCTGCGCGCGGGGAATTTTTCAGCGCCGCCGCAAGGCTGCGCTGGTGCAAGCGGCCCGCTTTGGGCGCAAACGCGCCTGGCGATCAGCCGGTCGCGGGCAGCGGCAAACCCTGCAGCTCCGCCATGAGCTGCGCCAGCGCCTGCCCAGCGGCCTGCACCAACGCGCGGCCCTTGTCCGCAGTGGCGGCGCTCGCGTCGCCCACGGCGCCGCTGGGGTTGTAGTCCTCGATCATCCAGCCCAGGCGCACGCTCTTGCCATTGCCGGCGATGGGGCAGCGCTCGGCGCGCTCCTGCGAGCTCGAGCGCCAGTGGCGCGCATGCGCCATCTGCACCGTCTCCGGGGCCAGGTGCAGCATCATCGAGGTTTCGATCGCGCCGCCGTGGATGCCAAAGCGCCATTCCTGCTCGCTGAACAGCGCGCGCACCGGCGCGGGCAGCGGCAGGTCAGGCCAGCTGCAGCGCCACACCTGCAGGCCCAGGCGCTGGCGCAGGCTGCGCGCGGCGATGTCCATGGGGGCGACGTTGCCGCCATGGCTGTTGAACAGCAGCAGCCGGCGCACCCCGGCGCGCGCCACAGCCTCGCCCAGGGCCTCCCACAGCGCGAGCAGCGGGGCCGGCGCCAGGCTGAGCGTGCCGGGGAAGGACAGGTGTTCGGTAGACAGCCCGACGTTTTGCGCCGGCAGCACCAGCAGCGGCAGCGCTGGCGGCAGCTGCGCCAGCGCCGCGTCGAGCACGCCCTGCGCCAGCACCGCATCCACGTCGAGCGGCAGGTGCGGGCCGTGCTGCTCCAGCGCCGCCAGCGGCAGCACCGCCAGCGTCTGCGCCGCCAGACCGCTGTCGCGGGCGGCGGCAAAGTCGCGCGTGCTCAGTGCTTGCCAGTGGCGGGAGGGGTAGGACATGGCGGGCGGTGCTCAGGAGCCGTGGTGCTGCGCGGCGCCCGCGTCGGGCGCGCCGTGCGGGGCATTTTGCCGCACCGGCACCTGCACCGTCTGGTTCAGGCTTGCGCCCTGCGCGTCGCGCAGTTGCAGCGTGATGTCGATCTGCGTGCCCGCCTTGAGCGGCTGCTTGAGGTCCAGCAGCATGATGTGGTGGCCGCCGGGCTTGAGCGTGACGCTCTGCCCCGCGCCCAGCTTGAGCGAGGGCACGGCGTGCATGCGCATGGTGTCGCCCTCGAGCTTCATCTCGTGCACCTGGGCGACGCCGGCCACGGGGCTGCTGGCGCCCACGAGCTCCAGGTCGTGGTTGGCCTGCAGCGTCATGAAGGCGCCGGTGCCGCCCTGGCCGGGCACGGTGGCGCGCGCCCAGGCGTCTTGCACTTGCACGCGCGCTTCGTGCGCGAGGGCGCCCGCGGGCGCCAGAAAACACAAGGCCAGCGCCAGCAGCGCGGGGCGGGTGAAGAAAGAAAAAGAGGCTGTTTGCATGGTGTTCAAAATGCGGTGATTGACGGGACGGCGCGCCGCGCGCCGCCGGCCATGGCCGGGCGGGGCGAACGCGCTGCAATGCGATGTGCGGGGCGCTCAGGCCTGCGGCGGCCCGCGCGCGGGCGGAACGTCAAGCGCATGGCCAGCGGTCAGCGTCGTCGCTGCGGGGCCCAGCCAGTGGCCGGCCAGCGGTGCGGCGCAGGGCAGGCCCGTCCACGCCGCGGGCGGCGGCAGCACCGGCAGGCACAGCGGGCAGTTCAGGTGCGTGTGCCCGGCCGGCGCGCTGCCGGTGTCCGGGCCGTCCGCGCTCCAGCCGGGGGCGCTGGTGCAGATGTCTTGTGCGGGCGCCGGCTGCAGCACCGGCGCGGCCGCAGCCGCACCCAGGGCCAGCGCGAACCACAGCAGGAGCACGCGGCCCGACAGGCGGGTGGCGCTGCGGCGAAGGCGGGCAAGCAGGCTCATGGCGGGCGGCCATGATACCCAAGCCGCCGGGGTCTCTGCTCAGGCTCTACCATCGGCGCTCCCCGGAACCAAAGCCCGGGCCCGCCCTCCAAGCCGCACCATGTTTGCCCGACTTCGCCCCTTGCTGCCGCGTGCTCTGTTGTTGATAGCTGCAGCCGCAGTCGCCACGAGCGCTGCAGCCCAATTCCAGTTGAAGAGCAGCTCGGGGGTCGCAGCCAGCAACGTGGTGAACACGCCGCATGTGCGCGCCGAGCTCGTGGCCCAGGCGCCCGAAGGCGTGGCGCCGGGCAAGCCGCTGACCCTGGGGCTGCTGCTCGAGCACCAGCCGGATTGGCACACCTACTGGCTCAATCCGGGCGATTCCGGCCTGCCCACGCGCCTGCAGTGGACGCTGCCCGCCGGCGTGGACGCGGGCGAGATCGCCTGGCCGCTGCCGCGCAAGATCCCGATCGGCACGCTGGCCAACTACGGCTACGAAGGCCAGGTGCTGCTGCCGGTGCCGATGAGCGTCTCCAGCCTGTTTGCGCCCGCGCCCGGACAGACGCAGGCGAGCTTCACCGTGCATGCCTCCTGGCTGGTCTGCCGCATGGAGTGCGTGCCCGAGGAAGGCACGCTCACGCTGCAACTGCCGCTGGCCGGCACCACGGCGCTGAATGCCGAGGCCTTTGCCGCCGCCGAGCGCGCGCTGCCGGCGCCGCTGGCCACTGGCCAGAGCAGCGCGCGCGTGAGCGAAGACGCAATCGAGCTGCAGGTGCAAGGCCTGCCCGCCGCCTGGCGCGGCCAGGTGCTGGACGTCTTCCCTGAAACGCCCGAGGTGGTGCACAACGCCGCCGAGCCGCTGCAGCAGTGGCAGGGCGAGGTCTGGACCGCGCGCGTGCCGCTGTCGCCCGAGCGCGGCGCCAGCCCCGAGCTGATGCCCGTCGTGCTGGGCTGGCAGGGCGCGGGCCTGCGCGTGCCGCTGCCGGTGCAAGGCAGCTGGCCGCCGCTGCCCGAATTCCCGGCGCCGCTGCCGGTGGCGGCTGCGGCTTCGGCGTCGACAGCGGCGGCAGCGCCCGCGCTGCCCGCGCGCGCACCGGTGGCGGCCGCGCCCGGGGTGTGGCTGCTGGCGCTAGGCGGGGCGCTGCTGGGCGGCTTGCTGCTCAACCTCATGCCTTGCGTGTTCCCGATTCTGGCGGTGAAGATCGCCGGTTTTGCCGGGCACGCCGGCGCGCCGCGCACCCGGCGCATCGGCGCTCTGGCCTATGCGGGGGGGGTGGTGTTGTCCTTTTTGGCGCTGGGCGCGCTGATGCTGGCACTGCGCTCCGCGGGGCAGGCGGTGGGCTGGGGCTTTCAGCTGCAGTCGCCGCTGGTGGTGGCGCTGCTGGCGGCCTTGTTCACCTTGATCGGGCTGAATCTCGCCGGCGTGTTCGAAGTCGGCATGCTGCTGCCTTCGCGCTGGGCCACGGCGCAGGCGCGCCATCCGGTGACCAATGCCTTTCTGACCGGGGTGCTGACGGTGGCCGTCGCCTCGCCCTGCACCGCGCCCTTCATGGGGGCCTCGCTCGGGCTCACGCTGGGCCTGCCGCCGGTGCAGGCGCTGGGCATCTTTGTCGCGCTCGGCCTGGGTCTGGCCGCGCCATATCTGCTGGCCAGCTGGTGGCCCGCGGCCGCGCGCCTGTTGCCGCGCCCGGGCGCGTGGATGGACACCTTCAAGCGCGTGCTGGCCTTCCCGATGTTTGCCACGGTGGTCTGGCTGGTCTGGGTGCTGGGCCGGCAAAGCGGCATCGACGGCGCGGCGGCGCTGCTCGCCCTGCTGGTGGCGCTGGCGCTGGCGGTCTGGAGCTTGACGCTGCGCGGTGGCGGGCGCTGGCTCCTGGCTCCGCTTTCGATAGCTGCTGGCGCTTGGCTGCTGACGGTTTGGGGGCCAAAAGTGGTTGAAATGCAGGCGCCGTCTACGCTGGCAGCTACACAATCCGAGGATGGCTGGCAAACCTGGCGCGCCGGCCTGCCCGAAGAACTGCTGTCCCAGGGGCGCGCGGTTTTCGTCGACTACACCGCCGCCTGGTGCGTGACCTGTCAGTACAACAAGAAGACGACGCTGGCCAACGCCGAGGTGCGCGGCGACTTTGCCGCCAAGCGCATCGCGCTGCTGGAGGCCGACTGGACGCGCCAGGACCCGGCGATCACCGCCTCCATCACCTCGTTCGGGCGCAGCGGCGTGCCGCTGTACGTGCTCTACGCGCCGGGGCGCGCGCCGGTGGTGTTCAGCGAAATCCTCGGCGTGCGCGAGTTGCGCGCGGCCCTGGCGGCGCTTTAGGGCGGCGCTGAACAAGTCCCTTGCGCGCCGCGCATCCCGGCTTGGGGCGGTCTGCGGCGTTGCAAATCCTCGCGATAGCTATGGCTATCGCTGCGGTTTGCGTCTTGCAGCCCATCCCCAGGCCGGGCGCGCGCCATCGCGGGAACTGGTTCAGCGCCGCCTTGGCGCGAGACTGAACAAGCCCCTCGCGCGTGGCGCCGGCTGCTCGCGTTCTATCCGCCTTCGCCGCGCGCGTCGCTCTGTCCGCGCAAGGCCAGCGCGCGTTCGTAGAGGGCGTTGCGTCCCTCGCCGGTGAGGGCGGCGGCGATCTGCACCGCGCGCTTGAGCGCCAGCTCGGGCAGCAGCAGGCGCAGCACCTCGTCGCCGCGCCCCGGCGGCGCGCCGGCGCCGCAGGCCTGTGGGTGCAGCACGATGGCAAATTCCCCGCGGCTGCGCTGGGCGCCCTGCTGCAGCCAGGCGGCGCAGTCGCGCGCGGGCAGCGTGGCGACTTCCTCGAACTGCTTGGTGAGCTCGCGCGCCAGGGTCACGCGCCGCTCGCCCAGCGCCGCCAGCTCGCGCACCAGCGTGGCCATGCGGTGCGGCGCCTCCAGCAGCACGATGGCGCGCGGCTCGGCGGCCAACTGCTCCCAGGCGCTTTTGCGCTCGCCCGCGCGCGCGGGAAGAAAGCCGTGAAAGACGAAGCCCTGCGGGGCGTCGGCGGGCGCGACGGCGCCGGCCACGCTGAGGCTGGCGGTGAGGCTGCTTGCGCCGGGCAGCGGAATGCAGCGCACGCCCGCCGCCTGCGCCGCGGCTACCAGGCGCGCGCCGGGGTCGCTGATGGCGGGGGTGCCGGCGTCGCTCAGATAGGCCACGCGCTCGCCCAGCGCCAGGCGCTGCAGCACGGTCTGGGCGGCCTCGGCCTCGTTGTGCTGGTGCAGCGCAAGCCATTGGCCGGGGGCCTTGTCCATGCCGTAAGCGCGCAGCAGCTGCTGGCTGTGGCGCGTGTCCTCGCAGGCGAGCAGGTCGGCCAGTTGCAGCACCTGCAGCGCGCGCAGCGTGATGTCGGCCAGGTTGCCTATGGGGGTGGCCACGACGTAGAGCGCGCCCTTTGGATAATTCTGCGCACCGGCCGCATCGCGCGCGCCGACGAGGGCAGTGGCATAGGAGACGCTCAATGGGATTCCTCGGTAACAAAACGGCCAGCGGTGCGGCGCCTACCACGCGCGTGCGCGGCCAGCAGGCGGAAGACGCGGCGCTTGCGCACCTGCAGGCGGCGGGCCTGAAGCTGGTGCAGCGCAATTATCGAACCCCGGGGCGCGGCGGCGGCGAGATCGACCTGATCCTGCGCGATGCCGACGGCACGCTGGTCTTCGTCGAGGTGCGCAGCCGCGCCAGCGCCGGCTTCGGCGGCGCCGCGGCCAGCATTGGCGCGCTCAAGCGCCGGCGCATCGTCTTTGCCGCGCGCCACTACCTGATGCGCCTGCCGTCGCTGCCGCCCTGCCGCTTTGACGTGGTGGCGCTGGGGCCGCAAGGCCTGCAATGGCTGCGCGCGGCGTTTGACGCGCAGTAAGTGGCGCGGGTCGGCGCGCGAGAAGCGCTGGCGCGGCGTCTGGGCGAGGCGCACGCAGGCCGGCCCGGCCGCGCCCCTCACACCTGCATGTTCATGATGTCGGTATAGGCCTGCACCAGGCGGTTGCGCACGTGTAGCGTGGCCTGAAAGCCGACCTGGGCCTTCTGGATCGCGACCATGGTCTCTTCGATGCTGACCTTGGGGTTTTCCAGCTGCACCTGCTTTTGCAGCTCGTCGGCCTGGTTTTGCGCCTTGCTCACGGCGGTCAGCGCCCCTTTGAGCGCGCTGGAAAACCCGGCTTCGGGCGTGGCGCCCTGGGCCTGGGCCATGCGCCGCGCCGCCAGCGCGCTGGCAAGCGGCAGGGGGGTGGAGGAGATGCGCATGTCCATGGTGTGCTGGCGACTCGTGCTGCAAAGTGGCTCTATCCTAGGGCGCGGCAGCGCAGCCGGAACAGGGAACAACCGGCCAAATCCGCGCCTTATTGGCGCAACGCCGGCAGGGGGGCTGTGAATAATCGTCGCACCGCCCCTGCCTGCCCCGGGGCGCAAGCCTTTGCCTGGAAAGCCGCACGATGCCCAATGCCGCCGTTGCCGAAATGCCGATCGCCGCGCCGCTGGCGCAAGGGCCGTGGGCGCAGCGCTTTGCCGCACTCGACCGCGCGGCGCGCCTGCGCCTGGCGCTGGGGGCGGCGCTGTTCGTGCTGATGGCGCTGGCCGCCGCCTGGTTTGCCGCGCGGCCCGACTACCGCGTGCTGTTTGCCAACTTGAGCGACAAGGACGGCGGCGCCATCGTCGCGCAACTGGCGCAGATGAACGTGCCCTACAAATACACCGAGGGCGGCGGCGCGATCATGGTGCCGGCCGACCGGGTGCACGACGTGCGCCTGCGCCTGGCCTCGCAGGGTCTGCCCAAGGGCTCGGTGGCGGGCTTCGAGGTGACCGAGACCAGCCGCTTTGGCGTGACGCAGTTCCAGGAGCGGTTGAATTTTCAGCGCGGGCTCGAGGGCGAGCTCACCCGCTCCATCCAGGCGCTGGCGCCGGTGCAAAGCGCGCGCGTGCACCTGGCGCTGCCCAATCAGAACGGCTTCTTTCGCGAGCAGCAAAAACCCTCGGCCTCGGTGCTGGTGAGCCTCTACCCCGGGCGCTTCCTGGACCGCGGCCAGATCGCCGGCATCGTGCATCTGGTGGCCGCCAGCGTGCCCGAGCTGGCGCCGCAGGCGGTGAGCGTGCTCGACGACAGCGGCAAGCTGCTGTCGCAAAGCCCCGAGAGCGCGGGCGGCGCGCCCACCGGCGAGCAGCTTGCCTACGCGCAAAAGCTCGAGCAGCAGTACACCCAGCGCATCGTGGACATCCTCGCGCCGGTGGTCGGGCGCGACAACGTGCGCGCCCAGGTCACGGCCGACGTGGACTTCAGCCAGACCGAATCCACCATGGAGCAGCACCGCCCCAACCTGGCCGCCGACGCTAGTGCGGTGCGCAGCCAGCAGGTGATAGAAAACGCCGCCAAGCCCGGCGACAAGCTGCCCGCCGGCGTGCCTGGCGCGGTCAGCAACCAGCCGCCGCAAAACGCCAGCGCCCCGGTCAACGGCGCCAACCCCGCGCCCGACGCCGGTGGCCAGGGTGGTGCGGCGGCGGGTGGTGGCAGCGTGGGACACCGCGAGATCACCACCAACTACGAGGTGGACAAGACCACCAGCGTGACGCGCGCCGCGCAAGGCGTGGTCAAGCGCGTGAACGCCGCCGTGGTGGTGAACTACCGCATGGTGGCGCAGAGCGGCGGCAAGCCCGCCGTGGCCGAGCCGCTGTCGGCCGAGCAGATCGAGCAGATGACCGCCCTGGTGCGCGAGGCCGTGGGCTACAACAAGGAGCGCGGCGATTCGGTCAACCTGATGAACGCCCAGTTCCAGAGCGACGCGCTGGCGCCGGCCGAGCTGCCGCTGTACAAGCAGCCCGAGGTGCTGGAGCTGGCGCGCAGCCTGGGCCTGCCCATAGGCTTGTCGCTGGCCGCGGTGCTGCTGCTGATGGCCGTGGTGCGCCCGGCGCTCAAGGCGGGCCGGCGCGTCGAGAAGCTGCAGGCCACGCCGGTGCGTCAGGTGGACGCGCTGGCGGCCGAGCGGATCGAGCGCCCGGCCCTGGCCGCGCCCGTGACGCAGTCCGAGCAGTCACCCACCGAAGAGCAGCTGCGCCTGCAGGAAGCGCGCGCGCTGGCCAAGGAAAACCCGGTGGCCGTCGCCAACATCGTCAAAACCTGGGTCAACGGCGACTGAGGCCGGGGCCGCTGCAGAGAGAACACCATGGACGAGCAAGGCCTCAATGACGCAGCTGTCTTGCTGATGTCGCTCGGCGAGGAAGAGGCCGGCGAAGTCTTCAAGCACCTCTCGCCCAAGGAGGTGCAAAAGCTCGGCGAGACCATCGCGCGCATGCGCACCATCTCGCACGAGCGCGTGCAAGAGGTGGTCACGCGCTTTACCAACGAGGCGGCGGCGCAGAGCCTGCTGGTGTCGGACACCAGCAACTATGTGCGCGCGGTGCTCAAGCGCGCGCTGGGCGACGACAAGGCGGCGCTGCTCATCGACCGCATCCTGCAGGGGGGCGACGTCTCGGGCATTGAAAGCCTCAAGTGGATGGACCCGCTGGCGGTGGCCGAGCTGCTGCGCAACGAACACCCGCAAATCGTCGCCGCCATCCTGGTGCACCTGGACCCCGACCATGCGGCCGACATCCTGATGCAGCTGAGCGAGCGCCAGAGAGGCGAGATCATGCTGCGCGTGGCCACGCTTGAAGGCATACAGCCGACCGCGCTCAAGGACTTGAACGAGGTCTTGTTCAAGGTGCTGGCCGGCGGCGACAAGGTGCGCAAGAGCTCGCTCGGCGGCGTCAAGGCCGCGGCCGAGATCGTCAACCTGTTTCGCGGCGGGGTCGATGGCACGGTGCTCGAGAGCATCCGCGAGCAGGACGCGGAGCTGGCGCAAAAGATCATGGACAAGATGTTCGTCTTCGACGACGTGATGAAGCTCGACGACCGCGCGATCCAGACCGTGCTGCGCGAGATCGCCTCCGAAACCCTTGTGGTGGCGCTCAAGGGTGCGCAGCCCGAGCTGCGCGAGAAATTCCTCAAGAACATGTCCACGCGCGCCGCCGAGGCCATGCGCGAAGACCTGGAGTCGCGCGGCCCGATCCGCCTGTCCGAGGTCGAGGCGCAGCAAAAGGAAATCCTCAAGACCGTGCGGCGCCTGTCCGACGAAGGGCAGATCGCCCTGGCCGGCGGCGGCGACGACGCCTTCGTCTGAACGCGAGCTGCAAGCCCATGCCCGGATCGAACCTGCGCAACTACACCCGCTTCATCCCCGGCGAGGAGATCTCCGAGGCGGTGCGCTGGCAGTTTGGTGCGATCGCCGGCGACGGCCTGGCGCTGCTCGATGCCGCGCCCGAGGTGGCCGAGCAGGAAGCCAGCCCCGCCCCGGTGCTGGTGGACGAGGCACAACTGCAGCAGGCGCGCGAGGAGGCGCTGGCCGAAGGCCGGCGCCAGGGCCAGAGCGAAGCTGCGCAAGAATGGCAGCAGCGCCTGGACGACTACGTGCGCGGCCAGGGCCGCCAGGCGGGCGAGCAACTGGCTGCGCTGGTGCAGCGCCTGGAGGACAGCTTCAGCGGCCTGCAGCAGCAGATGGCCGAGCAACTGCTGCAGCTCGCCTGCGAGATCGCGCGCCAGGTGGTGCGCCAGGAGCTGCAGTCCAACCCGCGCGCGCTGCTGCCGGTGGTGCGCGAGGCGCTGGCCGGCTTCGTGCAGGACAGCCGCCCGGCGACGGTGCGGCTGAACCCGGCGGACTGGAAGCTGCTCGAATCGCAGTTGCGCGAGGAATTCGGCAACCAGCGCGTGCAGTGGCAGCCGGACCCGGCGGTGCAGCCGGGCGACTGCAGCGTGGAGAGCGCGGGCGCGCTGGTGGACGGCGCGCTGGACAGCCGCTGGCGCCGCGCGGTGGGCGCGCTGGGGCTGGTGTCGGCCTGGCGGGAGATGGGCGATGGCGATTGAGGGCGCCGGCGCCTGGCAAGACTTCATCGAGCGCGCGCGCGAGCGCGCCGCCGAGCCGCTGGCGCTGTCCGCCAGCGGCACGCTCACCCGCCTGACCGGCCTGGTGCTGGAGGCTGCGGGCCTGCGCGTGCCCGTGGGCGCGCAATGCTTGGTGCGCCAGGGCGCCCAGGAGCCGGTGCTGGCCGAAGTCGTCGGCTTTGCCGGCGAGCGCGCCTTTCTCATGCCCGCGGGCGACGTGCATGGCCTGTCCAGCGGTGCCAGCGTCACGCCCGCGCCGGCCTACGCGGCGCCGCTGCGCCTGGGTGCCCAGGGGCCGGCGCCGGGCGCAAGCGGCGTCGGCGCGCTGCGCCTGCCGCTGGGCGACGGTTTGCTGGGCCGCGTGGTCGACGCCCAGGGCCTGCCGCTGGACCATGCGGGCGCGCTGCAGAACGTGGCCGCCATGCCCTTGTCGCGCGAGCCGATCAACGCCATGGAGCGCGCGCCGGTGCGCGAGCCGCTCGATACCGGCGTGCGCGCGATCAATGCGCTGCTCACCGTCGGGCGCGGCCAGCGCCTGGGGCTGTTCGCCGGCTCGGGCGTGGGCAAGAGCGTGCTGCTCGGCATGATGGCGCGCTACACCAGCGCCGACGTGATCGTCGTCGGCCTGATCGGCGAGCGCGGGCGCGAGGTCAAGGAATTCGTCGAAGACATCCTCGGCGCCGAGGACCGCGGCCGCGCCGTGGTGGTGGCCGCGCCGGCCGATGCGCCGCCGCTTCTGCGCATGCAGGGCGCAAGCTACGCAACCGCGGTGGCCGAATACTTTCGCGACCAGGGCAAGCACGTGCTGCTGCTCATGGATTCGCTCACCCGCTACGCCATGGCGCAGCGCGAGATTGCGCTGGCCATCGGCGAGGCGCCGGCCACCAAGGGCTATCCGCCGAGCTGCTTTGCCAAGCTGCCGGCGCTGGTCGAGCGCAGCGGCAATGGCCTGAATGGCGTGGGCTCGATCACCGCCTTCTACACCGTGCTCTCCGAGGGCGACGACCAGCAGGACCCGATTGCCGATGCCTCGCGCGCCATCCTGGACGGCCACTTCGTGCTCTCGCGCGAACTGGCCGAGTCGGGCCACTACCCGGCGATCGACGTCGAGCAGTCGGCCTCGCGCGTGATGGTCAACGTGGTCGGGCCCGAGCACTTCGAGCTCGCGCGGCGCTTTCGCGCCACCTGGTCGCTCTACCGCAAGAGCAGCGATCTGATCCAGGTCGGCGCCTACGTGGCCGGCTCGGACGCGCAGCTGGACGAGGCGATACGCCTGTACCCGCGCATGCAGGACTTCCTGCAGCAAGGCATGCGCGAGGCGGCGCCGCTGGCCGACAGCATCGCCGCCATGGCCGCGGCGCTGGACGCGGGTTGAGGGGCGTCTTGCCATGGCATCGAACCACGCTTTTGAAGTTGCGATCGAGCTGGCCACGCGTCAGCGCGACGGCGCGCGCAACACCCTGGTGCAACTGCGCGGGCACCTGGCCCGGGCGCAGATGCAACTGCATCAGCTCGCCAGCTATGCGCAGGAGACGCGCCAGCGCTGGAGCCCGCGCGAAGGCGCGCAGCTGCAGCCCGAGGTGCTGCGCCACCAGCGCCAGTTCCTGCAGCGCCTGGAGCACACCATGCAGATGCAGCAGGGCGTGGTGCATGAGCACGAACAGCGCATCGCGCGCGCGGCGGCAGTGCTGGCCGCAGCCGAGGCGCGCCTGGCCAGCCTGCGCCAGGTGCTCGAGCGGCGCCTGCGCGCGCTGGCGCAGCAGCAGGCGCGGCGCGAACAGAAACAGACCGATGAGCTGGCCATGCAGCGCCACGTGCGCGGCGCGGGCCGGCAACTGACACAGGGGATATGAGCCATGGACCCGCTACGCATGCCACCCGCCCAGCCGCAGCCTGCCGCCCAGCCGGCGCCCCAGCCGGCCAGCCAGACCACCGCCCAGGCCGCCACCCAGGCCGCTGCTGCCGAAACCGGCGCGCGCAAGCAGGGCGCGCAGGAGCCGGGCGAAGCGCGCGACGGCTTCGCGCTGCTGCTGGCGGCGCTCGGCGCGGGCGCGGCGCCCGATCTGCCGGGCGATGGTGCGTTGGTGCCGGCCGCGCCGGGCAGCGGCGCGCCGGCCGAGGCCGATGCAGCAGTCGTCCAGGCGCTCGATGCCCATGCGCAAGGTCTGCCCTTGCCGGAACACCTGGCCTTGCTGCTGCAGCAAGGCCAGCACGCCCAGGCCGGTCGCGCGCAGGCCGCGGGTGGCGCAGAGCTTGCACGCAGCCAGCCCAGTGAGCAGGCGCGCCAGCAACAGGCCATCGTGCTTCTTGGACAGGAGCTGCACGCGCAGGTAGGACAAGGGTTGGCGCCCAGTTTGATGAGCAAGGAAACCGCCCAGATCGACGCCAGCCAGGCGCCTGCGCCTGGCGCGCGCCGCAGCCCCGGCGTCGCGTTGGCCGCCGCCGGCCTGGGTGCGGGCGCGCATGCCGCCCTGGCCGCAAGCGGCACGCAGGCTGCGGCCGCCTCCGCTCTTGCCGCCGCGCCAGGCACGCCCGCCGACGCGGGCGCGGCGCTCGCCGAGCTGCCCCAGGGCCTGCAGGCGTTGGCCCAAAGCCTGGACAAGGGCACCGATCAGGCCCGCGTGGCGCTGGCCCCGCTGGCCGCGGGCGGGCGCGGCCCGGAGAGCGCGCCATCGCCCGCGGCAGCGCTGGCCGGGCTTGCCCATCTGGACGGGCCGGGGCGCAGCGCCGGTCAGGGCGCCAACGGATCGGGCGCGCAGCAGGGCGGCGCCCATCCGGGCGGCCAGGGTGCGCTGGGCGCGATGGCGCAGGCGACCGGGGACGCTGCCCGCGCTGGTGCGGCCGGCGCGGACGCGGGGCTGAACACCAGCTTCATGCAAGAGCTTGGCGAGCAGGTCGCCTTCTGGGTGCACCAGAAGAGCCAGCGCGCCGAGTTCACGCTGGACCGCGACGGCCAGGCGGTGCAGGTGCAAGTGGTGCTGGCGGGCGACGTGGCCAGGGTCAACTTTCTGAGCGACCACGAGGCCTCGCGCCTGGCGCTGGACGCCGGCGTGGAGGAGCTGCGCAGCCTGCTGCAGCAGCAGGGCCTGGCGCTGGCCGACGTGAACGTGGGCGTGGCCGGCGAGCAAGGCAGCGCGGGCGCGGGTGCGGGCCAGGGCGGTGGCGAGCGCCCTGCCCCCGGGCGGGGCGAGGGCGCCCAGGCCCGCGTGGTGGCTGCGGGCGAGGCGCTGGCGCCGCAGCGCCCCCGGGGCGACCGGGCGCTGGACGTCTTCGTCTGAAGCGCCGCTGCAGCCCCCGCCGGCACCTGCGTAAGCGCCTGGTTTTCGGGCCTGTTTCGGCTATCACTGCCCGCCCCCTGCCCAATAATGCGTGCATGGCAAGGGTGTGCACAGACTGCCCCCGCGCCGACCGAACCCAGGCGCCCGCGCGGCGCGAAAAGGTGTGCATGTGGCCGACGAAGAAAGCGCTCCCCCGGTAGCTGTCAAAGCCAAGAAGAAGTGGCTGCTGATCATTCTTGCGCTGCTGGTGGTGCTGGCCATCGCCGCGGCCGGCGCGCTGTGGTTCATCGCCAAGCAGCGCAGCGCCAGTCTGGACGAGGACGCGGACCAGCCCGCGGCCCAGATCGAGGACGACAAGACGCCGCCCGCCTTCCTGCCCATGGACAACATGGTGGTGAACCTGGCCGACCCCGGCGGCGACCGCTTCGCCCAGGTGGGCATCACGCTGCAACTGGACGGCGGCAAGACCGCCGAGCGGGTGAAGGCGCACATGCCCACGATACGCAGCGGCGTGCTGCTGCTCTTGTCGCAGCGCACGTCCGACGAGCTGCTCTCGCGCGAGGGCAAGGAAAAACTCGCCGCCGATGTGCGCGCCGAGGTGCTGGACGCCCTGGGCTATGTGCCGCCCAAGCCGCGCAAGAGCAAGAAGCGCGCGGCCGAGGAGGACGATGACGAAGACGAAGTGCGCCCGCGCAAGCCGGCGCGCGACGCCAATGCGCCGGTGCGCGCGGTGCTGTTTTCCAGCTTCATCGTCCAGTAGCCGCAGGCCGCACCAGGAGAGCACAGACCATGGCCGACTCGTTCTTGTCCCAGGAAGAGGTGGATGCCCTGCTCGAAGGCGTGACCGGCGAGAGCCAGAAGCGCGTCGAGGAAGAGGTGGACTCCAGCGCCATCCGCACCTACGACATCTCCAGCCAGGAGCGCATCGTGCGCGGGCGCATGCCGACGATGGAGATCGTCAACGAGCGCTTTGCGCGCAATCTGCGCATAGGCCTGTTCAACTTCATCCGCCGCAGCCCGGAGATTTCCGTGGGCACGGTGTCGGTGCAGCGCTACAACGCCTTCCTGCGCGAGATCGTGGTGCCGACCAACTTCAACATCGTGGCGATACGCCCGCTGCGCGGCAGCGGTCTGGTGGTCTGCGAGCCGTCGCTGGTCTTCGGCATCATCGACACGCTCTACGGCGGCGCGGGCAAGTACCAGACGCGCATCGAGGGGCGCGACTTTTCCGCTACCGAGCAGCGCGTGATCCAGCGCATCGTGGACGTGATCACCAGCGAATACAAGAAGGCCTGGCAGGGCATCTACCCGCTGGAGCTGAGTTACCAGCGCTCGGAGATGCAGCCGCAGTTTGCCAACATCGCCACGCCCAGCGAGATCGTGGTCTCCACCGCGTTTCACCTGGAGATCGGCGACCTGGCCGGCTCCATCCACATCTGCATGCCCTACGCCACGATGGAGCCGATCCGCGACGTGCTCTATTCGACCGTGCAGGGCGACGCCATCGAGGTGGACCGGCGCTGGGTCAAGGTGCTCTCGCGCGAGGTGCAGGCGGCCGAGGTGACGCTGGTGGCGGAACTGGCCCGCGCCGACGCCACGGTGGAGCAGCTGCTGGCCATGCGCCCGGGCGACTTCATCGAGCTGGAGCGCCAGCCGCGCATCCGCGCTTCGGTCGGCGGCATCGATCTTTTCGAGTGCCAGTACGGCACGCACAACGCCAAGTACGCGATCCGCATCGAGGAACGCCTGCACACCGGCGACAGCGCCGGCATGGGGAATGACTATGGCCACTGAGACCGAAACCCACAGCACCGAGGCCGAAGGCGGCCAGGCCGCGGCCGACGACGCCTTTGCCGACTGGGCCGAGGCGCTGAACGAACAAAAGGCCGCCGAAGGCGGCGCGAGCGCCCCCGAGGCCGAGCAGGGCGGGCCGCTGTCGGGCGGGCCGGCCATGCCCTCTTACGCCGGGGGCGATCCGGGCGTGCACGACATCAACATGGTGCTGGACATCCCGGTGCAGCTGTCGGTGGAGCTGGGGCGCACCAAGGTGCCGATCAAGTACATCCTGCAGCTCGCCCAGGGCTCGGTGGTCGAACTCGATGCGCTGGCGGGCGAACCCATGGACGTGCTGGTCAACGGCTACCTCATCGCCCAGGGCGAGGTGGTGGTGGTCAACGACAAGTTCGGCATCCGCCTGACCGACGTGGTCACGCCTTCGGAGCGCCTGCGCCGTGTCAGCCGGGGTTAGTTCGCTGTCGCTGCTGTGGGTGCTGCTGTTCATTGGCGCCATCGCCTGCCTGCCCTGGCTGGCGCGGCGCTGGCAGCGCAGCCGCGGGGCGCCGGCGCTGAGCGCGGGCGGGGTTGGCGCGCGCGTGCTGTCCTCGCTCACCATTGGCCCGCAGCAGCGCGTGGTGACCATGGAAACCGGCAGTGCCGAAGAGCGCGTGGTGCTGGTGCTGGGCGTGACGGCGCAGGCCATCACCTGCCTGCACGTGCTGCCCGCGGCCTCGTTCGCCAGCGCGGTGGCGGCCGCGCGCACCGAGCCTTCACTGGACTGAACATGGCAGGCAAGACCGCAAACCGGCTGTGGCGGGCAGCGCTGGTGCTGCTGGCGCTCGCGGCCGCGCAGGGGGCGCTGGCGCAGGAGGCGCCGGGCACGCTGCCGCTGGTGATCGGCTCGGGCCCCGGGGGCAACAGCTATTCGGTGCCCATCCAGACGCTGCTGTTCTTCACCGCGCTGTCCTTTCTGCCGGCGGTGCTGCTGCTCATGACGAGCTTTACGCGCATCGTCATCGTGCTCTCGCTCTTGCGCCAGGCGCTGGGCACGCAGGCGGCGCCGCCCAACATGGTGATCATCGGCCTGTCGCTGTTTCTCACGCTCTTCGTGATGGGGCCGACGCTGGACAAGGTCTATCAGGACGCCTACCTGCCCTATACGCAGAACCAGCTCAGTTTTGAGGATGCGCTGCCCCGGGCCGAGGCGCCGATGCGCGCCTTCATGCTCAAGCAGACGCGCCAGAGCGACTTCGGCCTGTTCGCGCGCCTGGCCAGGCTCCCGGCCGAGGTCACGGCCGAGACCGCGCCACTGCGCGTGCTGGTGCCGGCTTTCGTCACGAGCGAGCTCAAGTCGGCATTCCAGATCGCCTTCATGGTCTTCATTCCCTTTCTCATCATCGACATGGTGGTGGCCAGCGTGCTGATGTCGCTCGGGATGATGATGCTCTCGCCGGTGCTCGTGGCGCTGCCCTTCAAGCTGATGCTGTTCGTGCTGGCCGATGGCTGGAATCTGCTCATGGGGTCGCTGGCGGCCAGTTTTTCCGGCTGACGCAGGAGGCTTTCGATGACTGCGCAATTCGTTCTCACCTTCGGCCACAACGCGCTCATGCTGCTGCTGGCCATTGCCCTGCCGGCGCTGGGCGCGGTGATGGTGGTGGGGCTGGTGGTGAGCATCTTCCAGGCCGTCACCCAGGTGCACGAGGCCACGCTCTCTTTCGTGCCCAAGCTGGTGGCGGCGGTGCTGGTGTTTGCGCTCGCCGGGCCCTGGATGGTGAGCACGCTGGTGGACTACCTGCGCACCACGCTGGAGACGATTCCTTCCGTCGTCGGCTGAGAGCGCCATGCTGACCTTCGACGAAGCGCAGCTCATGGCCTGGGTCTCACCCATTTTGTGGCCGTTCTTGCGCGTGCTGGCGATGTTCACCGCCGCGCCGATTTTTTCCTCGCGCGCCATTCCGCTGCGGCTGAAGGTGGCGCTGGCCTTTCTGGTGGCGGTGTGCGCGCAGGCGGTGCTGGCGCCGCAGCCGGTCGTCGCGCTGAACAGCGCGGCCGCCTGGGGCGCGGTGGCGCAGCAGGTGGGCGTGGGCCTGGCGATCGGCTTTGCGGTGCGCCTGGTGTTCACCTGCGTGGAGCTGTCGGCCGAGGTCATAGGCCTGCAGATGGGCTTGAACTACGCCTCTTTCTTCGACCCGGCCAGCAATTCGCAGCGCGGTGCGCTCACGGGTTTCTACAGCAACGTCGCGCTGTGGCTGTTCATCGTGGTCAATGGCCATCTGATGGTGCTGATGGCGGTGCTGCAGAGCTTCAAGAGCTTTCCGCTGGACGGCAACGTGCTGCAGTCGTTCACGCAGATGCGCCTGCACGAGCTGGGTGCGGGGCTGTTTTCCAGCGCGCTGTGGCTGGCGCTGCCGCTGATTGCGCTGCTGCTCTTCGTCAACCTCACCATGGGCGTGATCTCGCGCGTGGCGCCGCAGACCAACATCTACGCCGTGGGCTTTCCGGTGACCATCACCGTGGGGCTGCTGGGCATCACCGCGACGCTGCCCATGCTGGAGCAGCCGCTGTACACGCTGCTGCAGCAGACCATAGACCTGTTCGGGCCTGCTTGAAAAATGAGAGCGACTTGCGCGCGCCTGCAAGCGGTTTCAGCATGTTTTGTATCTGAAACCGTTGGTGTACAAGCGCAAGCAGCTATCGTTTTCAGACAAGCTGGTTGCGTATCGCGTACACCGTGAGCTCGGCGTTGTTGCTCAGGCCCAGCTTGGCCAGCACCCGCGCGCGGTAGACGCTCACCGTCTTGGGGCTGAGCACCAGCTCCTGGGCGATGTCCGACAGGCGCTTGCCCGAGGCGATCTTCACCAGCGTCTGCAGCTCGCGCTCCGAGAGCTGGGCGTGCGCCAGCTCGCGCTCGGGCTGGGCCAGGCTGTCGGCCAGCAGCTGCGCGACCTCGGGCGTGAGGTATTTGCGCCCCTGCATGACGGTGTGCACCGCGGTGATGAGCTGCAGCGGGTCGGCCGCCTTGTTCGCGTAGCCGTGCGCGCCGGCCTTGAGCGCGCGCAGCGCGTACTGGTCCTCGGGGTACATCGAGACGATCAGCACCTTGGTGCGCGGATGGCTTTCCTGCACGCTGGTCAGCACCTCGATGCCGCTGCGCCCGGGCAGGTTCAGGTCCAGCAGCAGCACGTCGCAGGGCGCGTGGCGCAGCAGCTCGCGCAGTTCGGTGTAGCTGCCCGCCTCGCCACTCACGCGGATGTCGGGCGCCTCGGCCAGGGTGTCGCGGATGCCGCGGCGCACCAGCGCATGGTCGTCACACAAAATCACGTCGATCATGGCGGCGATTGTCCGGTGTCCGCCCCGTCCGCGGCGGGCAGGGTCAATACCACGCAGGTGCCGCGCCCCTGCTGGCTGCTCACGTCCAGCCAGCCGCCGGCGCGCCGCGCGCGCTCGCGCAGGCCGCGCAGGCCGAAGGAGTGGCTCTTGCCCAGCGCACCGGGCGCCACGCCCGTGCCGTCGTCGCACACCTCCAGCAGCATCAGCCCTTCGTGCTCGGACAGCTCCACGCGCACCTGGCGCGCCTGGGCGTACTTTTGCACGTTGGTCAGCGCCTCCTGCACCGTGCGGTAGGCGACGAGCTGCAGCGGCTGCGCAATAGAGAGCGCCTGCTGCTGCGCCAGCACCGTGCAGCCGATGCCGGTGCGCCGCTCGAAGGTCTGCGCCAGCCAGCGCACCGCGGCCACCAGCCCCTGGTCGAGCACCGGCGGGCGCAGATTCATCATGATGCGCTGGCTCGCGCCCAGCGCGTGCTGCAGCATCTCGTTGGCGCTGTGCGCATGCTCGGCCATGGCGGCGTCGTCGCCCGCGTGGCGCGCGATCCAGGCCAGGTCAAAGCGCGCGGCGGTCAGCGCGCCGCCCACGTCGTCGTGGATCTCGCGTGCAATCGCCGCGCGCTCTTCCTCTATCGTCGCCTGCAGGTGCTCCGCGAGCTCTGCCAGGCGCCGCTCGGAGGCCGCCAGCTCAGCCGCGGCCTGCTCGCGCGCGCGCCGCGCCTCGGCCATCTCGATGGCGCGCGCGATCACGTGCGGCAGGCGTGCCATGTCGTCCTTGAGCAGGTAGTCGGCAAAACCCAGGTGCAGCGCGTTGACCGCCGCCGCCTCGCCGATCGCGCCCGACAGCAGCACGAAGGGCGGATGCGCCGCCAGCGTCTGCGCCTGCTGCCAGGCGTCCAGCGCGGTGAAGCCGCGCAGCCGGTAGTCGGCCAGCACCAGGTCGAACTGGCCGCCGCGCAGGGCCTGCATCAGCGCGGTGAGCGTGTCCACCTGCGTGAGCTCGTGCGCCAGCGGCGCGCGGCGCAGCGCCAGGCGCGCGAGTTCGTGGTCGGCGGCCGAATCCTCCAGATGCAGCACGCGCACGGGTTTGTTCGCGGTGTCAAAGTCTGCGGGAGTAGCTATCATGTTTGTCATTCAGACTCACAGAGGGCGCGATGCCGCCACAGGCACCTTGGCACACATGCGTCGGCTGCGAGGATGGTAGTCGCTTGCCGGACCCCGCCCGCTACCCGGGCCGGGCCGCCGCGCGACCACGCTGGAGACATGATGGCGTCATCCCCTGATCCTTCGAGCGATCCCGTGCTCGCCATCCCGGTGCTGGTGGCGGCAGACATTCAGGACGCGCTGCTGACCTCGCTGCACGACCTGCACCGCCTGCAAGGCCTGCTGGACCATGCGGCGGGCAACCTGATCCAGCGCTTTGGCGACGCCGACGCGGTGCTCACGCCCGAGCTCACCCAGGCGCACCCGCGGCTTCTGGCGCTGCGCGAGGCGCTGCGCAACGCCATTACCGAGCTGCAGTTTCACGACATGGCCACGCAACTGGTGGCGCACACCGGCAAGGTGCTCGAGGCCTGCTCCTCGCAGCTCAGCGCCGAGGCCATGGGCTCGGACGAGGGTGAAGAGCCCGCCGTGGTGCAAAGCGTGCCGCCCGAGCGCGCCAACCCGGTTACGCAAAGCGAAATGGACGCCGGCTCCATCGAGCTTTTCTGACTTGTATCAATGCCGTTACCGGTTAACCTACGAACTTCGGAGTGATTGGAGCCCCGCATGCAGTCGATACTGGCCGTCGATGATTCGCCCTCGATGCGCAAGATGGTGTCGTTCACCCTCACCAGCGCAGGATTCAAGGTGGTCGAGGCGGTGGACGGCGAGGACGCGTTCGAGAAGGCCATGGCCAACGAGATCGACCTGATCCTGGCCGACCAGAACATGCCGCGCCTCGATGGCATAGGCCTCACGCGCCGCCTGCGCGAGCATCCGCGCTTCAAGGACAAGCCCATCCTGATCCTGACCACCGAATCGAGCGACCAGATGAAGCAGGCCGGGCGCAGCGCCGGCGCGACCGGCTGGCTGGTCAAGCCCTTCGACCCCACGCGCCTGGTCGAGGTGATACGCAAGGTGATCCGCTGAGCGCGTTTGCACCGGGGCGCGCACGTCAATGCATTGAACCGAGAGGAAAGCAAACCATGGCAGACACCCATGCCCAGACCGGCGCCGCTGGCTCGGACTTCGATCTGAGCCAGTTCTATGGTGTCTTCTTCGAAGAGGCGGCCGAGAACCTCGACCAGATGGAGCAGATGCTGCTGGCGCTGGACGTGAACGCGCCCGACGACGAGGAGCTCAACGGCATCTTCCGCTGCGCGCACTCGATCAAGGGGGGCTCTGCCACCTTCGGCTTTGCCGACGTGGCCGAGCTCACGCACAAGATGGAGTCGCTGCTCGACCGCCTGCGCCGCCACGAACTGCAACTGACCCCGCCCATGGTGGACGCGCTGCTCGAATCGGCCGACGTCTCGCGCAGCCTGCTCGCGCGCCATCAGGGCGGCGAGCAGGGCGCGGCCGTGCCTACGGCCGAGCTCGTGGCGCGCATCCGGGCGCTGGCCGAAGGCGCCGCTCCGCCCCCCGCGGCGGCTGCGCCCGCGGCGCCCGTGCCGCCAGCAGCGGCGCAAGCAAGTCCTGCACCTGCCCCGGTTGCAGCGCCCAAGCCGGCGCCCGCCCCTGCGGCAGCAGCCGGCGAGCGCGCGCTGCAGATCCGCATCGGCCCGCTGGCCCAACCCGAGCTCGCCGACGCCATCAAGGACTTGTTTCGCGATATCGAGGGCCTGGGCAGCATCGAGGACCTGCCCTCGGACGAGCCGGGCGTGCGCGTCTACGCCGTCAAGACCCGATCCTCGGACGCGGAGCTGCTCGACCTCTTCGTCTTTCACGTCGCGCGCGAACAGGTGCAGATACGCGAGGCGGGCGCGCCCGCAGTCGCGCAGCCAGGCGGCGCCGGCGAGCGCGAGGAGTTCGGCTTTTTCGAGGGCGCCCCCGGCGCGCCCCATGCCGGCGGCGCGCCGGTGCCTGCGGCTGCGGCCAGCGCAGCCGCGCCGGCAGCGCCGAAGGCGCCGACAGCGGGTAGCCCGGCAAGCCAGCACAAGGCGGCGGCGCACAGCGCCATCGAGTCGAGCAGCATCCGCGTGGCGGTCAACAAGGTAGACCAGCTGATCAACCTCGTGGGCGAGCTCGTCATCACCCAGGCCATGCTCGCGCAAAACAGCCGCGACCTGGATCCGGCGCTGCACCAGCAACTGCTGGCCGGCCTGGCCGACCTGGACCGCAACACGCGCGACCTGCAGGAATCGGTCATGTCGATTCGCATGATTCCGATGTCCACCGTGTTCAGCCGTTTCCCGCGCATGCTGCGCGACCTGGCCAAGCAGCTGGGCAAGAAGGTCGAATTCGTCACCCACGGCGAGGCCACCGAGCTGGACAAGAGCCTGGTGGAGAAGATCACCGACCCGCTGACCCACCTGGTCAGAAACAGTTGCGACCACGGCATAGAGCTGCCCGCCGAGCGCCTGGCGGCGGGCAAGACCGAGCACGGCACGCTCACGCTGTCGGCCGCGCACCAGGGCGGCTCCATCGTCATCGAGGTGCGCGACGACGGGCACGGCCTGTCGCGCGAGAAGATCCTCAAGAAAGCGCGCGAGCGCGGCCTGGACGCGCCCGATTCCATGCCCGACGCCGAGGTCTGGAACCTCATCATGCTGCCAGGCTTTTCCACTGCCGAAGTGGTCACCGACGTGTCCGGGCGCGGCGTGGGCATGGACGTGGTCAAGAAGAACATCGCCGCGCTCAACGGCACGGTGGAGATCGACTCGGTCGAGGGCGCGGGCACGCGCGTGTCGGTGCGTCTGCCGCTCACGCTGGCCATCATGGACGGCATGTCGGTCGGCGTGGCCGACGAGGTCTACATCCTGCCGCTGTCCTCGGTGGTCGAGTCCTTCCAGGTCAAGCACGAGGACATCAACACCGTGGCCCAGGGCTCACAGCTCGTGAAGGTGCGCGAGGAGTACATGCCGGTGGTGTCGCTCGAGCGCATCTTCCAGGTGCCGCGCGCCGAGCCCGGCGGCGGCAACGACATCATGGTAGTGATCGAGGCCGAAGGCTCGCGCGTGGCGGTGCTGGTCGACGAGCTGCTCGGCCAGCAGCAGGTCGTGGTCAAGAACCTGGAGACCAACTACCGCAAGGTGGCCAACGTCTCGGGTGCCACCATCATGGGCGACGGCAACGTTGCCCTGATCCTCGATACCAGTGCGCTGGTGCGCCGCGCGCGCCACTGAGGCGCGCGGGCTCTGGAGAAGCAGCATGAATGCAGTCCTCAAGAAGACCGAAGAAGCCAGCGGCCCCGGGGTCGGCGAATACCTGACCTTCCGCCTGGGCAAGGAGGAATACGGCATCGACATCCTCAAGGTGCAGGAGATCCGCGGCTACGAAGACCCCACGCGCGTGGCCAACGCGCCGCCCTTCATCAAGGGCGTGTCCAACCTGCGCGGCACCATCGTGCCCATCGTGGACATGCGCCTGCGCTTTGGCTGCGAGAGCGCCGAGTACAACCACCTCACGGTGGTCATCATCCTGAACCTGCGCGAGCGCGTGGTCGGCGTGGTGGTCGATTCGGTCAGCGACGTGATCGAGCTCGGCCAGGAGCAGCTGCGCCCCGCGCCCGACATCGAAAGCGCGATCGATGCGCGCTGCATCCGCGGCCTGGGCGCCGTGGGTGAGCGCATGCTGATCCTCTTGGACATCGAGCGGCTGATGAACAACCCCGACATGGGGCTGGTGCTGGCACAGGCTTGAGCTTTGCGGCGCGCCATCGGCATGCGGGCGCAAGGGCAGGGCAGGGGCGATCGACAGGGCGGCGTGCCATGAAAGGCTTCAAGACTTCGGCCAGAAGGGCAGCGGCGCCCCCGCCGCCCCTGGCCGCTGCAGCGCCCGAGGCGGGCGGCGCGGGCGAGGCGCGCGAATTCGACTGGACCACGGCCGACTTCAAGCGCGTGCAAACCCTGATCTACCAGCGCGCCGGCATCAGCCTGCACGACGGCAAGCACGCCATGGTCTACAGCCGCCTGTCGCGCCGCCTGCGCGAGACCGGCCACACGCGCTTTGCCGATTACCTGGACTGGCTGCAGAGCCAGGACGGCGCGGAGTGGCAGGAATTCATCAACGCGCTGACCACCAACCTCACCGCCTTCTTTCGCGAGCGCCACCATTTCGAGCACTTCGCGACGCTGCTGGGCAAGCGTCCGGGCGGCCCCTGGCGCGTCTGGTGCGCGGCCGCCTCCACCGGGGAGGAGCCCTACTCCATCGTCATCAGCGCACTGCAGTCGCTCAACGCCGGCGCGCCGCTGCAGGTGCTGGCCAGCGACATCGATTCGCGCTGCATCGAGCTGGCCGAGCGCGGCGTCTACCGCACGCAAGGCCTCAAGGGTCTGGAGCGCGAGCAGCTGCAGCGCTATTTCCTGCGCGGCAAGGGCGCCAATGAAGGGCTGGTGCGCGTGCGCCCCGAACTGCGCCAGCCGGTAAGCTTTCTGAGCGTGAACCTGATCCGCGACGACTGGCCGTTTCGTGAACCCTTCGACGTGGTGTTCTGCCGCAATGTCATGATCTATTTCGACGCCCCCACCCAGCGGCGCGTGCTCGAGCGCATCCACCGCGTGCTCAAACCCGGCGGCACGCTGTACGTGGGCCACGCGGAAAACTTCAGCGAATCGCGCGACCTGTTTGCCTTGCGCGGAAAGACGGTTTATGAGCGCATTTGATGCCGCCCCTGTAGGCGCCGAGCGCCGCCGCGCCCCGCGCATCAGCGCGGCCACGCCCGAGCCGGTGCGCACCCCGGCGCGCACGCCCAGCCTGGACGAGCTCAAGAGTGCGCCGCGGCGCGCCGGCGAGGCCGCGTTCTTCTTCTTCGACCAGCGCTTTCAGTTCAACGCCGTCAAGGTGCTGCCGGGCGAATACTTCGTCTCCAACGAGAACCTGGTGGTGCAGACCGTGCTCGGCTCGTGCATTGCCGCCTGCCTGTGGGACAGCCGCAGTCGCGTCGGCGGCCTGAACCACTTCATGCTGCCCGAGGGCAGCGGCGCCGACCAGTCGGGGCGCTATGGCTCGTATGCGATGGAGCTCTTGATCAACGAGATGATGAAGCTGGGCGCGCGCCGCGAAACCCTGCAGGCCAAGATCTTCGGCGGCGGCCAGGTCATGGCCAACTTCACCGCCATGAACGTGGGCGAGCGCAACACCGCATTTGTGCAGAATTACCTCGCGACCGAGCGCATACCGATCATCGCCCAGGACGTGCTGGACATCTATCCGCGCAAGGTGGCGTTCTTCCCCGCCACCGGCAAGGCCATGGTCAAGCGCCTGGCGCACGCCCACCCCGACCTGCTCGTTGCCGAGCGTGTGCGCGGCAGCGCGGCGGCGGTGGTGCAGGTGCAGCACGGCGGCTCGGTCGATCTGTTCTGAGGGCAAGGAGTGAGGCTGGAGATGGGACGCAAGATCAGCGTGGTGGTGGTCGATGATTCCGCGCTGGTGCGCAGCCTGCTCGCGCAGATCATCAACCGCGAGCCCGACATGCAATGCATAGGCGCGGCCAACGACCCGCTGCAGGCGCGCGAGATGATCCGCAACCTCAACCCCGACGTGATCACCCTGGACGTGGAGATGCCGCGCATGGATGGCATCGACTTTCTCGGCCGGCTGATGCGCCTGCGGCCCACGCCGGTGGTGATGATCTCCACGCTGACCGAGCGCGGCGCCGAGGTCACCATGCGCGCGCTGGAGCTGGGCGCGGTGGACTTTGTCGCCAAGCCGCGCATCGGCCTGGCTTCGGGCATAGAGCAGCTTGCGGCGCAGATCACCGACAAGATCCGCATCGCGGCGCAGGCGCGGGTGCGCCGCCTGCAGACGCCCGCAGCCGGCGCCGAGGCGCAGGCGTCCGGCAGCGTGCCCGCGCGCCCCGGCCTGATCGGGCGCCTGTCGACCGAAAAAATCATCGCCATCGGCGCCTCCACCGGCGGCACCGAGGCGATTCGCGAGGTGCTCACCGCGCTGCCCGCCGACTGCCCCGCCATCGTCATCACCCAGCACATGCCGCCGGGCTTTACCACCAGCTTTGCCGCGCGCCTGAACGGCCTGTGCCAGATGACGGTGAAGGAGGCGCAAGACGGCGAGCGCATCCTGCCCGGACACGCCTACATCGCGCCCGGGGGTACGCAGTTTCGCCTCAGCCGCAGCGGCGCCAACTACCTCGCGGTGGTGGACGACGGCGCGCCCGTCAACCGCCACAAACCCTCGGTGGAGGTGTTGTTCAAGTCCGTGGCCGCACAGGTCGGGCGCAACGCCTACGGCATCATGCTCACCGGCATGGGCGACGACGGCGCCGCCGCCATGCGCGAGATGCGCGACGCAGGCAGCTACAACTTCGTGCAGGACGAGGCCAGCTGCGTGGTCTTCGGCATGCCGCGCGAGGCGATTGCCCACGGCGCGGCCGATGAGGTGTTGCCGCTCAAGGAGATCGCCGGCGCGCTGCTCGCCCGCCTGGGCAGCGCCGCCGATCGCCAGCACAACCGCATCTGAGCGCCATGGCTCCGGCGCAACAGGTGCGGTTCAGGCACGCCGCAGACCGCCGCAGGCTAGGATGCGCGACGCGCGAGGGACTTGTTCGGCGTTGCCCTAATGCTGTTCATCGCGGCTGTCCGCAGCCAGGTGGCCGGTGTCGGCCCAGCCGACCAGGCTGAGGCCCGTGTCCGGGTTCCACAGCAGGCGGTTGAGTGCGGCGTTGGGCAGTTGCCAGGTGCGCGCGGCCTGCAGGTGCTGGCGCGTGGCCAGGCGGTAGAGCATGTCCATCACGCCGCCGTGCGCAACCAGCACGATCTGCTGGTCGGCGTGGCGCGCGGCCAGTTCGTCGACGGTAGCGGCAATGCGTTCGCGCAGTGCGATCAGGTTTTCGCCGCCCTCGGGCGCGTAGTGCGGGTCGCGTTCGCGCCAGCGCCGGGCGTGTTCGGGCGCCTGGGTCTGCACCTGCACGAAGCGCAGGCCCTCGTACTGGCCGAAGCTGCGCTCGCGCAGGCGCGGCTCGGCGACGAGCGGGGCGCCGCTGGTTTGCGCCAGCGCCTGCGCCGTCTGCAGCGCGCGCTGCAGGTCGCTGCTGTAGATGCAGTCCACGGCTTGCCCGCGCAGTGCTTGGGCGAGCTGGTGCGCCTGGCGCAGGCCGGTGGCGTTCAAGCCCACGTCCTGGTGGCCCTGGATGCGGCCTTGCACGTTCCAGTCGGTTTCACCGTGGCGAATGGCAATGATGCGGGTAGGTTCTTGCATGGGCGGGCGCGGCGCGGAGCGTGGTGTGGGTCAAGAGGATTTTGCTTTGAAAAACATAGCTTGTAGCGCTTGATGCGCAAGCGCCAAAGGCATTTTTGATTACTGTGTTTTTACTACTTTTTTAATAGTAGACGCCTCGTGGCCTGCCGCCCTTGGGCCGCTGCGCCCGGCAGCCTCGGGGTTCAATCAAGAATAAATCTCATTATCATGCGGTCTTTCGCTCCCCGGGGCGGACGCTGCGGGCGCACGCCGTGCCAAGGGGTGCAGCTTCCTGGACGGGTTTATGGTGAATGATCGCAAAACCGGCGGGCAAACGCGCCGCCGCTGGATGGCCGCTGCTGCGGCCTTGTCCGCATTCGGGGCATTTGGCCGGCTGCCGCCTGCGGCGGCGCAGGGCGCGCGCCGGGCCAAGCTCACGCTGTCGGGCCCGTTTGCGCTGGTTTCCTACCCCTTGATGCGCATCGCCGACAGCGGCGCGCTGGCCGACTTTGCCGAGCAGGTGGAGTTCGTCGCCTGGAAGAGCCCCGACCAGTTGCGCGCCATCGCCATCGGCCAGACGGCGGATTTCATTGCCGCGCCGAGCAACGTGGCGGCCAATCTCTACAACCGCGGCGTGCCGCTCAAGCTGCTCGATATCAGCACCTGGGGCCTGCTGTGGATGGTCTCGCGCGAAGACGGCCTGCGCACCCTGGCGGACTTTCGCGGCAAGGAGGTGGTGATGCCGTTTCGCGGCGACATGCCCGACATCGTGTTCCAGTTGCTGGCCGAGCGGCAGGGCCTGCGCGTGGGCAGCGACATCAAGCTGCGCTACGTTGCCTCGCCGATGGATGCGATGCAACTGCTCATCACCCGCCGCGCGGACCACGCGCTGCTGGCCGAACCGGCCGTCTCCATGGGCCTGCAAAAGAGCCACTCCTTCCCGGTCAAGGTGATCGCGCCCGATCTGTATCGCAGCGTCGACTTGCAGCAGGAATGGGGCCGGGTGTTCCAGCGCCCGCCGCGCATACCCCAGGCCGGCATCGCCGCGCTCAAGAGCGTGCAGGAAGACGCCGCGCTGCTCGCGCGCTTCGAGCAGGCGCACGCCCAGGCCATGCTCTGGTGCAAGGAACACCCCAGGGAGTGCGGCGAAATGTCCGCGCGCCACGTGAGCCTGCTCACCCCCGAAGGCGTGGCCGACGCGATTGCCGCCACGCGCTCGACCATGCAGGTGGTGCCGGCCCGCCAGGCGCGCGCCGATCTGGAATTTTTCTACCAGCACCTGTTTGATCGCCAGCCTGGCCTCGTCGGTGGCAAGATGCCCGCCGCCGATTTTTACGGCTGATCGCCGCCACTGCCTGCTCCCATGTCCTTGCTGCGCCGCTGGTTCACCGGCATTCCGGCCTATCTCTGGAGCGGCTGGGGCGCGCTTGCCAGCCTGTGTCTGATGCTTGCGCTGTGGGAGGCCGTGGCGCAGGCCTACGGCCCGCTGGTGCTGCCCACACCGCTGGAGGCCGCTGACACCCTGGCACGCTGGGCAGAGCGGGGCGGCATGCTGTGGCCCGCGCTGGCCATCAGCGCGCGCCGCGCCTTCATCGGCCTGGCACTGGCGCTGGCTGCAGGCAGCCTGCTGGGCGTGCTGGCGGGCGTGTCGATGACAGCGTCGATGATGTCGCGCCCCTGGGTCACCGTGCTGCTGGGCACGCCGCCGATTGCCTGGCTGGTGCTGGCCATGCTGTGGTTCGGCACCGGCGACGGCACGCCGGTCTTCACCGTCTTCATCGCCTGTTTTCCCGTGGTCTTTCTCGGCGGCTTGCAGGGCGCGCGCACGCTGGAGCACCACTGGCGCGACCTGGCACGCGCCTTTGATCTGCCTTGGCACATGCGCGTGCTCGACGTGTATCTGCCGCACGTCATCTCCTACCTCTTTCCCGCCTGGATCGTCGCCCTGGGCAGCAGCTGGAAGGTGGTCGTCATGGCCGAACTGCTGGCCTCCGACACCGGCATAGGCGCCGAGCTGGCCGCGAGCCGCGCGCAACTGGATATGGCCGCGACGCTGGCCTGGATAGGCGCCATCGTGCTGGTGCTGCTGGCGCTGGAATACCTGCTGCTGGAGCCCATCAAGCGCGAGATCGAGCGCTGGCGCGACGCGGGTAGCGCCCGCGCGGGACGGCAGCCGTGAGCGCCGCCGCCACAACCGGTGCCACGCCGGCCGCCCTCACGGTGCAGGCGCTGTCGCATGCCTTCGGCCCGCGCGAGGTGCTGCAAGACATCACCCTGCAACTGCCCGCCGGGCACACGCTGGCGCTGGTCGGCCCTTCGGGCAGCGGCAAAAGCACCCTGCTGCACCTGTGCGCCGGCCTGCTCACGGTGCGCGCAGGCCAGGTGGACAACGGCTTTGCGCGCACCGCCATGCTGTTTCAGCAGCCGCACCTGCTGCCCTGGAAGACGGTGCTGGACAACATCGCCCTGGGCCTGAAGGCGCGCGGCCTGGGCCGGGCGCAGCGCCTCGCTCAGGCCCGCGCCATGGGTGAGGCCATGGGGCTGGACGCGCTGGCCCTGGCGCAATTTCCCGGCCAGCTCTCGGGCGGCATGCAAAGCCGCGCCGCGCTCGCGCGTGCGCTGGTGTTGCAGCCCGATTTGCTGCTGCTCGATGAGCCGTTTTCTGCCCTGGACATCGGCCTGCGCGAGCAAATGCACCAGTTGCTGCTGGCCGAGCAGGCGCGCCGCCAGCTTGCGGTGTTGATGATCACCCACGACTTGACCGAGGCCGTGGCCCTGGCCGACAGCGTGCTGGTGCTCGCTGGCGCACCCGCGCGCATCTGCTGGCGGCTGGATCTGAGCCTGCCTGCGCCATTGCGCGACGACGACTGGGTGCACCGCCAGACCGCGCTGCTGCTGGCCCAGCCCGTGGTGCGCGCCGCCTTTGAACTGCCCCCCGCCAAGGTCGAATCGCCCCGCCAGCCCGCCGTGGACGCGAGCGGCATCCAGCCCGGCCAGGCCGTGCAGCAGGTCGCCGCGCCAGACGCCCGCCGCTGCGAGGTGCCGCTGTGAAAGCCATCGCCACGCGCCCCGGCGCGCTCTGGCAGTTGCAGCACCCGCTGTGGCTGTGCCCGTTTCGCCCCTTCTTCGCGCTGGCGCTGATCTGGGCCTGGTTCGTGATGCTGCTGTGGGCCGGTTTTCTTTTCATGGGCTGGCCGCTGCCCGCCGTGCCCGGTGGCCCCTTCGTCTGGCATGCGCATGAGCTGCTGGTGGGCTTTGGCAGCGCCGCCATCGCCGGTTTCGTGCTCACCGCCGTGCCGGAATTCACCGACACCCCGGCATTCGGCGCCGCGCCGGTGCGCCGCCTGGTAGCCCTGTGGCTGATCGGCCGCGTGGCCTTCTGGTGCAGCGGCTGGTGGCCCGTGGCGGGCCTGGCGCTGGCCGGCGCCGCGCACCTCGCGCTGCTGCTGGGCCTGACCGGGCTGCTGGCCCCGCGCCTGTGGCGGGACCCGGAGCGTCGCCATCTCTCCTTCATCTGGATGCTGGTGCTGCTGGCCGCGCTGCTGGCGGGGTTTTACGCCGATGCCTTGCGCGCTGGCGAGCCGCTGCGCTGGCTGCACGCCTGGCTGGGCGCGCTGGTCGCCCTCATCATCGTCGCCATGAGCCGCATCTCCATGAGCGTGGTCAACGCCAGCATCGACGCCCAGGTGTTGCTCGACGGGCTGGAGCGCCCGCCCTATCTCGCCCGCCCGCCCCGGCGCAATCTGGCGCTGCTGGCGGTAGCGCTCTACACCGCGGCAGAGTTCCTCCAGGCGCCGGGGCAGGTCACTGCCTGGCTGGCGCTGGCGGCCATGTGCGCCGTGCTCAATCTGCTCAACGACTGGCATGTGGGCAGGCCGCTGCTGCGGCGCTGGCCGCTCATGCTCTACGGCGTCTATGGCTTCATGGCCCTGGGCTATGGCGCGATCGCGCTGGCCCGGCTCACCCAGGCCTTGAGCCCCAACGCCGGGGTGCACCTGCTGACCACGGGTGTGCTCGGGCTGAACATCTACATCGTGGTCTGCATCGCCGGCTACACCCACGCCGGGGTGGAAAAGGACGGCCGCCCCTGGGTGCTTTGGGGCGCGCTGGCGCTGATGCTCGCGGCCATGCTGCGCGCGCTGGCCTACATCGCCGCGCCTGCGGCGCTGTGGATGGGCCTGGCCGCCGCCCTGTGGTGCGCGGCCTTCATTCTGCAAAGCGCGCACATGCTGCCGGTGTTCCTGCGCCCGCGCGCCGATGGGCAGGGGGGCTGCGCAGGCGTGCTCGGCAAGCCCGGCTGAAGGCAACCTTGATTGGTTTGTGGACAAGGCAAATTTGAATAATGGCCCCATCGCGCCGCGCGGCAGGGCCGCAGGCGCAAGGCTTGACCCGGCCGCACCCTCACATTGAATCAGGAGCTTGACGTGGGCGTTTCTTCACGTGACCAGGACTTTCCGCCCTTCTTTGCCGACGTGCCCCGCATCACCGTGCGCGACAAGCTGGCCCAATTTCTCGGTGCCGCCGTGCATGGCGGCACCATGACCTACGAGTACGCCGACGCGGTGCGCCTGGCCGGCCATTCCTGCCCCACGGTGGCGGGCACCTGGCTGATGGTCTTGAACGGCCTGCGCGCGCTCTATGGCGACGAAGTGCCGGTGCGCGGCGAGATCGAGGTCTTCATGAGCGACTCGCGCGACAGCGGCGCCAACGGCGTGATCGCATCCGTGGTGCAACTGCTCACCGGCGCCGCGCCCGAGACCGGTTTTCACGGCATAGGCGGGCAGTTTTCGCGCGCCGATCTGCTCAAGTTCGACCAGCCGGTGCAAGGCGTGTTCGCTCTGCGCCGCATGGACACCGGCCGCGCGGTGCAGGTGTCGCTCAACGCCGCCGTCGTGCCCTGGACGGACGAGATGCGCGAAGTCATGCCCAGGGCCGTGGGCGGCTACGCGAGCGACGCCGACCTGGCGCGCTTTGGCGAGCTCTGGCAGGGCAGGGTGCGCAAGATGCTGACCGAGCACGCGAGCGATCCGCAAATGATCCATGTGAGCGACTGGCAGCCGCGCGCCTGAGAACTGCCGTGCGGCGCGGCCGAAAAAAAAGCGCCCGGCCGCAAGGACCGGGCGCCGCGCGCGGTGCAGCAGAAGCCTACTGCACTACCTGCGCGAGCGTGCCTGAGGCATAGCGCATCGCCATCTCAGCCAGGCTCAGGCCCTTGATCTTGCTGCCCTGGCCTTCGCAGCCGAACTCGAGGTAGCGCGCCTTGCACACCGCCTTGGCGGCCTCGCGCGCGGGTTTCATCCACTCGCGCATGTCGAACTTTTCCGGGTTTTCCACCTGGAACTTGCGCACCGCGCCGGTCATGGCCATGCGGATGTCGGTGTCGATGTTGATCTTGCGCACGCCGTGCTTGATCGCTTCCTGGATCTCCTTGACCGGCACGCCCCAGGTCTGCTTCATCTTGCCGCCATGCGCATTGATGATGGCCAGCAGCTCCTGCGGCACGCTGGAGCTGCCGTGCATCACCAGGTGGGTGTTGGGCAGGCGGGCGTGGATTTCCTTGACGCGCGCGATCGACAGCACGTCGCCTGTGGGCGGGCGGGTGAACTTGTAGGCGCCGTGGCTGGTGCCGATGGCGATCGCCAGCGCATCGAGCAGCGTGGCCTTGACGAACTGCGCCGCCTCCTCGGGGTCGGTGAGCAACTGGTCGTGGCTGAGTTTGCCGGCCGCGCCTATGCCGTCTTCCTCGCCGGCCTCACCGGTTTCCAGCGACCCGAGGCAGCCGAGCTCGCCTTCCACGGTCACGCCCACCTTGTGCGCCATCGCGACCACTTCCCGGGTCACGCGCACGTTGTAGTCGAAGTCCGACGGCGTCTTGCCGTCTTCCAGCAGCGAGCCGTCCATCATCACCGAACCAAAGCCCAGCGCAATCGCGCCCTCGCAGACCTTGGGGCTGGTGCCGTGGTCCTGGTGCATCACCATGGGAATGTGCGGCCAGGCTTCGCAGGCGGCGGTGATCAGGTGCTTGATGAAGGGCTCGCCCGCATACTTGCGCGCGCCGGCGCTCGCCTGCAGGATGACCGGCGCGCCCACTTCGTCGGCGGCGGACATCACGGCCTGCACCTGCTCCAGGTTGTTGACATTGAAAGCGGGAATGCCATAGCCGTTTTCCGCGGCATGGTCCAAAAGTTCGCGCATCGAAACTAGAGGCATGTGGGGGCTCCGTCCGTAAGTAAAAAAGCTGCAGGGGTATCGCCTGATTCTTGCACACGCTCCCTGATCAGCGCACCTTGCAGATCTTGAGCATGTTGGTGCCGCCGGGCTCTCCCATAGGCTCGCCGCAGGTGATGGCGTACAGGTCGCCCGAGCGCACGATGTTGCGCTCCTTGAGCTGCACCTCGGCCTGGGCCAGCGCGGTGTCGCGGTCGGCGCTGGTGTCCATCAGCAGCGGGCGCACGTTGCGGTAGATGGCCATGCGCCGCTGCGTGCCTATCTTGGGCGTGAGCGCGTAGATCGGGATGTGCACGCGTTTGCGGCTCATCCATAGCGCGGTGGAGCCGCTGTCGGTCATCGCCACGATGGCCTTGACGCCGAGGTGTTGCGCCGTGAACAGCGCGCCCATGGCGATCGACTGGTCCACGCGGCCCAGCGTGTGGCCGCCAAAGTCGGCGTCGCGCTGCACCTCTTCGGCGGCCTCGGCGGCGGCGCAGATGCGCGCCACTTGCTCGACCGTCTCCAGCGGGTACTTGCCCGCAGCGGTTTCGGCACTGAGCATCACCGCGTCGGTGCCGTCGAGCACCGCGTTGGCCACGTCGCTCACCTCGGCGCGCGTGGGCACCGGGTTGGTGATCATGCTCTCCATCATCTGCGTGGCAGTGATCACCACCTTGTCCATGCTGCGCGCCGCGCGGATCATCTTTTTTTGCAGCGCGGGCACCGCCGCATTGCCCACTTCCACCGCCAGATCGCCGCGCGCCACCATGATGCCGTCGGAAGCCTGCAGTATTTCCTGCAGGCGCGGCACGGCCTCGGCGCGCTCGATCTTGGCGATCATGCCGGGCTTGTGGCGCCACTGGGCGCCGGCCACGTTGCACAACTGGCGCGCCATCTCCATGTCGGTAGCGTTCTTCGGAAAACTTACCGCCACGTAGTCCGCCTGGAAGGACATCGCCGTGCGGATGTCTTCCATGTCCTTGGCGGTCAGGGCCGGCGCGCTCAGGCCGCCGCCCTGGCGGTTGATGCCCTTGTGGTCCGAAAGCTCGCCGCCTATGACCACGCTGGTGTGCACCGCATCGCCCTCGATGCCTTCGACCCGCAGCACGATCAGCCCGTCGTTGAGCAGCAACACGTCACCGCGGCGCACGTCGTGCGGCAATTCCTTGTAGTCCAGCCCCACGGCTGCGGCGTCGCCCGGCGCCTGGCGCGCCGCGTCGAGCGTGAAATCCTGTCCCTCGCGCAGCAGCACCTTGCCTTGCTCGAAGGTGCCGACGCGGATCTTCGGGCCTTGCAGGTCGGCCATGATGGCCACCTCGCGCCCGGCACGGGTCGAGGCTTCACGCACCATGGCCGCGCGCTCCTGGTGCTCGCTCGCCTGGCCGTGGCTGAAGTTCAGGCGCACCACGTTGACGCCGGTTGCTATCATTTTTTCCAGCAAGGCGAGGGTTCCCGAGGCGGGACCGAGGGTGGCCACGATCTTGGTGGCGCGGCGAATGTGCGTGGACATGGCGGGTGTTTTCGGGCGTGAATCCGTGGTGCGATCCATTGTGCCCATGTTTGTCGGTGCCCCCTACGCAGGCCAAGCGGGGAGCGCGAGCGTTGTGCCTGCGCCACGCGAGAGTCCACTCGGCAAAACATCAAATGACAATGATTATCGTTTGCGTTCAAATACCCATGCCGTGATTGACGTGATCATGGTGACGCGCGGGGTTGGGGGCTGCAAGCGCCGACCGGGTTGGCGGATCGCGCGCGTCTGGTGCAGGCCCTCGAACAGAACCATGGTGCGTGCGGATTTGATTCGTTTTCGTGCGGGTGTGCTGGCGGTTTCGCTGCTCGCCGCGTCGCTCGCTGCCCAGGCGGCACATCCCTTGCTCACCGACGATACCGGGACGCAGGGGGCGGGGCGCTGGCAGCTTGAACTCAATACCGATCACACGCGCGCCCGGGCCGATGGCCAGAGCGCGTGGCAGAAAGCGGTGGGGACCACGCTGACCCATGGCGTGTCCGATGCCCTGGACGTCGCCGTGAGCGCGCCGTGGTTGCAGGTCAGCGAGCCGGGAGAAGCGCGCGTGCGCGGGCTGGGGGACACCACCGTGCAGGCCAAGTGGCGATTTTTCGAAAATGACGAAGGCTGGAGCCTGGGCCTGCGGCCGGCGCTCGTCCTGCCCTCGGGCAGTGCGTCCAAGGGTCTGGGCAATGGCCGCGCGTCGGCGAGTGTCGCGCTGATATCGACCCTGGAGCGCGGGGACTGGACCTGGCTGGCGAATGCGGGCTACACATGGAACAACAACCGCGTGGGCGACCGGCGCCATCTGTGGGCGCTGTCTTCGGCCGTGCTCTACGCGGCTTCAGCGCAGTGGTCGCTGGCGCTGGACGTGGGCATCTCGCGCAGTGCGGATCAGGGTGTCGGCCATGACAAATACGGCTTGATCGGCGCCATCTTCCACGCCGGCAAGGACGTCGATCTGGATTTGGGCTGGCGCCGCAGCCTGGGCGGTGGCCCCGTGGTGCATACCCTGGGCGCCGGGGTGACGGTACGCTGGTAGCCGACGTGGGCGGCAGGGCCGCGCGGCGGCGGCCTACCACCACCAGAACAGCCAGCCCCAGGCGCTGTCCACCCACAGGCAGGCCAGCAGCACGAGGGAGCAGCCGGACAGCGCACGCAGGCGGCCCAAGCCCCATTGGCGCAGAATGCGCCAGGCAAGCCACAGCGACCAGACATTGGCGGCACACAGCAGCGCCAGGCGTGCGTGGTTTGCCCAGGGCAGGAAGATGCCTTCGCCCTTGAGCAGCGTCACGGTGATCGTGCTCAGGCCGAGAAAAACGCCTATGCCCGCCAGCGGAATCATGGCCTGCGCCAGATGGTGCAGGCGCTGTGTGCGCCACTTGCCCGCCGTGCGCGTGGCGGCAGCCAGCAAGGCGAGCGTGATGCCGCCCCACACCAGCGCCGTTGCGCCGATGTAGGTCAGCAGCAGGGCGCCATCGAGCCAGGTGAGCACGTCGTTACGCTCGGGGTAGTTGGTCAGGAGCCACCACGGCGCGTTGTCCGCCAGCGGCCAGTAGATGTCGTGGTCGATCAGCCAGGTCGCGAGCCATTGCCGGATGGTGACGAACCAAGGGCTGGCGCTCCAGTGAAAGGCGCCGATGGCCACGCCCTGCAGACCGAAGACGATGAGCCAGGTTTGCCAGTGCGTGGCTTCGGAGGCGGCGACCTCGACGATTTCCTGGGCGGGCGAGCGCCATTGCAGCGCCATCGCGTCGTGGTGGCCGCTGCAGCGCCCGCACATGTGGCAGTTGCTGCCGCCTTGCATGTGGCGCAGATCGAGCATGGGCGCGCAATCCACCGCCCGTGGCTTGCGCTTGGTGATGCTGATGGGCTGGCCCGCGTGCGCCATCGAGTGCCGCCAGGCTTCCTCGCTCACCTTGTAGTGCATGGGCGCGAGCTTGGACAAGAGCCCGAAGACGCCGTTGACCGGGCACAGATAGCGGCACCAGGCGCGTTTGCCCCGGGTGTAGAAATAACCGACCACCATCGCCGCCGCCGTGCTGCCGCCCAGCACCACCAGCGCCGCGTGCGGGTACTGATAGACGCTGACCATCTGGCCATAGACCGTGGTCAGCACGAAGGCGGTGAAGGGCCAGCCGCCCCAGCGCATCCAGCGTGGCACGCCCAGCCCGCGCCCGTGCTTGGAGGCCCATTCGGTGAGCGTGCCTTCGGGGCAGAGCACGCCGCACCACAGGCGCCCGAAAAGAATCATGCTCAGCAGCACGAAAGGCCACCAGATGCCCCAGAAGGCGAATTCCGCGACGATGGTGAAGTTGTTCCAGACGCGCGAGGCGTTGTCGGGCAGCGGCAGCATCGCCGGCACGATGAGCAGCACGGCGTAGGTCAGCACCACCGCCCATTGCAGGCGGCGCACCAGCGCCCCGTGGGTGCGCAGCCATTCACCGGCTGCGGCCATGCCCTTTTGCCAGCGCCCCTGAATCCAGGAGGCCTGGGCCAGGGAGGTCATGCCGCGCGCCTCATGCCGGGACGTGCGGCGGTGGTGGTTTTGGCGCGGCTGCGGCGCAGGAGCGTGGCCATGAGCAGCCAGTAGCCCGCGTAGACCAGCACCGTCATCAGAGAGGGCTGGGCGCGGTAACCCGTAATGCCCGCCACGAGGCCGCCCCAGCGGCCCATGTCCGGCAGCAGCCAGGAGGTGTTCCAGACGCCATCGGCCAAGGGGGGCAGCCATTCCAGCGCCTGCATCTTCTCGGCGCCGGTGACCACCAGCGAGGCCGCCAGCAGCAGCAGCAGGATCTCGGTGATGCGGAAAAAGCGCGGCCAGGTCAGCACCTTGCCGCCCAGTTGCAGCAGCCAGAACGTTGCCAGCGCCGCCGCGAGCCCGCCGATGGCGGCGAAGGCCATCCAGGGCAGGTCGCTGGCGGGGGCGGCGGCCAGCGTGCCATACAAGAAGACCACCGCCTCGCTGCCCTCGCGCGCGATGGCCAGTGCCGCCAGCACCGCCACGCCCCACCAGTTGCGCTGCTCCAGCTTGCTGGAGAGGCCTTGCTCCAGCTCGCGCTTGAGCGTGCGCCCGTGCACGCGCATCCACAACACCATCTGCACGATCAGCGCTGCCGCCACCAGCACCATCACGGTCTGGAACTGGTCTTGCCAGTTGATCAGAAGCTCTTGCGCGCTGTAGATGCCCAGCCCCAGCAGCGCCGCCAGCAGCAGACCGGCCGCAACGCCGAACCACAGCCAGCGCCGCCCCGATTCGGCCCCCGGCGTGCGCGACAGCCAGTTGTGCAGGATGCCGACGACGAGCAGCGCCTCGACGCTCTCGCGCCACATCACGAAGATGACCTGTTCCATGTCCAGCCTGCTTACTTGATGACGAACTCGCCGCGTGTCGTTTCCATGTGGAATTCGTCGTAGAAGGGATAGGTGCCGGGCGATTTGCCGGGTAGCGCTCGCGTGCGCGTGCCGCCGGGTGCCACCACCAGCTCCAGCCCCAGCGGCAGGCTTTCAAATTCCGCCGGTGTCTTGCCCTGGTTCACGACCTCCACGCGAAAGCGCTGGCGCGCGGGCAGTTCGACGCGGCGCACGTTGATTTGTCCGTCGTTGAGTTCGATGCGCACGGTGGGCATTTCATCGGCTTGCGCCGGTGCGATGCCCGCAAGCTGCAACGCCAGCAGCGCGGCGCCGAAGAAGGCGGCAGCGCCTGTGTGGCGCGGATACGGGCAGGGATGCGTGGTCATGAGGGTTTGGGGTGTGCGGGCGGCGTACCGGTGGATCAGTACCCGCCCTTTTTGCCGGTGCCGGCGTAGGTGAATTCGTAGCGCGCCTCAAACGGCTTGAACCAGGGCGCGACGCCGGTTTCCTTGTCCACGTGGCGACCGAAATGGCTGCCCTTGGCTGCGCTGGGCGGCTCGATGCGCAGCACCAGCGTGTATTTGCCCGGCCCCATCAGCTTGATGTTGTCGCCGTAGTGCGGGCCGTCGCTGGCGACCATGGGCATCAGTTCGCCCTGCAGCGTTTTGGCGTCGCCTTTTTTGGCGATCTGGTAGTGCACCACCAGGTTGGGCATCCAGACCCCCTCGCCGAAGCCGTTGGGGTTGTCCTTGACGGCGTGGATGTCGGCCTCCAGGTGAATGTCCGAGGACTTGGCCTCGCGCATCATGCCTGCGGGCTCCATCTCGATGGGTTGCAGATAGACCGCCGCCACCTCCATGCCGCCTTCCACGTGGGGCGAGCCGATCGGGACTTCCGCCGCCAGGGCCGGGGCGCCCGCCAACAAGGCCATCGTGCCTATCCAGGACCAGATCCGTTTCATCATCCGCCTTTCGGTGTGTGTAAATGAGAATGAGTCGCACTCGATATTGTAAAACCCGGCGGTGATCTCGGAGAAAACCGGTGCTCGGTGCATTGCCGCGCACCGGGCGACGCGCGTGAGCGCCTCGGCGATCGAGGCGGCTTACTTGACAAGGATGTGGCCCTGCGTCGTCTCCATGTGGAAATCGTCGAAGAAGGGGTATTTGCCCGCGAGCTTGGGCGGCATCTTGCGCGTGCGCGTGGCGCCCGGCGGAAGGACGATCTCCACGCCGAGCGAGCGCGCCTCGAACTCGGCCGGGGTCTTGCCGTTGTTCACCATCTCCAGCATGAAGCGCTTGCCGGCGGGCAGCTCGATGAGGCGGGTGTTCACCTCGCCGTCATTGAACTCGACGCGCGCCACGGGCAGATCCTCGGCCGCCGCGGCTCGGGCGACCAGCGCCGCGGCCAGGCCTTGCAGCAGTCTGGTATTGAAAGAGCGTCGATGCAGCATGAAAAAGGCCTTCTGCGTTCCTGGTAATGTCTGGAACGCCGATTGTGAATCAAAAATGACAATGCCATCGATTCGCATTACGGCGAAAAAATTCCCGTGGACTTCGTCTGCGGCGCTGTGCGGCGGCGCAGACACCGCCCGCTGCGGGCGATGGTCAGGGGCTTCGGGCGTCGCCTTAGTCTTTCATCAGCGCTTCGATGGCGTCGGGCTCGACCGGCACGCTGCGGCTCACCAGCTCGCAGCCCTCGTCGGTCACGATAGCGTCGTCTTCGATGCGTATGCCCATGCCGTGAAAGGCCGCTGGCGCGCCGCTGTCCGGGCGCACATAGATGCCGGGTTCAATCGTCAGCACCATGCCGGGGCGCAGGATGCGGCTGGGCCGGCGCAGCACCGTCTGGCCGCTGAGCGCGTCCGTTTCCTCGTGCACCTGGTCGGCCTCGCCGGGCTCGCTGTAGCTGCCGCAGTCGTGCACGTCCATGCCCATCCAGTGGCTGGTGCGGTGCATGTAGAAGGGGAAATAGGCGCGGCTGGCGATCACGTCCTGCGCGTTGCCCACGCTGTCGGCATCGAGCAGCCGCAGGTCCAGCATGCCTTGCGCCAGCACGGCGAGCGCCGCGTGGTGCGGCTCGTCAAAGCGCGCCCCCGGGCGCGTGGCGGCAACCGCAGCCTGCTGGCTGGCCAGCACCAGGTCGTAGAGCGCGCGCTGCGGCCCGGTGAAGCGCCCGTTGGCCGGGAAGGTGCGGGTGATGTCGCTGGCGTAGCCGTCGAGCTCGCAGGCGGCGTCGATCAGGACCAGCTCGCCGTCGCGCACCGGGGCGTCGCCGGCGCGGTAGTGCAGCACGCAGGCGTTGGCGCCGGCGGCGACGATGGAGTTGTAGGCCGGGGCTTGCGAGCCGCACTCGCGAAAGGCATGCAGCAGCTCGGCTTCGAGGTGGTATTCGCGCACGTCCTCGCCCTGGCGCAGCATGCGTGCACTGCGTCGCATGGCACGGACATGGCCCAGGGCGCTGATCTGCGCGGCGCGGCGAATGGTTTCTTGCTCGCCGCGGTCCTTGATCAGGCGCATTTCATCGAGCAGCGCGCAGACGTCGCTCTGGTGCGCGGGGCAGAGCACGCCGGTGCGCGCACGGGAGCGCACCTGGCCGAGCCAGGCTTCGAGCCGTGCCGCCAGACCGCGGTGCAGTGCAAACGGCCACCATACGGTGCGGCGGTTTTCCAGCAGGGCGGGGATGCGCTGCTCCAGTTCCGTGCTGGAGAAGGCCTCGTCCACGCCCAGGCTTTGCACCGCCGCCTGCGGCCCGAGGCGCAAGCCGTCCCAGATCTCGCGCTCCACGTCCTTGGGCTGGCAAAACAGGCTGCTGTGGCCCTTGCCATCCAGTAGCAGCCAGGCATCGGGCTCGGTGAAGCCGGTCAGGTAGTAGAAGTAGCTGTCGTGCCGGTAGGGATAGTCGCTGTCGCGGTTGCGCAGCGCCGGCGCCGCCGTGGGGATGAGCGCGATCGCGTCTTCGCCGAGTTGGGCAGCCAGGCGGGCCCGGCGCTGTGCGTAGATGGAGGTCATGGGGCCGCATCGTACTGCGCCCACGGGGCCCCGGGCGCGGGCCTTACACTGCCCGCGCCATGAGCGCCGCCCCGCCGTTTCAGGTTCCCGCGATGCTGCTTGCCGCCGGCCGCGGCGAGCGCATGCGGCCCTTGACCGACACCTGCCCCAAGCCCTTGCTGCAGGTGCGTGGCCGCCCGCTGCTGCACTGGCATTTGCAGGCGCTGGCCAGCGCCGGCGTGCGCGAGGCCGTGATCAACACCGCCTGGCAGGGCGATGCGCTTGCCTGGGCGTTTGGTGGTGTTTTTTCAGTTTTGTCCATACTGGACAAGCGCGAGCAGCTATCAATTTCATATTCCGACGAAGGGCGGGACTTTGGCCGCGCGCTGGAGACCGCAGGCGGCATCGCCCGGGCTCTGCCGCGCCTGTCCGAGATCTTCTGGCTGGCTGCGGGCGACGTCTTTGCGCCCGATTTCGACTATCCGGCGCAGGCGCTCGAGCGCTTCATGCGCAGCAGCGCGCTCGCGCACCTGTGGCTGGTGCCCAACCCGGAGCATCACCGAGAGGGTGATTTCGGTCTCTCGGCAGACGGCCTCGCGCTCGACCTGCCGGCGGGACACACCGGCCCGCGCCATACCTACAGCACCATCGCCTTGCTGCGCGCCGAGCTGTTCACGCCGCCCTGGTGCGATCTGCCCGTGGGCAATCCCGAGGGCCTGGCGGCGCCGCTGGCGCCGCTGCTGCGCGCTGCCATGGCGGCGGGGCGGGTCAGCGCGGAGCTCTATCGCGGCCTCTGGGTGGATGTGGGCACGCCGGCGCGCCTGGCGCAGCTCAACGGCCAGCCGCTTGCGCCGCCGCCCTGAATGAGCGTGGCGGGCGGTGCATGCTCCCCGGCTTGCACCAGCGCCCCGGGGCCGGCATGCGCGGGGCGCGCCGGGCGCGCGGGCGGGCGACGAATACAATTGCCGGTTCGCCGCCGCCCGCACCCTCTGCCACGGGCCTGGCCGGCCCATACGACCCCCTCCTGGAGTAAACCGTGTTGATTTCTTCCGCATATGCCCAGACCGCGCCGGCCGCTGCCGCTGGCGGCGGTGACCTGATGAGCTCGCTCGGAGGCATGCTGCCTCTGGTGCTGATGTTCGTCGTGCTCTACTTCATCATGATCCGCCCGCAGATGAAGCGCCAGAAAGAGCATCGCGCCATGATCGAAGCGCTGGCCAAGGGCGACGAAGTGGCCACGGCGGGCGGCGTGCTGGGCAAGGTCACGCGCCTGAACGAGTCGACGCTGCATGTCGAGATAGCACCGGGCGTGGAAGTGCAGGTGCAGCGCAGCGCCGTGTCGCAAGTCCTGCCCAAGGGCACGATCAAGTAAACCGCGCCCCGCGCGGCCACGGCGTGGCCCGGCCACGTCCAGAGAGCATGAAATGAACCGATACCCGGCCTGGAAGTACGTGATCATCGCGGTCGCGCTGCTCGTCGCGGCGTTGTACACGCTGCCCAATTTCTACGGCGAGGCCCCGGCCGTGCAGGTCTCTTCGGCCAAGGCGACGATCAAGATCGACGCCGCCGTGCTCGAGCGCGTGCAGCGGACCATCGAGGCGGCAGGCCTGAAGTCCGACTCGGTGGTGCTCGAGGGCAGCTCGGTGCGCGCGCGCTTTGACACGCCCGACGACCAGCTCAAGGCCAAGGACGCGATCGAGAAGGCGCTGATTCCCGACGCCTCCGACCCGCCCTACATCGTGGCGCTGAACCTGGTGTCGCGCTCGCCCGACTGGCTCACCGCCATCAACGCCCGGCCGATGTACCTGGGCCTGGACCTGCGCGGCGGCGTGCACTTCATGCTGCAGGTGGACATGCAGGCGGCGCTGACCAAGAAGGCCGAGTCCTATGCGGGCGACCTGCGCACTGCGCTGCGCGAGAAGGGCATTCGCCATGGCGGCATCTCGCGCGAAGGCCAGAGCATTCGCCTGCGCCTGCGCGACGACGCGGCGGTGGCTGCGGCGCGCAATCTGATCAGCGACCAGTTCCCCGATCTGCAGGTGGCGGTCGCGCCCGACGCCGAGGCGCAGCTGCTCACGGCCACGATCAAGCCCGAGTCGCTGCGCAAGGTGCAGGAGCAGGCGCTCAAGCAGAACATCGTCACGCTGCACAACCGCATCAACGAGCTCGGCGTGGCCGAGCCCGTGATCCAGCAGCAGGGGCTCGATCGCATCGTGGTGCAGCTGCCCGGCGTGCAGGACACCGCCAAGGCCAAGGACATCCTCGGGCGCACCGCCACGCTGGAAGTGCGCATGGTGGACGAATCCACAGAAGGCCGGGCCGCGGAAATGGGCACTGGCCCCGTGCCCTTTGGCGACGAGAAATACCTGGACCGCAACCAGCAGGCCGTCATCGTCAAGAAGCAGGTGATTCTGACGGGCGAGAACCTCACCGACGCCCAGCCCGGTTTTGACGGTCAGACGCAGGAACCCACGGTGAACCTGACGCTGGACGCCAAGGGCTCGCGCATCTTCAAGGACGTGACGCGCGAGAACGTCGGCAAGCGCATGGCCATCGTCTTGTTCGAAAAGGGCAAGGGCGAGGTCGTCACCGCGCCGGTGATACGCACCGAGATCGGCGGCGGCCGGGTGCAGATTTCCGGGCGCATGACGACGGTGGAGGCCAACGACACGGCGCTGCTGCTGCGCGCGGGCTCGCTCGCCGCGCCGATGGAAATCATCGAGGAATACACCATAGGCCCGAGCCTGGGGGCGGACAACATCCAGCGCGGCATTCACTCCGTGGTCTGGGGCATGGCGGTGATTGCCGCCTTCATGTGCATCTACTACCTGCTGTTCGGCGTGTTCTCCACGATTGCGCTGTCGGTCAACGTGCTGCTGCTGATCGCGGTGCTGTCCATGCTGCAGGCCACGCTGACGCTGCCGGGCATCGCGGCCATGGCGCTGGCGTTGGGCGTGGCGATCGACTCCAACGTGCTGATCAACGAGCGCATCCGCGAAGAGCTGCGCGCGGGCGTTGCGCCCCAGTCGGCCATCCATGCGGGCTACGAGAACGCCTGGGCGACGATTCTGGACTCCAACGTGACCACGCTGATCGCGGGCCTGGCGCTGCTGGCCTTTGGTTCGGGCCCGGTGCGCGGTTTTGCCGTGGTGCACTGCATCGGCATCCTGACGTCCATGTTCTCGGCGGTGTTCTTCTCGCGCGGCGTGGTCAATCTCTGGTATGGCAAGAAGAAGAAGCTCAAGAGCATCTCCATCGGCCAGATCTGGAAGCCCGAAGACGGCAGCGAACTGCGCTCCGTGGCCGGTCGCGGCTACAACAACTGAACTGACGGGAGCCAGAAACCATGGAGTTTTTCCGCATCCGCAAGGACATCCCGTTCATGAAGTACGCGTTGGTCTTCAACGTGATTTCCTTCGTGACCTTTGCTCTTGCCGTGTTCTTCCTGCTCACCCGCGGGCTGCACCTGTCGGTGGAGTTCACCGGCGGCACCGTGATGGAGGTGGCCTACGAGCAGACCGCCGACATCGGCAAGGTGCGCGAAGCGATCTCCGGCCTTGGCTACCAGGACGTGATCGTGCAGAACTTCGGCACCTCGCGCGACGTGATGATCCGCCTGCCCGTGCAAAAGGGCGTGACCTCGGCGCAGCAGAGCGAGGACGTGATGGCGGCGCTCAAGGCGCAGGACGCCGGCGTCACGCTGCGGCGCACCGAATTCGTCGGGCCGCAGGTGGGCGACGAGCTGGTGCACGGCGGCCTGATGGCGCTGGGCATGGTGGTGCTGGGCATCGTCATCTACCTGTCCATCCGCTTCGAATGGAAGTTCGGTGTGGCCGGCATCATCGCCAACCTGCACGACGTGGTGATCATCCTGGGCTTCTTTGCCTTCTTCCAGTGGGAGTTTTCGCTCTCGGTGCTGGCGGGTGTGCTGGCGGTGCTCGGCTACTCGGTCAACGAGTCGGTGGTGATCTTCGACCGTATCCGCGAGGCCTTCCGCAAGTTCCGCAAGCTCACGCCGCACGAGGTGATAGACCACGGCATCACCAGCACCATGAGCCGCACCGTGATCACCCACGCATCGACCGAAGCCATGGTGCTCTCGATGTTCTTCTTCGGCGGACCCAGCCTGCACTACTTCGCGCTGGCGTTGACCATAGGCATTCTGTTCGGCATCTATTCTTCGGTGTTCGTCGCCGCCGCGATCGCGATGTGGCTCGGCGTCAAGCGCGAAGACCTGGCCAAGGTGCACACGCACAAAGGCAACGACCCGAACGATCCGAACGCCGGCGCAGTGGTCTGAGAGCCGGGCGGCAGGTGTCGCGCTGGTGACCATCGGCAGCGGGTAATATGCGGCATCCATGGCCCCGACACCTATGCACCGCCCATCCAGTGATCTTGCAGGCGCAGCGCGCCGGCGCTTCGTGCAGAGCCTGTGCGACAGTCTGCCGGGCGTGGACAAGGCGTTGTTTGATGCCTTGAACGAACTGGTCGGCGAGGTCGCCACGCACCAGGTGATGCAGCGCCGGCGCGACACCTGGCTGCACTACCGCAGCCACCACCAGAAGTGGGCCGACGGTGTCGCCAAGGCATGGCGCGAGGCCGAGGGCGGTGCCCCGCGCAAAGCCGCCGCGCCGCGCGAGCTCGGCGGCGGCGCGCTCGACGGGTTGCAGCTCGTGAGTGAAGACGCGGTGGAAAACCGCTTGCTCGGTGCGCGGCTTGCGCGGGCGATTGCCGCCAAGGCGGACAGCACGCTGGAGGCGGTGCGCCAGCGCACCAAGTACCTCGAGGGCCGAGAGCTTGAGGCGGGCGACGTGCTGCGCCCCGAGGTCGCCTGCCTGGCGCTGGTGGACCAGTGGTTTGATGCCGGTCTTTCGCGCGACGAGCTGGACCTCGTGTTCGATTCGCTTGAAACCGCTCTGACCAAGGCGGCGGTGCCGGCCTACGAGGCGGTGACCGAGTTCTACGACACGCAAGGCGTGCCCGACCTGGCGGCGCTGCGCAGCCGCGTGGTTCGGCCTGCGTCCGCCGGCACGCGCGCGTATGCCGGCGCGGGCTCGGCTTTTGCGCCAGGCCATCCCGCGACTTCGGGCTATGGGGCGCTCGCCAGCGGCTCCCAGCTCGGTTCGGCGGGCGCGCACCTGGCGCCGCAGGCGGGCATGGTGGCGCCCTCGGCCTATGCCGGCTACCCTGGCGGCGCCCAGGCGGTGGATGCGGCGCAAGCCTACGGCTGGTCGCAACTGGACATGACGCGCCAGCGTGCCGAGGAGGTCATGGTGCAGTTGCAGCACCTGCTGGTCCAGTCGTCCACGGGCTTCAGCCCGGTGCATGCGCCCCCTGCAACCGTGGCCTTGTCGCAGGCGCTCGGCTCCATGCAGGTGCAGGCCAATGCCTTCTACGGCAGCGCCGGGCCGCACATGCTGGTTTCTGCCTACGCGCCGGTCGCCGTGGCCCAGGCGGTGACTGAAGTGCGCCAGCGCGCGGTCGAACTCAAGGAAAAGGCCGAGACGGCCAGCGAGAAGGCGATCATCGAAATCGTCGCGCTGATGTTCCAGAGCATTCTGGACGAGGACCGCATTCCGCCTTCGGTGCGCGTGTGGTTTGCGCGCCTGCAGGTGCCGGTGCTCAGGGTCGCGCTGGCCGAGCCGCAATTCTTCAACCAGGTGGACCATCCGGCGCGCAAGCTGATCGACCGCATGGGCTCGTGCGTGCTGGGTTTTGACGCCAATGCCATCAACGGCAGCGCGCTGGAGAAGGAAATCCGCCGCGTGGTGCAGGTCGTGGAGCAATATCCCGAGACCGGCAGCAAGGTGTTTCAGATCGTCCACGACGAATTCGAGAAATTCCTTGCCGACTCGCTCGTGAAGGCGCAGAAAACGAGCTCCGAGATCGTGGGCGTGGCCCAGCAGATGGAGCAAAAGGAGACGCTCACCGTCCAGTTCACGATAGAGCTGCGCACCATGCTGCGCGACATGCCGGTGCGCGACGAAATACGCGACTTCCTGTTTCGCACCTGGGCCGAGGTATTGGCCATGGCGGCGGTGAAGTACGGCGTGCAGGACAAGGAGACCATGCAGTACAAGCGCGTGGCGGCCGACCTGGTCTGGGCCTCAGGCGCCAAGCCCAATCGCAGCGAGCGCAACCAGGTGATACAGATGCTGCCCGGCATACTCGAGCGCCTGCGCCGGGGGCTGGCCCTGGTTGGCATGGAAGGTGAAGCGCAGGACGCGCAGATCAAGGAATTGACGGACACCCTGGCCGAAGCCTTCGTCGCCAAGACCGCGGTGATCCCCCAGGAGCGCATCGACGAGATGGCCCAACGCCTGGTGGACCTGGAAGACTTCATCAGCGACGAGAGCCTGGGCGACATTCCGCTGAACGCCGAGAACATCGAACTGCTGCTTGGCATCGATGCCTCGGCCATCGACGTGATTCCCGACACCGATGCGCCGGTTCAGAGCGAAGCGCTCAAGCGCGCCAACGAACTGTCCCTGGGTACCTGGTACACGCTGGACCACAACGGCGGCACCACGCGGGTGCAGTACGTCTGGCACAGCCAGCGCAAGCAGTTGCATTTGTTCATTGCGCCCAGCGGGCAGAATTACCTGTTTCAGGCGCGGCGGCTGGCGGCCTATCTCCAGGCGCGACTGCTCACGCCGCAGGATGTCGAAGGCATCACGGTGCGCGCGACGCGCAACGTGGTGGCCAAACTCAATGCCAATCCGGAACGCCTGTTGAGCTGAGAGCCCGAGACAGCGAGCGTATTCCGGCGGCGCGCCCTTCCTGCCCGTAGCTCAACTGGACAGAGCAATTGCCTTCTAAGCAATAGGTCGGGGGTTCGAGTCCCTCCGGGCAGGCCATCAGGAGACGTGTCGTCTTGACATGGCGGTGCCGCTTGCGGCGCCGGATGTGCGGTGCTAGATTGTCTGCGGGTGGGCCACCACCCCCCGCTTTCCTCCCTGAGCGGGGCCTCGGGCCGCGTGCGGCCGCAGAGGCTTGTCTGCCCGGCCGAGCGCCGGGCTCCTTTTTATGGACGATGCCGCCGCATGCTGTGGGTCAAGTCTTTGCATATCGTTTTCGTGGTCAGCTGGTTCGCCGGGCTCTTCTATCTGCCGCGCATCTTCGTCAATCTGGCCATGGTGGCACCGGGATCCGTGGCCGAGCGCCAGCGTCTGCTCCTGATGGCGCGCAAGCTCATGCGCTTCATGAGCCTGCTGGCGGTGCCGGCGCTCGCGCTCGGCCTGTGGCTGTGGCTGGGCTACGGCATAGGCCGGGGGCCGGGCAATGGCTGGCTGCACGCCAAGCTGCTGGTGGTGCTGGCCTTGCTGGTCTATCACGGGCTGTGCATGCTGGAGCTGCACCGCCTGGCGCACGGCACGAGCCGCCATGGCGATCGCTGGTTCCGCTGGTTCAACGAGATCCCCGTGCTGCTGCTGCTCGCTGCGGTGGTGCTGGTCGTGGTCAAGCCTTTCTGAGCTGCTTTCTACAATGGAGTCCATGAACGATTCCCGATCTGTACCCTACTACCAGCGGCATATCTTCTTTTGCCTCAACCAGCGCGACAACGGCGACTACTGCTGCGCCCAGCATGGAGCGAAGGAGGCGTTTGAGCACTGCAAACGCCGCGTCAAGGACGAAGGGCTTGCCGGCAAGGGCAAGGTCAGGGTCAACAAGGCGGGGTGTTTGAACCGCTGCGCGGGCGCCCCCGTCGCCGTCGTCTATCCCGAGGGCATCTGGTACACCTATGTGGACCTGGCGGATATCGACGAGATCGTCGAAGCGCATCTCAAGCATGGCCAGATCGTCGAGCGTCTGGTACTGCCCGATGAGGTAGGCCGATGAGCGCCATCGCCACGCACACCAGGGGTTGATGCGCGATGCAGTCCCAGCGTCTTGAATTGGCAGGCCCGGCCGGAGCGATCGAAGCGGTGCGCAGTGCGCCCGATGATGAAGCGTCGCTGCGGGGCACGGCGGTCGTCGCCCATCCCCATCCGCAGTTTGGCGGCACCATGAACAACAAGGTCGTCCAGACGCTGGCGCGTGCCTTCGTCATGGCGGGGTTTGCCGCGGTGCGTTTCAATTTCCGGGGCGTGGGCGAATCGGCCGGTACCTACGACGAAGGCCGTGGTGAGCTGCAGGACATGCTTGCGGTCGTGCAGCAAGCGGCCGCCGAAGGGCCGCTGGCCCTGGCGGGCTTTTCCTTCGGCGCCTTCGTGGCAAGCCAGGCACTGCACACGCTGTGGGAGCAGCGCCCCGCCACGCATGCGGTGCTGGTGGGCGCGGCCGCGAGCAACTTCGACGTCGCCCAGGTTCCCGAGCCGGCGCGCATGCGCACGCTGGTGGTGCATGGGGAACACGACGACGTCGTGCCGCTTGCCGCCGTGCTCGACTGGGCTCGGCCCCAGCTACTGCCTGTCACGGTTGTACCCGGCGGTGCACATTTCTTTCACGGACAATTGCCGCTGCTCAGGGAGCTCGTCGGGCGGCACCTGCAGGCCAGGTTTTGACGCCCGCATCGTGGGTGCGGCCCGTTTTATCTTTCACAGACCCAGGCGCTCGCCGGCTGCGCGAACGCCACGCAACATGAAATTTTCTTTTGCTTTTCTTTCACGCTGGGCGGCGCTGCTTGCGCTCGCGCCGCTGCTGAGTTTCGCGCAACTGCCGCCCGCTCCCGAAGTCGCGGCGCGCAACTACCTGGTGATGGACCTGACTTCGGGTCAGATTCTCGCCTCCAAAGACATCGACGTACCGATCGAGCCCGCTTCCCTGACCAAGCTGATGACGAGCTATGTGGTGTTTGACGCCTTGCGCGCCAAGAAGATCACGCTGGATCAGCGGTTTTCCGTCAGCGAGCTCGCCTGGAAGATGCCGGGTTCGCGCATGTTCATTGATCCCAAGATGCAGGTGCCGGTGGACGATCTGCTCAAGGGCATGATCGTGCAATCGGGCAACGACGCATCCATGGCCCTGGCCGAAGGCGTGGGGGGCAGCGCCGAGAACTTCGTGCGCATGATGAACGACCAGGCCAAGGCGCTCGGGCTCAGCGGCACTTCGTACAAGAACCCTGAGGGCCTGACCGAAGCCGGCCACTACACGACGGCGCGCGATCTGGCGCTGCTGTCCAAGCACTTGGTGCAGGATTTTCCCGAGTACATGCACTACTTCGCGATCAAGCAATATCGCTACGAAGGAACGCCCAAAGCCAATGCCAACAACCGCAACGTGCTATTGTTTCGTGACCCCACGGTGGACGGGCTCAAGACCGGCCATACCGCAGCGGCGGGTTACTGCCTGGTGGCCACGGCCAAGCGGGAGTTTCCGCAGCTCGGCGAGCGCCGGGTCGTGGCGGTCGTCCTCGGGGCCGAGAGCGACAACATCCGCGCCAACGAGACCCAGAAGCTGCTGAACTGGGGTTACAGCGCATTCGACGACGTCAAGCTCTTCGATGCGGGTCAGCCCGTGGCGACGCCCAAGCTCTGGAAGGGGGCGCAGGACACACTCAAGATCGGTCGCTCGCAAGCCATCGTGGTGACGGTGCCGGCGGGCAGCGCCGGGAAAATCACCACGCAGATCGTGCGCCCCGACCCCTTGGTCGCGCCTTACGCCAAAGGCCAGGAGGTGGGCGTGCTGCAGGTGATGCTGGGCGAGCAAAAACTCGCCGAGTTCCCGTTGGTTGCGCTCGAAGCGGTGGAGCAGGCCGGTTTGCTGGGCCGTGCCTGGGACGCGCTGCGCTTGTGGATCAAATAGGCGCGCAGCGCCGCCGCTATTCAGCGGATATGCGCAGCGCCCATCCCGCAGCCCAGGGCCCGAGGAAGGCCGCCAGCGCCAGAATCGCACCCATCAACGAGAGGTGCGCTGAAACCCCCATGCCAGCGGCGCTCGACTGCACGGCAGCGGCGCCGAAGACGAGCACCGGGATGTACAGCGGCAGCACCAGCAGCGCCAGCAGAACGCCGCCGCCGCGCGCGCCGAGGGTGAGCGCAGACATGATGGCGCCGATCAGGCTCAGGGCCGGAGTTCCGAGCAACAGCGACAGCGCGAGCACCGCCACGGCCTCTGCCGGCAGGTCGAACTGCAGCGCCAGCACCGGGGAGAGCAGGGTGAGCAGCAAGCCCGAGCTCAGCCAATGGGCCAGTATCTTGGCCGTCACCAGCATGGGCAGGGGCGTGGCGGCCAGCAGCATCTGCTCCAGGCTGCCGTCCTGATGGTCATCGGCAAACAGCCGGGGCAGCGAAAGCATGGCTGCCAGCAGGGCTGCGACCCAGATCACGCCGGGCGCAATCGCGCGCAGCAGTTCTGTTTCGGCGCCGATACCGAGCGGGAACAGACTGACCACGAGAAAGAAGAAGACGATGGCGGCCGCAGAGTCGGTCTGGCGACGCAGGGCAATGCGCAAGTCGCGCACGAACAGTTGCCAGACGCCGGTCAAAGGCCCGGCAGGCACGCCGGCTGGCGTGGGCAGCGGTGCGCCCGTCATAGCGTCAGCACCTGCTGAGGAACCTCGGCTTCGAGGGCCACGCTTTGATGGCTCGTGAGCACCACCAGGCCGCCACCCGCGACATGCCGCGCGATCAGCCCGAGCAGCCACTGCGTCGCCAGCTGATCGAGCGCGTTGAAGGGCTCGTCGAGCACCCACAGTGGCGCGTGACTCAGCACCAGCCGCGCCAGCGCCGCACGGCGACGCTGACCTTGCGACAGCGTGCGCACCGGTGCGTGTTCGTGCCCGGCCAGGCCAGCCGCCTGCAGAGCGGCCAGAGCCGCAGGCGCTTCGGGTCGTACGCCGCTCAGCGCAAGCAGCAGCTGCAGATTCTCCAGCGCGGAAAGCTCGGGCTTGACGCCCGGCAGATGCCCGAAGAACACCAGTTGGCGCCCATATTCCTCACGCAGACGAGCAATCGGCTGGCCCTGCCACAACACTTCCCCGGCGCTGGGCGACAGCAGGCCGCAGACCATGCGCAGCAGGCTGGTCTTGCCGGCGCCGTTGGCGCCTTGCACGCGCAGCACCTGTCCGGCAGGCAGATCGAGGTGCAGATCGGAAAAGAGAACCCGGCGCGCCCGAATGCAGCCCAGACCCACGAGTTGCAGGGCGGCAGCACCTGTGCGGGCGAGCCGGTCGGGCGGCGCGATTGGGGCGACCTCCACCTTGAGCGCCCTCAGCGCGCCACGACGCGATCGAGCACGATATGCACGCCGCTGCTGCCCGCGGCCACCCCGTCCACATGCCCTTCGATATCCCCCGGCTGCGGCGTGGCACTGCCACTCTTGGAAACGCGCGCTACCAGATTGACCTGGGCAAAGCGCGACAGCCGCAGCTCTTCGGCCATGGCGCTGCTGTCGTCGAGCGTGAAGGCCACGGGCCAACCCGTGGCGGCTACGCGCAGCGCGGCCAGCGGCATGGGCGGGCCCTTGGGAGCACGAGCGAAGACGAACAAGGTATCGGAGTCGGCAATCTGGTCGGCCACGCTCGGATCCACCGTGACCGAGCCGCTGATGGCGGCCTGGCCCGGGGGCGCGGATGCTACCTGGGCGGCCGGCGCTTCGCCGCGCGCCCGCGCAATCAGCTGGTCTATGGTCTCGGCGTCTTTTGCGCCCTCGGGCAACAGGGTCTTGAGATGCTCCCAATGCTGCAGTGCCGTCTTCGCGTCGCCTTGCTGCAGCGCAGCGAGGCCGGCAAACGCCAGCGCGTTGAGGTTGTTCGGGTCGATCTTCAAGGCGCGTTGAACCATGGCGGTTGGCTCGCCCGAAAGATCGCGCCCATGCGCCACCGCAAGGGTATTGGCGTATTCGACCCACAGATCGGGGCTGTCGTCCACCAGCTCCGTGGCCTTGGCATAAGCGGCCAGAGCCTCGTCGGTGTGCCCGAGCTGCATGCTCGCGCGGGCCAGCATGACCCACGACGGGGCATCCTGGGCGTCGGCCGCCACGCGCGCCCGCAAGGCCGCAAGTGTGGTTTCGTCGGGCGCCTGGGGCAGCGCGTCGCTCGCTTGGACGGCCGCATGCTTGCCGCTGATGGCCCCCGGCTGCCCCACCGCCAGATAGACGCTCACCGCCAGCAGCGGCAGCGCCACGGCCGTGGCCAGCGCGATGGCCCAATTGGCCTGCTGACTCGACTGCGCCTGCGCGCGCGCCGCCTGGTCGGCCTGCAGCGCCTGGCGCTGCAACTCCAGGCGTGCTCTCTCGTGCTCGGCCGCGCCCACATCGCCCGCGGCCAGTTGCGCGTCGAGCTCGCGCAGCCCGTCGGCGAGCACCGCCAGATCCTCGCCGTGCTGCAGCGGCCGCTGGCGGCGGCGCAACAGGGGAAACAGCACCGCGGCCAAGGCCGCGAGCACCATGGCTGCGGCCAGCGCCACAAAAGCGAGCATCAATCCTTCTCCTTGGCAAGGCCGAGCAACTGCTGCGCCTTTTGCTCTTCCTGCGGCGTGAGCGCAGCCGGCTCTGGCGTGCCTGGCCGGTTGCCGAGCGCGCGCCACAGCACGAACAGGCCGAGCAGCAGCAAAACAAAAGGCCCACCCCAGAGCAGCAGCGTCTTGGCAGTCAGGCGCGGGCGATAGAGCACGAACTCGCCGTAGCGCTGCACCATGAACTCGCGAATCTGCGCGGGTGTGCGCCCCTGCTCAAGCTGCTTGCGTATCTGCTGGCGCAAATCGACCGCCAGATCGGCGTGCGAAGCGGCAATGGTTTCGTTCTGGCACACCAGGCAGCGCAGCTCGTGCGCGATGTCCATCATTCGTGCCTCCAGCGCCGGGTCGGCCGCCAGCGTGGGCGCCTCGCTGGCCCAGCCGCTGGCGCCAAGCCAGGCCAGGAGGACGAGCATCAAGCGGGCGAGGTATCTATGCACCGAGCTTCCTCATCAGCGGCAGGATGGTCTCTTGCAGCGCCTCGGGCGTGACCGGGCCAATGTGCTTGTAGCGGATCACCCCCTGGCGATCGATGATGAAGGTCTCGGGTACGCCGTAGACCCCCAGATCGATGCCCACCAGCCCCTGCGTGTCCGAGAAGGATTCCAGATAAGGATTGCCCAGTCGCGCAAGCCAGCGCAGCGCATCCTCGCGCTTGTCCTTGTAGTTGAGCCCGTAAATCAGGATGGATTTGTCGGAGCGAGCTAGGTCCACGAACACCGGATGCTCCACGCGGCAGGCCACGCACCAGGAGGCCCAGACGTTGAGCATCCAGACCTTGCCGGCCATGTCCTTGGCGCTTGCCGTCTTCGCTGGATCACCAAGCTGCGGCAGGGTAAAGGCGGGCAGAGGCTTGTCGATGAGCGGCGAGGGCAGCTCGCGCGGCTTGAGCGTGAGCCCAATGCCCAGAAACACCATCAGGACGGCAAACACCGCCAGCGGCACGATGCCTTTTCTCATGGCGCAGCCACCTTGGCAGCGCCCGGCAGCGGCAGTGCGCCCGCGGGGGCGCCGGGCGTGTTCGAGCCCGCAGCGCGCGCCGGAGCGCTCTGGCGCCGCTTGAGCCGATAGCGCCGGTCCATGACCGCCAGGCCTCCGCCCAGAGCCATCATGAAGCAGCCAAACCAGATCCAGTCCACGAAGGGTTTGAAGTAGACCCGCACGATCCAGCGCGTATTGGTCAGCCGGTCGCCCAGCGCCGCGTACAGGTCGCGCGTGAGACCGGGGTCGATGGACGCCTCGGTCATCGGCGTGGGGTTGGCCCCTTCGGTGTAGACGCGCCGCTCGGGACGCAGCGTGGCCACGCTCTGGCCGTCGCGCGTGACGCTGAGCACGCCCACATCGGCGCTGTAGTTGGGCCCGCGCTTGGTTTGCGTGCCTTCAAACAGGAATGTGTAGCCGGCCAGCGTCACGCTCTCGCCCGGCTCCATGGTCACGTCCTTCTCGATCTCATAGCCGTTGACGATGCTCACGCCGACAATGAACACCGCCACGCCCAGGTGTGCCAGCAGCATCCCGTAGTAGCTGCCCGGCTGCGTGCGTATGCGCCGGCGCCAGCTTGGCGAGGGGTGGTTCTTCAGGCGCTCGTAGAGGTTGTAGAAGGTGGTCGCCGCGATCCAGAAAGCCAGGAACAGGCCAAAGCCCACCAGCGGCTTCCAGTTGCCCAGCAGCCAAGGAGAGATGAGCGCGGCCAGCAGACTCACGATGAGCGCCCAGCGCAGCTTGCGCACCAGTGCCAGCGCCTGGTCCTGGCGCCAGCGCGTGAGCGGGCCGACGCCCATGAGAAACAGCGCCGGGGCGATCAGCGGCACGAACACCGCTTCAAAGTAGGGCGGCCCGACCGAGAGCTTGCCCAGACCCAGAGCGTCGATGATCAGCGGGTACAAGGTGCCCAGCAGCACCGCAGCAAAGGCCACCAGCAGCACGACGTTGTTGAGCAGCAGCATGGCCTCGCGCGAGACCATGGCAAATTGTCCGCCCAGGCCCACGCGCGGCGCGCGCCAGGCAAACAGCAGCAGCGAGCCGCCCACGACCACGCTCAGGAAGGCCAGGATGTAGATGCCGCGCGAAGGATCGGTGGCAAAGGCGTGCACCGAGGTAAGCACGCCCGAGCGCACCAGGAAGGTGCCCAGCAGCGACAGCGAGAACGCGATGATCGCCAGCAGCGCGGTCCACAGCTTGAAGGTGTTGCGCTTTTCGGTCACCGCCAGCGAGTGCAGCAGCGCGGTGCTGACCAGCCAGGGCATGAGCGAGGCGTTCTCCACCGGGTCCCAGAACCACCAGCCACCCCAGCCCAGCTCATAGTAGGCCCAGGCACTGCCCACGGCGATGCCCAGCGTGAGAAAGGCCCAGGAGACGGTGGCCCAGGGGCGCGACCAGCGTGCCCAGGCGGCGTCCAGGCGTCCGGCCAGCAGCGCAGCCATGGCAAAGGCGAAGGCCACGACGGTACCCACATAGCCCATGTACAGCAGCGGCGGGTGCGCGATCAGGCCCGGGTCTTGCAATTGCGGGTTCAGGTCCTGCCCGTTGGTCGCGGCAGGCAGCAGGCGCTCGAAGGGGTTGGAAGTGAACAGGATGAACAGCAGCAGCCCGACGGAAATCAGGCCCATGATGGCCAGGATGCGCGCGCGCGTCTCGTCGTCGAGGTTGCGCGAAAACAGCGACACCGCCAGCGTCCAGCATGCCAGGATCAGCACCCACAGCAGGATGGAGCCTTCGTGCCCGCCCCAGACGGCGCAGATGCGGTAGATCAGCGGCAGCTGCGAGTTGGAGTGCTGCACGACGTAGAGCACGGAGAAGTCGTTGGCCACGAACAGATAGCTCAGGCAGGCAAAGGCGCCCGCCACGAACAGGAACTGGCCCCAGGCGGCGGGGCGGGCGAGCGCCATCCAGTCGGCGTTGCCGCGCGCCGCCCCGATCAGCGGCACGCTGCCTTGCAAGAGCGCCAGGCAAAGCGCCAGCACCAGGGCCAGTTGCCCGACCTCGGCGATCATGGCCGCGCTCCGCTGCCCGTCTCCAGCGAAGTGGTCTTGAGCGTGTCGGCCACTTCCTTGGGGGTGTAGTTCTCGTCGTGCTTGGCCAGCACCTGCTCCGCGCGAAAGCTGCCGTCCGCCTGCAGACGCCCTTGGGTGACTACGCCTTTGCCTTCGCGAAACATGTCGGGCAGCAGTCCGTCGTAGGTGACGGGGATGGCCTGGGCGCCGTCGGTGACGACAAAGCGCACGGCCAGGCTGTCGCTGCTGCGCTGCACGCTGCCTTCCTGCACCAGTCCGCCCAGACGAAAGCTGCGATCGACCGGAGCCTCGCTGCTGGCCACTTGCGAGGGGCTGAAGAAAAACACCAGGTTGTCCTGAAAGGCGTTGAGCACCAGAGCGCTTGCAACGCCCAGCGCTGCCAGGCCACCGATGATGATCAGCCCGCGTTTGGTTCTGCTTCTCATGCTCTTACTCCATGTGCCGGCGACGGCTGCGAAGCTGCCAGATCTCGGCAGCGATGACCACCATCATCACCGCAAGCGAGCCCCAGACATAGCGGCCGTAGCCGCCCATGTGCAGGAACTCGGACCAGCTCGACCAGTAAATCATGTGGAGGCTCCGGTGGTCGGCGATGAGGGGGAAGACTCCAGTGGACTTGCCGCGTGCCCCTGCAGTTCCCGTTGTACCCAGCTTGCATGGCGTTCGCGTTCGAGCATGATCAGCCGCACCCGCGCCAGCACCACCGCAATGCAGTAGCACCATACGGCAGCCGAGCTGATCAACATGCCGGCCAACATCGGCGTGGCGATGCTCGGGGCGCTGGTCAGGCTCACCGAAGCGCCCTGGTGCAGCGTGTTCCACCACTGCACCGAGAAATAGATGATGGGAACGTTGACCACGCCCACCAGGGCCAGCACGGCGGTGGCGCGGTCGGCGCGGCGCTCGTCGTCGATGGAGGCATGCAGCGCAAGAAAGCCCAGATACAGGAAGAGCAGGATCAGCTCCGAGGTGAGCCGCGCGTCCCAGACCCACCAGGTGCCCCAGGTCGGCTTGCCCCAGAGGGCGCCGGTCCACAGCGCCAGAAACGTCATCAAGGCCCCCGTGGGCGCGAGCGCCCGCGCCATCATCGAGGCCAGGCGGGTGTTGAACACCAGCCCCACGCCGGCCCAGAACGCCATGGCCACGTAGATGACCATGGACAGCCAGGCGGTAGGCACGTGCAGAAAGATGATGCGGTAGGCGTCCCCTTGCTGCGCGTCGGTGGGCGCGACAGCGAAACCGATGAACAGCCCGATCGCACCCAACAACACCGCCAGCACCGAAAACCACACCACGCCGCGGCCCGCAAGCGGGTAAAAGCGCGCCGGAGCAGCGTACTTGAACCAGTTGATGGAGTTGCGTTGTGCCGTCGGCGCCGTCATGTCACTGGCTTTTGTATCGCGTCAGGGATAACCCCGTATTGTCTGTGTTTGCCCGCAGGCCCTGAAAGACCCTTCGTGCAGCTATACCACTGCAGGCAAGGCGCCGCTGCGGTCTCTGCGGCACGAACGGCGTGCAGAGATTGCGTTCGCGCGCCGAGCATAGTACACTTTCGGGCTTTTCCGGATTTCTTTGGCGGTTGGCTTGCGCGCAGCGCGGGCCGCACCGCGGATTCACGTTCTAGGGACACGTAACTGCATGCCAACCATTAACCAACTCGTGCGCCAGGGCCGCACGGTCGAAGTTGTCAAATCCAAAAGCCCCGCGATGGAGAACTGCCCGCAGCGCCGGGGCGTGTGCACGCGCGTGTACACCACGACGCCCAAGAAGCCGAACTCGGCTCTGCGCAAGGTGGCCAAGGTGCGCCTGACCAATGGCTTCGAGGTCATCTCCTACATCGGCGGCGAGGGCCACAACCTGCAGGAGCACAGCGTGGTGCTGCTGCGCGGCGGTCGCGTCAAGGACTTGCCCGGCGTGCGCTACCACATCGTGCGCGGCTCGCTGGACCTGCAGGGCGTGAAGGATCGCAAGCAGGCGCGCTCCAAGTACGGCGCCAAGCGTCCCAAGGCCAAGTAATACGCCGGCGCAGGCCGGCAAGGTGCTGCTCCTGCGTGGCGCAGGCAGTAGCGTAGTGGCCCCGCGTTCCGGGGTCGAGTAAGTGGAGGTCCCGGTTTGGCCTCCGCGGTGCCGGCAAGGCACCAGCTGAAGCAATTGAAAGGTGAAAAATGCCACGTCGTCGCGAAGTCCCCAAACGTGAAATCCTGCCGGATCCGAAGTTCGGCAACGTAGAGCTGTCCAAATTCATGAACGTGATCATGGAAGGCGGCAAGAAGGCGGTTGCCGAGCGCATCATCTACGGCGCTCTCGAGCTGATCGAGAAAAAGCAACCCGAGAAGAACGCCCTTGAGGTGTTCACCACTGCCATCAACAACGTCAAGCCCATGGTCGAGGTGAAGTCCCGCCGTGTCGGCGGCGCCAACTACCAGGTGCCGGTCGAGGTGCGGCCCATCCGCCGCCTGGCCTTGTCGATGCGCTGGATCAAGGAAGCTGCGCGCAAGCGCGGCGAGAAGTCCATGGCGCAGCGTCTTGCCAACGAATTGATGGAAGCCACGGAAGGCCGTGGCGGCGCAATGAAGCGCCGCGACGAGGTGCACCGCATGGCCGAGGCGAACAGGGCCTTCAGCCACTTCCGTTTCTGAATTTCGCCCCCATTTCCCTCGAAGGCAAGAAGCCCGACGTGCCGGTTTTCGGCGGCCGGGCTGTTGTCCGTTAACGAAAGATCATCATGGCCCGCACTACTCCCCTGGAGCGTTATCGCAATATCGGCATTTCTGCGCACATCGACGCAGGCAAGACCACGACCTCCGAGCGCATTCTGTTTTACACGGGCCTGACCCACAAGATCGGTGAAGTGCACGACGGCGCGGCCACGACCGACTGGATGGAGCAGGAGCAAGAGCGCGGCATCACCATCACCTCGTCGGCAGTGACCTGCTTCTGGAAGGGCATGGATCTGTCGCGCCCGGCGCACCGCATCAACATCATCGACACCCCCGGGCACGTGGACTTCACCATCGAGGTGGAGCGCTCCATGCGCGTGCTTGATGGCGCGGTCATGGTGTATTGCGCCGTGGGCGGCGTGCAGCCGCAGTCCGAGACCGTCTGGCGCCAGGCCAACAAGCACAAGGTGCCGCGCATTGCCTTCGTCAACAAAATGGATCGCACCGGCGCCAACTTCTTCAAGGTGCACGACCAGATGAAGACGCGCCTGAACGCGCATCCGGTGCCGGTGGTCATCCCCATGGGTGCGGAGGACGGGTTTCAGGGCGTGGTGGACCTCATCAAGATGAAGGCCATCATCTGGGACGAAGCCTCCCAGGGCATGAAGTTCGAGTACCGTGAGGTTCCTGCCGATCTCATGGATCAGGCCAAGGAATGGCGCGAGAAGATGATCGAGTCTGCCGCCGAAGCCAGCGAAGAGCTGATGAACAAGTACCTGGAAGAAGGCGAGCTGTCTGAAGAGGACATCATCGCCGGCCTGCGCCAGCGCACGATCGCCACTGAAATCCAGCCCATGCTGTGCGGCACCGCCTTCAAGAACAAGGGCGTGCAGCGCATGCTCGACGCGGTGCTCGACTTCCTGCCCGCGCCAACCGACATTCCCGACGTCGCCGGCACCGATCCGGACGAAGAGGACAAGAAGCTGACGCGCAAGGCGGACGACAACGAGAAGTTCTCGGCGCTCGCGTTCAAGCTCATGACCGACCCCTTTGTCGGCCAGCTCACCTTCGTGCGCGTCTATTCGGGCGTGCTCACCAAGGGCGACACGGTCTACAACCCGGTCAAGGGCAAGAAAGAGCGCATCGGCCGCATCGTGCAGATGCACGCCAACGACCGCCAGGAGATCGAGGAAATCCGCGCCGGCGACATCGCCGCCTGCGTGGGCCTGAAGGACGTGACCACGGGCGACACCCTGTGCGACCTGAACGCCCACATCATGCTCGAGCGCATGGTCTTCCCCGAGCCGGTGATCGCCCAGGCGGTGGAGCCCAAGTCCAAGGCCGACCAGGAGAAGATGGGCATCGCGCTGTCGCGCCTGGCGGCCGAAGATCCGTCGTTTCGCGTGCGCACCGATGAAGAATCGGGCCAGACCATCATCGCCGGCATGGGCGAGCTGCACCTGGACATCATCGTCGACCGCATGAAGCGCGAGTTTGGTGTCGAGGCCAACGTCGGCAAGCCGCAGGTAGCCTACCGCGAGACGGTGCGCAAGAGCGTCTCGGACGTGGAAGGCAAGTTCGTGCGCCAGTCGGGCGGCAAGGGCCAGTACGGCCACGTGGTGTTCCGCCTGGAGCCCAACGAGCCGGGCAAGGGCTTCGAGTTCCTCGACGAGATCAAAGGCGGCGTGGTGCCGCGCGAGTACATCCCTGCGGTGCAAAAGGGCGTGGAAGAAGCGCTCACCGCCGGCGTGCTGGCCGGCTACCCGGTGGTGGACGTGAAGGTTGCGCTCACCTTCGGCTCCTACCACGACGTGGACTCGTCGGAGCAGGCGTTCAAGATGGCGGCCATCTTCGGCTTCAAGGAAGCCGCACGCAAGGCCGACCCGGTGATCCTCGAGCCCATGATGGCCGTGGAGGTGGAGACGCCCGAAGACTACGCAGGCACGGTGATGGGCGACCTGTCCAGCCGCCGCGGCATGGTGCAGGGCATGGACGACATGGTCGGCGGCGGCAAGGCCATCAAGGCCGAGGTGCCGCTGTCCGAGATGTTCGGCTACGCCACGCAGCTGCGCTCCATGACCCAGGGGCGCGCCACCTACGTGATGGAATTCAAGCATTACGCCGAAGCGCCGCGCAACGTGGCCGAAGCGATCATGGCGGCACGCGCCAAGTGATTTGAACGAAAACAGGCTCCAGCGCTTGCCAGCCAGGCGCTGGCAGCTATTTTTTCGATAGTATTTTGTCGGTCTGCGATTCGGTGCCTTCCGGTGGTCCTGTGCCGGGGGAGTCAGCAATCGGGTGCAGACCTTAAACCCTCGCACAGGCATTGCTCTTTTGGAGTTGGAACATGGCAAAAGGAAAATTCGAGCGTACCAAGCCGCACGTGAACGTGGGCACCATTGGTCACGTGGACCACGGCAAGACGACGCTCACCGCAGCGATCGCCACCGTGCTGGGCAAGAAGTTCGGCGGTGACGTCAAGAGCTACGACCAGATCGACAACGCCCCGGAAGAAAAGGCCCGCGGCATCACCATCAACACCTCGCACGTGGAGTACGAGACGGCAAACCGCCACTACGCCCACGTGGACTGCCCCGGCCACGCCGACTATGTCAAGAACATGATCACCGGCGCCGCCCAGATGGACGGCGCCATCCTCGTGTGCTCGGCCGCCGACGGCCCCATGCCCCAGACGCGTGAGCACATCCTGCTGGCCCGCCAGGTCGGCGTGCCCTACATCATCGTGTTCCTCAACAAGTGCGACATGGTCGATGACGCCGAGCTGCTCGAACTCGTCGAGATGGAAGTGCGCGAGCTGCTGTCCAAATACGAATTCCCCGGCGACGACACCCCCATCATCAAGGGCTCGGCCAAGCTGGCGCTCGAAGGCGACACGGGCGAGCTCGGCGAGCAGGCCATCATGCAACTGGCCGAAGCGCTGGACAGCTACATCCCCACGCCTGAGCGCGCCATCGACGGCGCCTTCCTCATGCCCGTGGAAGACGTGTTCTCCATCTCCGGGCGCGGCACCGTGATCACCGGACGCGTGGAGCGCGGCATCGTCAAGGTCGGCGAGGAAGTGGAGATCGTGGGCATTCGCGACACGCAAAAGACCACCGTCACCGGCGTGGAAATGTTCAGAAAGCTCCTGGACCAGGGTCAGGCGGGCGACAACGTCGGCATCTTGCTGCGCGGCACCAAGCGCGAAGACGTCGAGCGCGGCCAGGTCGTGGCCAAGCCCGGCTCGATCACGCCGCACACGCACTTCACCTGCGAGGTCTACGTGCTGTCCAAGGACGAGGGCGGGCGCCACACGCCGTTCTTCAACAACTACCGCCCGCAGTTCTACTTTCGCACCACCGACGTGACCGGCGCCATCGAGCTGCCGGCCGACAAGGAGATGGTGATGCCCGGCGACAACGTGTCCATGACCGTCAAGCTCATCCACCCCATCGCCATGGAAGAAGGCCTGCGCTTTGCCATCCGCGAGGGTGGACGCACCGTGGGTGCAGGCGTGGTGGCGAAGATCATCGAATAATTCCTGGGACGACTGAGGATTATTCATGTCCAAGCAAAAAATCCGCATTCGCCTGAAGGCGTTTGACTACAAGCTGATCGACCAGTCGGCCGCCGAGATCGTCGATACCGCCAAGCGCACGGGCGCCATCGTCAAGGGCCCCGTGCCCCTGCCCACGCGCATGAAGCGTTTCGACATCCTGCGCTCGCCGCACGTCAACAAGACCAGCCGCGACCAGCTGGAAATCCGCACGCACCAGCGCCTGATGGACATCGTCGATCCGACGGACAAGACGGTGGATGCGCTGATGAAGCTCGACCTGCCTGCCGGCGTGGACGTCGAGATCAAGCTGCAGTGAACTGGCTGGCCGCCAGCGCCGCGGGGCGCCAGGCGGCCGGCACTTGTTCTTGCAAAGCGGTTGGGTTAGAATCGCCGGCTTCGCGCAGAGAGCGTCTTCGCGAAGCTTGAACAACCTTCTTTCACGCGCCGGGGCGAATACGCGACAACTTGCGGATTCGCACCGGCGCAAACGCCAAGGCCAATTGAAGTCGGGGCGGTGAGAGTTCTGGAGAATAAACATGAGTCAGAGCAACTCCCTGGGGTTGCTGGGGCGCAAGGTGGGCATGATGCGTCTGTTCGCCGATGACGGGGTCTCCATCCCCGTTACGGTGGTCGACGTCTCGGGCAACCGCGTTACCCAGGTCAAGACCCAGGACAACGACGGCTACGTGGCCTTGCAGGTCACCTACGGTGCGCGCAAAGCTTCGCGCGTGACCAAGCCGCAAGCAGGGCATCTCGCCAAGGCGGGCGTCCAGGCGGGGCAGATCATGCGCGAGTTTCGCGTCAGCTCCGAAACCGCGGACAAGTACCCGGCGGGCAGCGCCTTGCCGGTGACCGAGGTGTTCGCCGCAGGCCAGAAGGTGGATGTGCAAGGCACCTCCATCGGCAAGGGCTACGCCGGCACCATCAAGCGCCACAACTTCGGTTCGCAGCGCGCCTCGCACGGCAACAGCCGCTCGCACAACGTGCCCGGCTCCATCGGCATGGCGCAGGACCCCGGTCGCGTGTTCCCCGGCAAGAAGATGACCGGCCACATGGGCGACGAGACCGTGACCACCCAGAACCTGGATGTGGTGCGCGTCGACGAAGCGCGCCAGCTGCTGTTGATCAAGGGCGCCGTGCCCGGCTCCAAGGGCGGCTTCGTGACCGTGCGTCCGGCCGTCAAGGCGCTTGCAACGAAAGGAGCGAACTGATGCAGCTCGAACTCCTCGATGAACAAGGCCAGGCAGCGTCCAAGGTGGACGTGCCCGAGACCGTGTTCGACCGTCAATACAACGAAGATCTGATCCATCAGGTCGTGGTGGCCTACCGCGCCAATGGCCGTCAGGGCACGCGCGCGCAGAAGGACCGTCAGCAGGTCCGCCACTCCACGCGCAAGCCCTTCAAGCAGAAGGGCACGGGCAATGCCCGCGCCGGCATGACCTCTTCGCCGCTGTGGCGTGGGGGTGGTCGCATATTCCCGAACCTGCCGGACGAGAATTTCACGCACAAGCTCAACAAGAAGATGTACCGCGCCGGCATGGCCTCGATCTTCTCCCAGTTGGTGCGCGAAGGGCGCCTGGCGGTGGTCGATTCGATCAAGCTCGACTCGCCCAAGACCAAGGCGCTTGCCAGCCGCTTCAAGGCGATGAACCTCGATTCCGTCATGGTGATCGCCGAAGAGGTCGACGAGAACCTGTACCTTGCCTCGCGCAACCTGAAGAACGTGTTCGTGGTCGAGCCGCGCTACGCCGATCCGGTGTCGCTGGTGCACTACAAGAAGGTTCTCATCACCAAGGGCGCGATTGACCAGCTCAAGGAGATGTTTGCATGAGCACGTCCAAATTCGATGAAGGCCGTCTGATGCAGGTGCTGATTGCTCCGGTAGTGTCGGAGAAGGCGACCATGGTGTCCGAGAAGTCGAACGTGGTCACCTTCAAGGTGCTGCAGGGCGCGACCAAGCCGGAAATCAAGGCCGCGGTCGAGCTGCTTTTCAAGGTGGAAGTCACGGGCGTCTCCGTGGTCAACGTCAAGGGCAAGACCAAGCGCTTTGGCAAAACCACCGGCCGGCGCGACAACGTGCGCAAGGCCTATGTACATCTCAAGGAAGGCCAGGACCTGAACCTGTCCGGGGAGGCGGCATAACCATGGCTGTCATCAAGATCAAACCGAATACTCCGGGCCAGCGTGGCGCGGTGAAGATTTCGCGCAGCCACCTGCACAAGGGTGAGGGCTACGCGCCGCTGCTGGAGCCCAAGTTCCAGAAGGCGGGGCGCAACAACCGCGGTTGCATCACCGTGCGCCACAAGGGCGGCGGTCACAAGCACCACTACCGCGTGGTGGACTTCGTGCGTGCCAAGGACGGCATTCCGGCCAAGGTCGAGCGCATCGAGTACGACCCGAACCGCTCGGCGCACATCGCCCTGGTGTGCTATGCCGACGGCGAGCGCCGCTACATCATTGCGCCGCGCAACATCGAAGTGGGTGCCACCGTGGTGAGCGGCGCCGAGGCGCCGATCCGCGTGGGCAACACTCTGCCGATCCGCAACATCCCCGTGGGCTCGACCATCCATTGCATCGAGCTCAAGCCGGGCAAGGGCGCACAGATTGCCCGCTCCGCCGGCACCTCGGCGACCTTGCTGGCGCGCGAAGGGGTCTACGCCCAGGTGCGCATGCGTTCGGGCGAAGTGCGCCGGATCCACGTCGAGTGTCGCGCCACCATTGGCGAAGTCGCCAACGAAGAGCACAGCCTGCGCCAGCTCGGCAAGGCCGGCGTCAAGCGCTGGATGGGCATACGCCCGACGGTGCGTGGCGTTGCCATGAACCCGATCGACCACCCGCAGGGCGGCGGCGAAGGCAAGACCGGGGAGGGACGCCACCCTGTGGACCCCTGGGGCAATCTGACCAAGGGCTACCGTACCCGCAACAACAAGCGCACACAGAACATGATCGTGTCGCGTCGCAAGAAGTAAGGGGTAGCCAATGTCTCGCTCCGTCAAAAAGGGTCCGTTCGTCGACCATCACCTGCTGGCCAAGGCCGAGAAGGCCGTGGCAACCAAGGACAAGAAGCCCGTCAAGACCTGGTCGCGCCGCTCCATGGTGCTGCCCGAGTTCATCGGCCTGACCATTGCCGTGCACAACGGCAAGCAACACGTGCCCGTCTACATCACCGACCAGATGGTCGGCCACAAGCTCGGCGAATTTGCCCTGACGCGCACGTTCAAGGGTCACCCGGCGGACAAGAAAGTCCAGAAGAAGTAAGGAACGACCATGTCTGAAACACGTGCAGTCCTGCGGGGCGTCCGCTTGTCCGTGGACAAGGGTCGTCTCGTGGCAGATCTCATCCGCGGCAAGAAGGTGGACCAGGCTCTCGACATCCTGACCTTCACGCAGAAAAAGGCGGCCGGCATCGTCAAGAAGGTGCTCGAATCCGCCATCGCCAACGCCGAACACAACGATGGCGCCGACATCGACGAACTGAAGGTCAAGACCATCTACGTCGAGCAGGGCACCACGCTCAAGCGCTTCACGGCGCGCGCCAAGGGCCGCGGCAACCGCATCAGCAAGCCGACGTGCCACATTTACGTGACCGTGGGCAACTGAAGGCGAGAGGAACACCATGGGACAAAAAATTCATCCTACCGGCTTTCGCCTCGCCGTCAGCCGCAACTGGGCCAGCCGCTGGTACGCCGGCAACCGCGATTTCGCGGGCAAACTCGCTGAAGACATCAAGGTGCGTGAGTTTCTGCGCCGCAAGCTCAAGAACGCCGCCGTCTCGCGCGTGCTGATTGAGCGCCCGGCAAAGAATGCGCGCATCACCATTTACTCGGCCCGTCCGGGCGTGGTGATTGGCAAGAAGGGCGAGGACATCGAGAACCTGAAGAAGGAACTCGCGGCCATGCTCGGCGTGCCGGTTGCGGTCAACATCGAAGAGGTGCGCAAGCCCGAAATCGACGCCAAGCTGATCGCCGACTCCATCACCCAGCAACTGGAAAAGCGTATCCAGTTCCGCCGCGCCATGAAGCGCGCGATGCAGAACGCGATGCGCCTGGGTGCCCAGGGCATCAAGATCATGTCCTCGGGGCGCCTGAACGGCATCGAAATCGCCCGCACCGAGTGGTACCGCGAAGGCCGCGTTCCGCTGCATACCCTGCGTGCCGACATCGACTACGGCGTGTCCGAAGCGCACACGACCTATGGCGCCATCGGCGTGAAGGTCTGGGTCTACAAGGGCGACACCCTCGGCCGCGGCGACCTGCCCGCTGTTGAAACCCCGCGCGAAGACGAGCGTCGTCCCCGGGGTGCGCGCCGCGATGGCCGCCGCGACACCCGCGGACCGCGCCGTGCTGGCGGCACCAATTCGGCGCCCGTGGACGGTAGCGACAAACCCGAAGGTGCCGCTGGCACCGACGCAACCACCGTTAAGCGCGTTGCCAAGGACGCGCCCGCTGCTGCAGCGGCGGACGGCAAAGGAGAATAAGCATGCTGCAACCTGCTCGCCGCAAGTTCCGCAAGGAACAAAAAGGCCGCAACACGGGCATCGCCACCCGTGGCAATACCGTGTCCTTCGGTGACTTCGGCCTCAAGTGCACCGACCGCGGCCGCCTGACGGCCCGCCAGATCGAAGCCGCACGTCGTGCGATTTCCCGCCATGTCAAGCGTGGCGGACGCATCTGGATCCGCGTGTTTCCGGACAAGCCCATTTCCAACAAGCCCGCCGAAGTGCGCATGGGCAGCGGCAAGGGCAATCCGGAGTACTACGTGGCCGAGATCCAGCCGGGCAAGGTGGTTTTCGAGATCGTTGGCGTCCCTGAGGAGCTGGCGCGCGAAGCCTTCCGCCTGGCTGCGGCCAAGCTTCCGCTGCGCACCACCTTCGTCTCTCGCCATATTGGCGCGTAAGGAATTTTCAACATGACGAAAGCCGCTGAACTCCGCCAGAAGGATGTGAGTGCTCTGTTGGACGAAGTGAAGTCGCTGCAAAAGGCCCACTTCGGCCTGCGCATGCAAAAGGCAACCCAGCAACTGGGCAATACCGCTACCCTCAAGACGACGCGCCGCGACATCGCGCGCGCCAAAACCATACTTGCTGAAAAGCAGGCCGCCAAGTAACCAGGAGCGAACATGACGGAAGCAAAGACATCCCTCAAGCGCACCTTGGTTGGCAAGGTGGTCAGCGACAAGCGTGCAAAGACGGTCACCGTTCTGGTGGAGCGCCGCGTGAAGCACCCGATCTACGACAAGATCGTGATCCGCTCGAGCAAATTCCATGCTCACGACGAGAACGGCGAGTACAAGCAGGGCGACACGGTGGAGATCGCCGAAAGCCGTCCGCTGTCCAAGACCAAGAACTGGGTGGTGACCCGCCTGGTGCAAAAGGCCACCTTGGTCTGACGGGCCGGTTCCGCGCGCCGTGGAGCGGGTGCATGCTCGCCGCTCTCAAGACGACCCACCTCGTGGGTCGTTTTTTATTGCCTTGCTGATGCGGCGGCTCGCGGCTCCTGCGCGAGCAAGGCGCGCGTGACCTGGCGCCGCAAACGCATGCCAAGCCGCGCTCACGGGTGCACTTCAGCCCAAGGTCGCCTTGAGGTAGTGCGCTCCCGGGAAGGGGCTGTGGTAGTAGGGCGCAATCTCGACGAAACCCAGCTCCTCATACAAGGAGCGCGCCGCCTCCATGTCGTCCAGGGTATCGAGCAGCACCGTGGCATAGCCCTGGCGGCTGGCCTCTTGCACGATGGCCTCTGCGAGAGCCCGCCCCAGGCCGAAGCCGCGAAACGCCTTGCGCACGTAAAGCCGCTTCATCTCCGCCGCGTTTGGGTAATCACAGTCGTCGATAGGGCGCAGCGCGCAGCAGCCCGCAACGCTGCCATCCACTTCCGCGAGATACAGACAGCCGCGGGGCGGTGCGTACTCGCCGGGCAGTCCGGCGATCTCCTCTTCCAGGCCCTGCAGGCTCAGGTCCACGTCCAGAGACAGCGCGTACTCCCTGAACAGCTCTTTGGCAAGCGCCATGTCGTCGGGATGCGAGGCCACGAACAGGCGGAAGGAAGGAGGCTGCACTTTCGTCGGGTCAAGTGGACAAGGGCATGAGTGTAGCCCGCAGCTTCCGGCGCCTGTCACTTTGCAGGTACCGACCAGCAAGGGCCAGCGGGCCGGGTGATAATGCGGTGTTTCCCTTCTTGCGGCCATGAAGACCTGTATCGTCCTGTTCGCCCATGCGCCCTTGGCCAGTGCCTTGCGCTCCTGTGTGCTGCATGTGTTCCCGGAATGCGAGTCGGAGGTGTTGGCGCTGGATGTGCCGCCCTGCGCGCACCCGGCGCAGATGCACGATGCCGCGCAGGCCTTGATGAGCCGCAGCGGTGCGCAGCAGTTCCTGCTGGTATCGGACGTAGTCGGCGCCACACCGCACAACATCGCCTGTGGACTGGTGCATGAGCCGACATCCGGCCTGATCACCGGGGCGAACCTGCCGATGTTGCTGCGCGCCGTCAACTACCGCCATGAAGGCCTAGATGCGCTGATCGAGCGGGCACTGGCCGGCGGTAGACAGGGGATGCTGCGACCGCAGCCGCAAACGAGCTGCGCCCACCCGTAGTCCGACGTGATCAAGGCCAAGGTAACCATCGTCAACAGGCTGGGATTGCATGCGCGCGCGTCGGCCAAGCTGACCAAGCTTGCCAACAGCTTCGACTGCCAGGTCTGGCTCAGCCGCGGCGATCGGCGGGTCAACGCCAAGAGCATCATGGGCGTGATGCTACTGGCGGCGGGCATGGGCACGGAAGTGGAACTGGAAACCGATGGCGCGCAGGAGCAGCTCGCCATGCAAAGCCTGCGGGCCTTGATCGCCGACAAGTTCGGCGAAGGCGAATAAGGGCGCCAAGCCGAATTTCCCGCTGTAGTGAATCGAACCGGAAGGCGGCACAAAGCATGTCCATGGGCGCTCGCATCAAAGGGCTCTCGGTCACGCCCGGCATCGCCCAGGGCCGGGCAGTCCTGATACAGCGCAGCGCCGGCGAGATTGCGCGCTACCGGCTGGATGGCGCGCGACGAGAGGCCGAATTGGCGCGTCTCGCCGCAGCGCGCGACGCCGTCGTGCGCGAATTGCAGGCGCTGCAGACCCGACTGCCGCAGGGGGCGCCCATGGAGCTCGCCGCGCTGCTCGATGTGCATTTGCAACTGCTGCACGATGAAGCCCTCGTCGGTGCGATCCGGCACTGGATTTCCGACCACGGCTACAACGCGGAATGGGCGCTGGCGACGCAGATGGAGGTCTTGGCGCGCCAGTTCGACGCCATGGACGACCCCTACCTGCGTGAGCGCAAGGCGGATCTTGAGCAGGTGGTGGAGCGCCTGCTGCACCACCTCAATGAGGGCCTGGGCATTGAGCATCTGGCAGGAAGCGATGAGCCGCGCATCCTGATAGCGCGCGATCTCTCTCCCGCGGATTTGCTGCACTATCGCGACGGTGTCTTCGCCGGTTTTGCCACGGATATGGGCACGGCGACCAGCCATACGACCATCGTCGCGCGCAGCATGGGCATACCCGCAGTGGTTGCGGTGCGCGGCATCAGCGAGCGGGTAAATCCGGACGACTGGGTCATCATCGACAGTGAGGCGGGCCTTGTCGTTGTCAACCCCGACGCTTGCGAGCGCGCGGCCTACGCCGAGCGGGCCGCAACCCTCGCGCAGGACAACCGCGAGTTGGAGAGCCTGGTCGTGCTGCCATCGCGCACTCTCGATGGCGTGATGGTTCAACTGCTGGCCAATATCGAAGGGCCGCACGACGTGCCTGCGGCCCTGCGTGCGGGCGCGCAAGGCGTGGGACTGCTGCGCAGCGAGTTCCTGTTCATGAACCGCAAGGGAGCGCTGCCAGGCGAAGACGAGCAGTACGAGGCATACCGCGGCGTCGTGCAAGGGATGGGCGGGCGGCCTGTGACAATACGCACGGTCGATATCGGTGCAGACAAGCCGCTCGGCCCCGTGGTCCGCCCGGTCGCGGCAAACCCCGCACTCGGCCTGCGGGCGATACGCTGGAGCCTGGCCGATCCGGAGATGTTCCGTACGCAGCTGCGCGCCATTCTCCGTGCGGCCGTACTCGGCCCGGTCAAGCTGCTGTTCCCTATGGTCAGCCATCAGGAGCAGCTCGATCAGGCGCTGGCACAGTTGCAAATCGCACGCGACGAGCTTGCCGCGCGCAAAGTGGCCGCAGGCGACGTGCAGGTGGGCGCCATGGTCGAGGTGCCGGCTGCGGCGTTGCTGGCCGATGAATTTCTGCGCTGTGTCGACTTTCTGTCGATTGGCACCAACGACCTGATCCAGTACACGCTGGCCATCGATCGCACGGACGAATCCGTCGCCTACCTCTATACGCCCACGCATCCGGCTGTGCTCAGGCTGGTCGCATCGGTGATCGCCAGTGCAGAGCGTGCAGGCAAGGAGGTCGCTATCTGCGGCGAAATGGCCGGCGACGTGCAGACCACGCGACTGCTGCTCGGGCTCGGGCTCAAGTCGTTTTCCATGCAGCCATCCCAGATACCACGGGTCAAACAGCAGCTTGTGCAGAGTGACGTGGCGGCACTGAAGGCCTGGGCGAATGCGGTGGTGCACTCGGCCCAGCCGCACGCCATGCTTGCGCAAGGACCCAGCGTCTAGGGCAACGCTGAAAACACCCCTCGCGCGCTGCGCATCCCGGCCTGGGGCGGTCTGCGGCCTTGCAAATCCTCGCAACAGCTTCGGCTATTGCTGTGGTTTGTGTCTTGCAGAGCATCCCCACGCTGGGCGCACGCCATCGCGGCGACTTGTTCAGCGTCGCCCTGGAGCGAGACGCTGCGCGTGCGCCATACACCAGTGAACGTGCCGCGTTCCGTCGTTCAGGGCTGCAGCCGACGTTGCAGATGCACTGCCAGCTGACGGGCCACGTCGATCCAGGAGGCCCGCACGCCCACGCTCGCGAGATCCACCGTCTGCAGGCCGACGTAGCCGCAGGGGTGAATGCGCTGAAAGGCTTGCAAGTCCATTGCCACGTTGAGTGCCAGTCCGTGGTAGGTGCAGTGGTTGGTAACCTTGATACCGATGGCGGCGATCTTGCCCACGTCGGTGAAGTCCGGCGTAGGCGCGGGGCTGCCGGGTCGGCGCAACTGCGGGCGCTGGGGCAGCAGCGCGTGGCTGGCGGGTTCGCTCAGGCGCACGTAAATCCCCGGCGCGCCGGCGACCCGGTGGCCGGTGATGCCGAAATCCGCCAGCGTGCCGATCACCGCCTCTTCGATCCGGTACACGTATTCCTTGACGTAATAGCCCGCTCGCCGCAGGTCCATCAAGGGGTAGGCGACGACCTGCCCAGGACCGTGGTAAGTGACTTGTCCACCGCGGTTGGTCGCGATCACCGGGATGTCTCCGGGATGCAGCACGTGTTCGGGCTTGCCGGCCACGCCCTGGGTAAAAACCGGTTTATGCTCGCAAATCCATAGCGCATCAGCCGTATCAGGCTTGCGCGAAAGGGTGAAAGCCTGCATCGCGCGCAGCGTCGCGGCGTACTCCACCTGTCCCAGCCAGCAAAGCGCGGGCGCGGTCACAGCACGACTTTGACCATGGGGTGCGAGGTCAGGGCCCGGTACATGTCATCGAGCTGCTCGCGGCTGGTGGCGGTCACCGTGATGGTTACCGCGAGGTAGTGGCCCTGGCGGCTGGGCCGCAGCTCTACGGTGCTCGCGTCAAAATCGGGATCAAAGCGGTGTGCGATCTCCGTCACCGCTCCCACGAACCCCTCGGCGCGCGCTCCCATGACCTTGATCGGAAACGCGCTCGGGTACTGGATGAGGCTCTCCTGTGCCGACGACGGGTGCTCGCTGCCGATGATCGCGAGTGGGGGGGGTGCTTTGGCCATGCATGCAAGGATAGCAGCGCGCGCCGCCGGGCGTTGCCTTCGTGGCGGGGTGCGGGCCGGGTTCAATGCCCGGTCTGCAAGGCCGGAGACCATCGGGTTTTTACGTATAATCGCAAGGTTTTGTAATCCGGTTCGGGTGTTGTGGCCGTGTCCAGCGATGCGAGTGAGGGCGGCCAGAGCCGCGGCGGGATTGCAAGCGGGTTGGAGACCGGCAAGACGCGCGACGCCGAGGACGATTTCAAGGCCTTGACGCCTGAAGAAGCCAGGCAATGGCGCTTGCGCCATCCGCAGATGCCGGTATCCCGGGCGCTGCGATGGCAGCTGATCGTCGGGGTGGTGGCAGCGTCGGTGACGGGTCTGTTGACACGTCGTCCAGAGCTTGCATGGTCTGTGGCCTATGGGGCCTTGGCGGGTTTTCTGCCGGCCGCCATTGCGGCGGCAGGAACCATGCGCTGGGCTCGGCCGGGTTTTCCGCCGACCGCGGCGCTGGCGGGCCTGCTGGTGTGGGAGGTGGTCAAGCTGGTCTTGACGGCGGGGTTGCTGCTGGCGGCCCCGAGATTTCTGGGTGCGCCGAACTGGCCGGCTTTGCTGATCGGTTTGGTGCTGACAATCAAGATGTACTGGGTTGGTCTCCTCTGGGTCCGGCCGCTGAAGTCTGGCAAGGCGCAGACGCAGAAAGAGCATACCGATGGCTGTTGAAAACGCTGTGGCATCTACTGTGCAAACGGGACCTACCGCCGGGGAATACGTCATCCACCATCTGCATTTCTGGCAGAACAAAGCGTCGGATGCGGTGATCGACATGTCGGTGATTCACATCGACACGGTCTTTTTTTCCGTGCTGCTGGCGGCATTGACCTTCTGGATCCTCTGGGCGGCAGCGCGCAAGGCCAGCTCAGGCGTTCCCGGGCGCTTTCAGGCGGCGGTGGAGATCCTGGTCGAATTTGTCGACAACGAAGCCAAGGGCATCATCAAGAACGCCGAGAGCCGCAAGTACGTGGCGCCGCTGGGGCTGTCGATCTTCGTCTGGGTCACCCTGATGAACACCATGGACCTGCTGCCGGTGGACCTGATTCCAACGGTGTGGGCTTGGCTCGTGGGGCTGTTCGGCGGAGACCCCGCGCACGCCTACATGCGCGTGCTGCCCACCGCCGACGTCTCCGGTGCCATGGGTCTGTCGGTGGCGGTGCTGCTGATCTGCCTGTACTACAACGTCAAGATCAAGGGCATGGGCGGCTGGGCGCATGAGCTGGTGACGGCGCCGTTTGGCACCAGCAAGAACCCGATCATGGCCGTGCTGCTGGGCATCGTGAACTTCGCGATGCAGCTGATCGAATTCGCCTCCAAGACGCTGTCCCACGGCCTGCGACTTTTCGGCAACATGTATGCGGGCGAGCTCATCTTCATGCTGATCGCCCTCATGGGTGGCGCGTTTGCGCTCACCGGTACGGGCATTGGTCTGGCCGTGGGCCATATCATTGCGGGTCTGGCGTGGGCCATCTTCCACATCCTGATCATCATCCTGCAAGCCTTCATCTTCATGATGCTGGCGCTGGTGTACATCGGCCAGGCGCACGACCACCATTGATCGCGGGCGGTCTTGCACCGCCCGGGATGCATGCTTTCCCTCTCGTTTCCTTCTCTACCAACCTTGTTCCTTTAGGAGTCATCATGGAAGTTATCAGCTTTGTTGCCCTGGCCGCCGGCCTGATCATTGGTCTGGGCGCCGTCGGTGCGTGTATCGGCATCGGCCTCATGGGCAGCAAGTTCCTCGAGTCGGCCGCCCGCCAGCCCGAGCTGATGGGTGAACTGCAAACCAAGATGTTCCTGTTGGTCGGCCTGATCGACGCGGCCTTCATCATCGGCGTGGGTATCGCGCTGTGGTTCGCCACCGCCAACCCCTTCCTGGGTCAGATCGCCCTGATCGCCAAGTAAGTTCCGGATCGGGTTGGGAAGGCCGGCGCTCCAAGCGGTGCGCCGGCCCTGCCACTGAGTATCGCGGCCTCGTGCCGCTGCAATCCAAGGAACCAAAGTGAGCATCACCGCTACCCTCATCATTCAAATCATCGTGTTTCTGCTCCTCGTGGCATTCACGATGAAGTTTGTGTGGCCGCCGATTGCCAATGCACTGGACGAGCGGGCGCAGAAGGTCGCTGATGGCCTGGCAGCGGCCGACAAGGCCAAGACCGAGCTGGCGGCGGCCAATCAGCGGGTCGAGCAGCAGCTCGCTGAAACGCGCAACGAAAGCGCGCAGCGCCTGGCGGACGCGGAAAGCCATGCGCGCGCCATCATCGAAGAGGCCAAGGCCCGCGCCGCCGAAGAGGGCAACAAGATCGTTGCCGCCGCGCGGGTGGAAGCCGAGCAGCAACTCATCCAGGCGCGCGAAGCATTGCGCGAACAGGTTGCACAGCTCGCCGTCAAGGGTGCTGAGCAGATCCTGCGCAAGGAAGTCAATCCGGCCGTGCACTCCGAACTGCTCACGCGTCTGAAGACCGAGCTGTAGGAAAGGGACGAACATGGCGGAACTTGCCACTATTGCCCGTCCCTACGCTGAGGCCTTGTTCAAGGCGTGCACGAGCCAGAAGGCCGATCTTGCCGCTGCGGTGCAGTGGCTCGACGAGCTGGCGACGATTGCGGCGAACCCGCAGTTGCTGCAGATGGCCGACAGCCCGAAGGTGACGGCGTCGCAGATCCTGGACGTCATCACCGGCGTGGTGCGCAGCAAGCTGCCCGCAAGCGCGACCAATCTGCTCGCGGCGGTGGTCGAAAATGGGCGTCTGCGGGCTCTGCCGGAAATTGCGGCGCAGTTTCGCGCGCTGGTCAATCAGACGGCGGGCTCGTCGGACGCCCTCGTGGTCAGCGCCTTTGACATGTCGGCGCAGCAGCTGCAAGAGCTGGGCGTGACGCTGGAAAAGCGTTTCGGGCGCAAGCTGAACCTGTCGCTGAGTGTGGATCCGTCCCTGATTGGCGGTGTGCGCGTGGTGGTCGGTGATGAGGTGCTTGATACTTCGGTCAAGGCCCGTCTGGAACAAATGAAAGCGACGCTGCTGGCCTGAGGGCGGCGGGCGTGGCAACTTAAGGAAAGAAGGAAAGAGTCATGCAACTCAATCCCGCAGAAATCTCGGAGCTCATCAAGAGCCGCATCGAAGGACTGGCTGCTGGCGGCGACATTCGCAACCAGGGGACCGTGGTTTCGGTGACCGACGGCATCGTGCGCATCCACGGCCTGTCGGACGTGATGCAGGGCGAAATGCTCGAATTCCCGGCAGACGCCGAAGGCCAGCCGAGCTACGGGCTGGCGCTGAACCTCGAGCGCGACTCTGTCGGCGCGGTGATTCTGGGCGCCTATGAACATATCTCCGAAGGCGATACGGTCAAGTGCACCGGCCGCATTCTCGAGGTGCCCGTGGGCCCCGAGCTCGTCGGCCGCGTGGTGAACGCGCTGGGGCACCCGATCGACGGCAAGGGTCCGATCAATGCCAAGATGACCGACGTGATCGAGAAGGTGGCCCCGGGCGTGATCGCGCGCCAATCGGTGGACCAGCCGCTGCAGACCGGCCTGAAATCCATCGACTCGATGGTGCCGATCGGGCGCGGTCAGCGCGAGCTGATCATCGGCGACCGCCAGACCGGCAAGACGGCGGTGGCCATCGACACCATCATCAACCAGAAGGGCCAGGACGTCACCTGCGTGTATGTGGCGATCGGCCAGAAGGCCTCGTCGATCAAGAACGTGGTGCGCTCGCTGGAGCAGGCCGGCGCGATGGACTACACCATCGTGGTGGCGGCTTCCGCGTCGGAATCGGCGGCCATGCAGTACGTCTCGGCCTACTCCGGCTGCACCATGGGCGAGTATTTCCGCGACCGCGGTCAGGACGCGCTCATCATTTATGACGACCTCTCCAAGCAGGCCGTGGCCTATCGCCAGGTTTCGCTGCTGCTGCGCCGTCCGCCCGGACGCGAAGCTTTTCCTGGCGACGTGTTCTATCTGCACAGCCGCCTGCTGGAGCGCGCCGCGCGCGTCAATGCCCACTACGTGGAAGAGTTCACCAAGGGCGAAGTCAAGGGCAAGACCGGCTCGCTCACCGCGCTGCCCGTTATCGAGACCCAGGCAGGCGACGTGTCGGCCTTCGTTCCGACCAACGTGATTTCCATCACCGACGGCCAGATCTTCCTGGAAACCAGCCTGTTCAACGCCGGCATCCGACCCGCTATCAACGCCGGGATCTCGGTGTCGCGCGTCGGTGGCGCCGCGCAGACCAAGCTGATCAAGGGCCTGTCGGGCGGTATCCGTACCGACCTGGCGCAATACCGAGAGCTCGCGGCGTTTGCGCAGTTCGCTTCCGACCTGGACGAAGCCACGCGCAAGCAGCTCGACCGCGGCGCGCGCGTGACCGAATTGCTCAAGCAGCCCCAGTACCATCCGCTGCCCATCAGCCTGATGGCGGCGTCGCTGTTCGCGGTGAACAAGGGCTTCCTCGATGACGTCGAAGTCAAGAGGGTGCTTGCGTTCGAGTCCGGCCTGCACCAGTTCCTCAAGGCCAGCCACGGCGATCTGCTGCAGCGTCTGGAGAAGAGCCGCGCATTCGACAAGGAAGGCAAGGACGAGGCAGAGCTGACCCAGGCCATCACCGCATTCAAGAAATCCTTCGCCTGAGCGCAGGGGGAGATCCGACATGGCAGCAGGCAAGGAAATACGCGGCAAGATCAAATCGGTGGAAAACACCAAGAAGATCACCAAGGCCATGGAGATGGTGGCCGCGTCCAAGATGCGCAAGGCGCAGGACCGCATGCGCGCTGCTCGTCCGTACGCCGAAAAGGTACGCTCGATCGCCGCGCATCTGGGAGATGCGAACCCCGAGTACGTGCACCCCTTCATGAAGCTGAACGACGCCAAGGCGGCCGGCATCATCGTGGTGACGACCGACAAGGGTCTGTGCGGCGGCTTGAACACCAACGTGCTGCGTTCGGTCACCAACAAGCTGCGCGACCTGCAGGGCGAGGGCAAGGAAGTGCAGGCGGTCGCCATCGGCAGCAAGGGCCTGGGCTTTCTCAACCGCATCGGTGCCAAGGTGGTGTCGCAGGCGACTTCGCTCGGCGACACGCCGCACCTGGACCGATTGATAGGCCCGGTCAAGGTCTTGCTGGACGCTTATGCCGAGGGCAAGGTGAGCGCGGTGTACCTGAGCTACACCAGGTTCATCAACACCATGAAGCAGGAGGCGGTGGTCGAGCAGTTGCTGCCGCTGTCGTCCGAAGAGATGCGCAAGCACAAGAGCGGCCCGGGCTGGGACTACCTGTACGAGCCGGATGCCCAGAGCGTGATCGATGAGCTCTTGGTGCGCTATGTCGAGTCCCTGATCTACCAGGCGGTTGCCGAGAACATGGCCAGCGAGCAGTCTGCCCGCATGGTTGCGATGAAGGCGGCAACCGACAATGCCGGCAACGTGATCGGCGAGCTCAAGCTGGTCTACAACAAGACGCGCCAGGCGGCGATCACCAAAGAACTTTCAGAAATCGTTGCCGGCGCGGCGGCGGTCTGAATCCGGTTTTACCTATTTTTGGAGCAAACAAGATGGCTCAAGAGAATACCCAAGCGAGCGCTGGCGTTCAGGGCAAGATCGTTCAATGCATCGGCGCCGTGGTCGACGTGGAGTTCCCCCGCGAGCACATGCCCAAGGTCTACGACGCGCTCAAGCTCGACGGTTCGGCGCTGACCCTGGAAGTGCAGCAGCAGCTGGGCGACGGCGTGGTGCGCACCATTGCGCTGGGCTCAAGCGACGGCCTCAAGCGTGGCCTGATGGTGTCCAACACCGAGGCTCCAATCACCGTGCCGGTCGGCAAGGGCACGCTCGGGCGTATCATGGACGTGCTCGGCAATCCGATCGACGAGCGCGGCCCCATCGACCAGACCCTGACCGCCTCGATTCACCGCACCCCGCCGGCCTACGACGAGCTGTCTCCGTCGCAGGAGCTGCTGGAGACCGGCATCAAGGTGATCGACCTGGTATGTCCGTTCGCCAAGGGCGGCAAGGTGGGCCTGTTCGGCGGCGCCGGCGTGGGCAAGACCGTGAACATGATGGAGCTCATCAACAACATCGCCAAGGCGCACTCGGGCCTGTCGGTGTTCGCCGGCGTGGGTGAGCGCACCCGCGAGGGCAACGACTTCTACCACGAGATGAGCGACTCCAAGGTCGTGGTGCAGGAAGACCTGAGCCAGTCCAAGGTGTCCATGGTCTACGGCCAGATGAACGAGCCGCCGGGCAACCGCCTGCGCGTGGCGCTCACCGGCCTCACCATCGCCGAGTCTTTCCGCGACGAAGGCCGCGACGTGCTGTTTTTCGTGGACAACATCTACCGCTACACCCTGGCCGGCACGGAAGTGTCCGCCCTGCTGGGCCGCATGCCCTCGGCCGTGGGCTACCAGCCGACGCTGGCCGAGGAAATGGGCAAGCTGCAAGAGCGCATCACCTCGACCAAGGTCGGCTCGATCACCTCGATCCAGGCCGTGTACGTGCCGGCCGACGACCTGACCGACCCGTCCCCCGCGACCACCTTTGCCCACCTGGACTCGACCGTGGTGCTGAGCCGTGACATTGCCGCCCTGGGCATCTACCCCGCCGTGGATCCGCTGGACTCCACCAGTCGCCAGCTCGACCCGCACGTCGTCGGCGAGGAGCACTACAGCGTGGCGCGTGCGGTGCAGGGCACGCTGCAGCGCTACAAGGAGCTGCGCGACATCATCGCCATTCTGGGTATGGACGAACTGGCGCCCGAGGACAAGCTCACCGTGGCGCGCGCGCGCAAGATCCAGCGCTTTTTGTCGCAGCCTTTCCACGTGGCCGAAGTGTTCACTGGTACGCCCGGCAAGTACGTGCCGCTGGCCGAGACGATTCGTGGCTTCAAGATGATCGTCAATGGCGAGTGCGACCATCTGCCCGAGCAGGCCTTCTACATGGTCGGCACCATCGACGAAGCCTTCGAGAAGGCCAAGAAGCTCGCTTCCTGAGGGACGAGAAGGCGCCGGGGCGGTGGTAGCTATTGCTTGCCCCGCACCCCGGCGCAGCCCCTGCAGTGAAGCACCCAAGGAGTTTGCATGAGCACCATACACGTCGATGTCGTCAGCGCCGAAGAGTCGATCTTTTCGGGCGAAGCGAAGTTCGTCGCTCTGCCCGGCGAATCGGGCGAGCTGGGCATTCTGCCCAAGCACACGCCTTTGATCACGCGCATCAAGGCCGGGTCCGTGCGCATCGATCTGGCCAGCGGAGGTGAGGAATTCATCTTCGTGGCTGGCGGCATCCTCGAGGTGCAGCCGGATCGGGTGACGGTGCTCTCCGATACCGCCATCCGGGGCCGCGACCTGGACGAACAAAAGGCCGAAGAAGCGAGGAAGCAAGCCCAGGAAGCGCTGTCGCACGCCAAGAGCGAGATCGATCTCGCGCGCGCCCAGTCTGAACTGGCCATCATGGCCGCCCAGCTCGCCGCCCTGCGCAAGTTCCGCGAGAAGCGCTGAGAGTGCGCCTCCCGGCGTCCTGAAGAGGCCCGCCCGTGCGGGCCTTTTTGATTTTCGCGGCAGCTCGGAGTCGGGTGCCCAGCGCCAGGAAATTCTGGCGACCGCCGCGCTTGCGCCGGCAGTCCGGGGTGGGCGCTACACAATGGCGAGGCTGCCATCAGCCCGGCGAAGCTTTGCCGAAGCTCGGGCAAAATCGCGCGCATGGACGACATCGTCAAGCGGGCGCTCGAGAAATGGCCTGAGGTGCCCGACTGTTTTGGCTGGCTGGGGCTGGACGCCCGCGGGCAGTGGTATCTGCGGGACGCGTCGGTCCAGGCGCGCGGGCCCTTCACCTCATGCAGGGGCGAGCGCTTGCAACATCAAGGCCTGGTGGCGTTCATCGGCCGCAACTACCTGCATGATGCCCGGGGGCAGTGGTACTTTCAGAACGGGCCGCAGCGCGTCTATGTCGAGCTCGAGGCCGCCCCCTGGGTTTGGCGTATCGGCCCGGACGGCGGGCTGATCTCCCACACCGGGCGGCGCACGCAGGCAGACGCAGCCGTCTGCGACGAGCAGGGCAGGCTCTACCTCGCGAGCGCGCTCGGGCTGGGTCTGGTGCACAGCCTCGACGTGGTAGTGGCAGCGCAGCTGCTCGAGCAAGGGAGATGGCCGATGCCGGAATCGATCGACCACGTCGCGCTGACCACGCGCTACGGCTTTGTGCGCAGCCCTCGGCAGGCATTGCAGCAATGAAAAGGCCGGCAGGCTGCTGAGCACTGCCGGCCGGGGCCGCTTGAGCGGTCGAGAGTAGCCTTACCGGGCGGAGTTCACCAGATACTCTACCGCGGCCTTGAAGTCTGCGTCGGAGGCGTTGGAGCCGCCCTTGGGAGGCATCGCGCCCTTGCCGTGGGTGGCGATCTTCAGCACCTCATCAAAGCCCGCCGCCAGCCGTGGCGCCCAGGCGGCCTTGTCGCCAAACTTGGGCGCGCCAGCAACGCCGGTGCCATGGCAGGCCGCGCAGGTGGTCTCGTAGATTTTCTTGCCGGCGGCGGCATGGGCATCGTCGGCACCGGCGCTGGCGCTGGCTGCCGGCGCTGCAGCGGCCGGTGCTGCTGCCGGCGTGGCCGACGATTCTCCGGCAGCGGGCTGCTCGGGAGTCGCCGCAGCGCTTGCGGACGATTCGCCGGCAGTCGGCTTTTGTGCAGCCGCGGGGGCCGCGTTCGCGGACTCACCGGCGCCGGCGGCCTTGTCGTCGGCCGCGGCAGGTTCTTCAAACTTGGCACCGGCCGCATTGGCCATGTAGACCACGGCGCGAGCGATTTCGGTGTCGTCGAATTGGCCGCCTGCCTGGGGCGGCATGGCGCCCTTGCCCTTGAGTGCCGAATGCTCCAGCGCCTCCAGGCCCTGCTTGATGCGCGGCGCCCAGGCGCCAGCGTCGCCGAACTTGGGCGCGCCCGCCGCGCCGCTCGCATGGCAGGCGGCGCATTGCGCCTTGTAGACCTCTTCGCCACTGTGGGCGGCGCTCTGGCTGCTGTCCTTGACCTCGAGCGTGCCTACTTTCTGAATGCGCTGATCGACGGACTGGGCGCTGTTGTCGCCGCCCGGCGCCTGCTTGGGCGCGGAAGAGTAGAAGTACACCAGACCCAGAATGACGAACACCGGCGCCAGGAAGCCCAGTGAGGCGGCCAGCAGCGTCTGGCCCGGGGTCTTGATCAATCCGTGGTTTGTCTCTTCGTTCTCGTTGGTCATTGTTCTCTCACGTTGGACGGGTGGATTGCCGGCGCAATCCATTCTCCATTATAGGAGTGGGCTCTCGTTTCCTGCAGCGCCGCCGCGCGCCGCGCAACCTGGTTCAACCGCGTTCGGCGAGCGAGCGGATCTCGTCCTCGGCGCTCCAGCCGCCGCCCAGTACCTTGTACAGCACTACCTGGTTTTGCAGCTGTTGCAAGCGTGTGAGCACCAGCGCCTGCTCGGACGCATAGAGCGAACGCTGGGCGTCCAGCAGATCGAGATAGCTTGCCACGCCATTGCGATAGCGCAGGTCGGAAAGCTCGAAGCGGCGTGTGTCCGAGCGTGTCTGCGCGGCCTGGGCGTCGAGCTGGTTTTGCAGCGTGGCGCGGCCGGCCAGGGCGTCCGCGACCTCGCGGAAGGCCGTCTGTATGGACTTCTCGTACTGGGCGACCGCGATCTCGCGGCCGACCTGGGCCGCTTCGAGGTTGGCCTGGTTGCGCCCCGCGTCAAAGATCGGCAACACCGCCTGGGGCGCGAGGGAGAAGGCCCAGCTGCCGCCCTTGAACAGGCCGGACAACTCGGTACTGGTGCTGCCGAACTGCGCGGTCAGCGCGATGCGCGGGAAAAACGCCGCGCGCGCAGCGCCTATGCTGGCGTTGGCGCCAATGAGCTGCTGCTCCGCCGCGATGATGTCGGGGCGGTGCTGCAACAGCTGCGACGGCAGACCGGCAGGCAGCGCCTGCATCGGCGCTGTCTTGGCCAGGCGCCGCTGGCCCGGGCGCGCCAGCAGCTCGTCGGGAATAGCCTGGCCGACAAGAAGCGTCAGCGCGTTCTCGTCCAGCATGCGCTGGCGCTGCTGCTGTGCCAGCGTGGCGCGCGCCTGTTCGGCCAGGCTTTGGGCCTGGCGCAGATCCAGCTCGGAACTGACCCCGTGCTCCAGGCGCAGGCGCGTGAGCTTGACCGACTCTTCGCGCGTCTGCAGCGTGCGCTCGGACAAGTCCAGCAATTCGTCGTCGGCCACCAGCGCGAGCCAGCCGGAGGCGACGGCGGCAACCAGGCTGATCTGCCCGGCCTTGCGGGCTTCGTCCGTGGCCAGGTATTGCGCCAGCGCCTGTTCCTTGAGCGCTGCGATGCGTCCAAAAAAGTCGATCTCCCAGCCGGTGATGGCCAGACCTGCCTGGTAGACCGAGCCGTACTTGTTCTGGTTGGCCGGGTTGGGCTGCCGGGTGAAACCGCCCATGGCATTTGCCGTCGGATATTCGGCGGCGCGCTGGATGTCGAACTGGGCGCGCGCCTGCTCCACCCGGAGCATGGCCACGCGCTGGTCGCGGTTGTTCTCCAGCGCCAGGCTGATGAGGGTCTGCAGCTGCGGGTCGGTGAAATAGTCTTGCCAGCGGATGTCGGCAGCCGCCTTGCCCTGCTGCGCATCGGTGGCGCTGGCCCCCGGATAACTGCCTGGCACCGGTGCGGAGGGCCGCTCATAGGTCGGGATGAAGCTGCAGCCGGCCAGCACGGCGGCAGCAAGGGCTGCGGCGGCGGTGCGCGTGCGAACGATATAAGTGCTTGGGGTCATGGTGGGTTTGCTCTCAATGCACGTTGCCATGCAGCTGTGCCTGCTCGGCGTCATGGGCCTGCTGGCGCTTGCTGCCTTTGAAATAACTGCGCACCAGCACGAAGAAGACCGGCACGAAGAACACCGCCAGCAGCGTGCTCGTGATCATGCCGCCGACCACGCCGGTACCGATCGCGCGCTGGCTGGCCGAGCTGGCGCCGGTGGCGAGGAACAGCGGCATCACCCCCAGAGTGAACGCCAGCGAGGTCATGACGATGGGCCGAAAGCGCAGGTGGGCCGCGGCCACGGCGGCCTCGAACACGCTCTTGCCCGAGGCGTGCAAGTCCTTGGCGAACTCGATGATAAGGATGGCGTTCTTGGCCGACAGGCCGATGATGGTCACCAGGCCGATCTGGAAGTACACGTCGTTGGCCATGCCGCGCAAGAGCGTCGCCAGCAGCACCCCGAGCACGCCCAGCGGCACGACCAGCAGCACGGCAAACGGAATCGACCAGCTCTCGTACAGCGCGGCCAGCGCCAGGAAGACCGCCAGCAGCGAGAAGCCGTAGAGCACCATGGCCTGGCCGCTGGCGAGCTTTTCCTCGCGCGACTGGCCGGTCCATTCGTAGCCGAAGCCTTCGGGCAGCCGCGCCGCGATGCGCTCCATCTCGGCCATGGCCTCGCCGGTGCTCAGGCCCGGGGCCGGACCCCCGGCAATCTTCATCGCAGGATAGCCGTTGTAGCGCACGGTCTGGGTCGCGCCCGTGATCCAGCGCGTGGTGGCAAAGGTGGACAGCGGAATCACCTGCCCCTTGTTGTTCAGCACCGGCAGGTCGAGCACGGCTTCGGGCTGCATGCGTGCGGCGCTGTCCGCCTGCACCACCACGCGTTGCAGCCGTCCCTGGCTGGGGAAGTCGTTGATGTAGGCCGAGCCCAGCGCCGTCCCCAGCGCGCTGCCTATGCTGTCAAAGCCCACGCCCAGCGACGCGGCCTTGTCGCGGTCGATGTCGATCTGCATCTGCGGCGCGTCTTCCATGCCGTCGGGGCGCACGCCGGCCAGCAGCTTGCTTTGCGCCGCCATGCCCAGCAGCTGGTTGCGCGCCGCCAGCAGCGCCTCGTGGCCCTTGCCGCCGCGGTCTTGCAGCCGGAAGGTGAAGCCGGCGGCACTGCCCAGTTCCGGGATGGGCGGCGGGTTGATGGCGAAGAGGAAGGCGTCGCGAAAGCCGTACAGCGCCATGGTGGCCCTTTGCGCGATGGCTTCGGCGCCGTGCTCCGGGCCCGGGCGCTCGTCCCAGGGCTTGAGCGTCACGAAGGCCAGGCCCGCGTTCTGGCCCTGACCGGAGAAGGAAAAGCCGGCCACGGTCACGATGTGCTCCACCTCGGGCTGGGCCAGCATGTACTCTTCCACGGCCTTGAGCGCGACTTCGGTGCGCGCGATGGACGCGCCTGCGGGCAGTTGCACGTTGGTGATCAGGCTGCCCTGGTCTTCGTTGGGCAGGAAGGAAGTGGGCAGTCTGGTGTAGATGAGCGAGACCACCGCGATCAGCGCCGCATAGACGATCATCATGCGCCCGCCGCGGTGCAGCAGGCGCCCCAGCCCCGATTCATAGCGCGTGGTGGTGCGCTTGAAGCCCCGGTTGAACCAGCCAAAGAAGCCGCGTTTTTGATCGTGCCCTTCTTGCATGGGCTTGAGCAGCGTGCCGCACAGCGCCGGCGTGAGCGAGAGCGCAAGAAAGGCCGAGAAGGCGATCGCGGTGCCCATGGTCGCGGCGAACTGGCGGTAGATGTTGCCGGTGGAGCCGGGGAAGAAGGCCAGCGGCACGAAGACCGAAACCAGCACCACGGTCACGCCGATGATCGCGCCGGAGATCTGGCCCATGCCCTTGCGCGTGGCTTCCAGCGGCGACAGGCCTTCCTCGGCCATGATGCGCTCGACGTTCTCCACCACCACGATGGCGTCGTCCACCACGATGCCGATCACCAGCACCATGCCGAACATGGTCAGCACGTTGATGGAAAAGCCCAGCGCCAGCAGCGTCGCGAAGGTGCCCAGCAAGGCCACCGGCACGACGATGGTCGGAATGATGGTGTAGCGGAATTTCTGCAGGAACAGCAGCATCACCAGGAACACCAGCGCCACCGCCTCGAACAGGGTCTCCACCACCTTCTGGATGGAGACGGAGATGAACACCGAGGTGTCGTATGGGATCGCGTAGGCCACGCCCTTGGGGAAGAACTGCTGCAGCTCGTCGAGCTTGGCGCGCACGGCCTTGGCGGTTTCCAGCGCGTTGGCCGTGGGCGTCAGTTGCACGCCCATGCCCACGGCCTCGGCGCCATCGAGGCGCGCGCCGCCGCTGTAGTTCTGCGAACCGATCTCGATGCGGGCCACGTCCTTGAGGCGCACGGTGGAGCCGTCGGTGGCGGCGCGCAGCACGATGTCGCCGAATTGCTCGGGCGTGTTCAGCTGCCCGCGTACCACGATGGTGGCGGTAGTGGCCTGGCCTGGCACGCTGGGCTGGTCGCCCAGGTTGCCGGCCGGGATCTGCACGTTCTGAGTGCGGATGGCGGCGTTCACCTGGTCGAGCGACAGATTGAAGCCCTTGAGCTTGGCCGGGTCGATCCAGATGCGCATCGCCCGCTCGGCGCCGAACTGCGTCACCGAGCCGACGCCGGGCAGACGCTGCAGTTCGGGCACGATGTTGCGCGCGGCGTAGTCGTTCAGCGCCTCGATGTTGACCTCCGGCGTCTGCGTGGTCAGCATCGAAAACAGCAGGAAGTTGGAGCGCGACTTCTCCACCCGCACGCCCTGCTGCACCACTACCGCAGGCAGGCGCGGCGTGGCCCGCGCGAGGCGGTTTTGCACGTCTACCTGGGCCAGGTCCGGGTTGGTGCCGGGCTCGAAGCTCAGCGTGATCGTGCCGGTACCGTTGGCCTGGCTGGTGGTTTCGATGTATACGAGGCCGGTGGCACCGTTCATCTCGCGTTCGATGACGGCAAGCACCGAATCTTCCAGGGTCTGGGCAGTGGCGCCCGGGTAGACCGCGGAAATCTGGATGGTCGGCGGCGCAACCGCGGGGTATTGGGCGATCGGCAGTTGCGTGATGGCGACGGCGCCCGCCACCATGATGAAGATCGCGATGACCCATGCAAAGATGGGCCGTTCAATGAAAAACTTGGCCATGTGCTCGGCTCCGGGCGATCAGGACTTGGCTGCGGGGGCGGCCGCCTTGTCGCCGGCTACCCCGGGCGCCTTCCATGGCACGGGTTGCACGATCACCGGCTCGCCCGGCTTGGTGCGCGGCAGCTTCTGAAAGCCGTCGACCATCACCTGCTCGCCCGCCTTCAGGCCGTCCAGCACCACCCAGCTGTCGCCCTGACTGGGCCCGAGCTTGACCGGGCGCGGCGCGAGCTTGCCGCCTTCGCCCACCACCAGCACCGAGTCGCCGGCCGCCGTGCGCGTGACCGCCTGCTGGGGCAGCAGCACCGCGTTGTCCGCCTGCGCCTGCTCCAGCCGCACGCGCACGTACAGGCCCGGCAGCAGCGCGCGCTCGGGGTTGGGCACTTCGGCGCGCAGCATCACCTGGCCGCTGCTCGGGTCTACCGACAAGTCGGTGAACAGCAGCTTGCCCGGGTGCGGGTAGATGCTGCCGTCTTCCAGCACCAGCGTCACCTTGGCGGCGTCGGCGCCGGCGCTCTTGTATTTGCCGCTGGCCAGCTGGGCGCGCAGCTTGAGCGCGTCTGCCGCCGACTGGGTGAAGTTGATGTAGAGCGGGTCGATCTGCTGGATCACGGCAAGCTGCGTGGGGCTGCCTTGCCCGACCAGCGCGCCTTCGGTCACCAGCGCGCGGCCTATGCGCCCGGAGATCGGCGCCGTGACCCGCGCGTAATCGAGGTTGATCTGCGCGCTGGTCACGGCCGCCTTGGCGGCTGCGACGTTGGCTTCACCCGCCTGGCGCGCGGCCACGGCGTTGTCGTAGTCCTGCTTGCTCACCGCGTTCTGCGCCACCAGCGGCGCATAGCGCTCGGCCAGTGCGCGGCTTTGCGCCAGGCTGGCCTCGGCCTGGGCCAGGCTGGCCTTGGCCTGGGCGACGCTCGCGCGGTAGGGGGCGTTGTCGATCAGGAACAGCTGCTGCCCGGCCTTGACTTCGCTGCCTTCGGTGAAGGTGCGCTTTTGCAGGATGCCGGCGGCGCGCGCGCGCACCTCCGCCACGCGCGAGGCTTCCAGCCGGCCCGGCAGCTCGGCAACCAGACCGACGTCGCCGGGCTGCACCGTCACCACGCCCACCTGCGGGGCAGGGGGCGCACTGCCGCCGGCCGGTGCCTGTGCCCCCGAAGGCTTGCAGGCGCTGACGATCAGGGCGCAGGCCAGCGCCAGCGTCAGGGCGCCGGCGTGCGAGCGCGGGGCGCAGCCGGCCGTGAAGGGCAGTCGAGACATTGCTTGTTTCCAATAAGAGGGTGCGGCCCGCCGTCCCAGCCCAGTGCGTCTGGAAGGGCCGAAAACACCGGAGAGTCTTCAGGGCAAGGGCGCGATTATACATACATCAATGAATGTATAATTGAAGCCGCTGCATCAAATCGCGCATTTTCCCTGTTCCTGAAAAAATTGTCCGATGGCCCGACGCACCAAGGAAGAAGCCGACGCCACCCGGCAGGCATTGCTGGACGCGGCCGAGCGCGTGTTCTACGACAAAGGCGTGGGGCGCGCGTCGCTGGCCGAGATCGCCCAGGCGGCGGGCGCCACGCGCGGCGCGATCTACTGGCACTTCAAGGACAAGGTGGACTTGTTCAACGCCATGATGGACCGCGTCACGCTGCCGCTGGAGGCGGCAATGGCCGAGCCTCCCGCGGGCCTCGACCCCTTGCAGCGCGTGCGCAGCGTGGTGCAGGAGTTGCTGCGCCGCCTGGCCGAGGATGAACACACCCGGCGGGTGTTTGAAATTGCCATGTACCGGGTGGAATACGTGGCCGAACTGGCGGGCGTGCGCGAGCGCCACCAGGCGGCGCTGCAGCGCCTGCACGACCAACTGATGCGCGACCTGGCGCTCGCTGCCAGGCAGCAATCGCTGCGGCTGCCGCTGACCGCGGCCGATGCCGCGCTCGGCCTGCAGGCCTTGTTCGACGGCTTGCTGCAGGCCTGGATCCTGGGCGCGAGCGCCTTTGACCTGCAAAAGGTCGGTGCGGCGACGGTGGAGGTCTATCTGCGCGGCTTGGGCTTCGCCGCCCAGGGGCGCATGCGATAATTTGCGGCTTATCTGAAGCGGCTGTAGCTCAGTGGATAGAGTATTGGCCTCCGAAGCCAAGGGTCGTGGGTTCGATCCCCGCCAGCCGCGCCACCCCAATGCCTGCCCGCGCCGCCGCTAGCCGCGCAGCGGCAGCAGCGCCCCCAGAGCCACGAACACTCCACCGCAGGCGCGGTTGAAGCGCCGCCCCGCCCGCGCCAGCCAGGGGCTGATGCGCTGCGCGGTGCTGGCCAGCACGTACTCGGTCAGCAGTTCGGTGGCGGCGAAGGTGCCCGCCAGAATCGCAAACTGCAGCAGCAGGCTGTGCTCGGCATTCATGAACTGCGGCAGGAAGGCGGTGAAAAACAGCAGCGCCTTGGGGTTGGTGGTAGCGGAGAGCACCCCTTGGCCAAACATGCGCCGCGCATTGCCCTGGCCGTGCTGCGCGCACGCCACCACGGTGACCGGCGGCGCGCGCCAGACCTGGATGCCCAGCCACACCAGGTACAGACCGCCGCCCCATTTGAGCACCGTGAGCCAGCGCGCAGAAGCGCTGATCAGCGCGCCGATGCCGAACATCGACAGCGCAATCACCGCGACGAAACCGAGCACGCCGCCGGCGATGGTGAACAGCGTGCGCCGCTGGCCGTACATCGCGCCGTGCGTGAGCGCCAGCAAGCCATTGGGCCCGGGCGACAGCGACAGGCCGATGCTGGCCAGCAGGTAGAGCAGCCAGGTATTGAGCGACATCGATGTCCCGCCTCTTCAAAAAGCGCGATGTTAGGGCACGCTTGCACGCACTGGTGCGCGCGCCTGCGCAGGAGCCTGTGCGACAGCCCGCGGCCGCCTGCGCGCATACAGTTGTCCCATGACAAGCCCCATGACAGGCCGCATGACCGAAACCGACCGCGCGCTGGCGCTGCAGGGCGCCAGCAACTTCCGTGACCTCGGCGGCTACGCTGCGGCCGACGGCCAGCGCGTGCGCTGGCGCCGGCTGTTTCGCTCCGACCATCTGGCGGCGTTGTCGGCTGCGGATGCGCAGGCGCTGGCCGCGCTCGGGCTGGGGCGCGCCGTGGACTTTCGCGGTCAGGCCGAGCGTGCTCAGCAAGCCTATGCGCTTCCGGGCGTGGTGCAGCTCGCGCTGCCGATAGAGCCCACGGTGGTGCGCCGCTTTCGCGAGCTGAGCGCGCGCGGCGAACTGCTCGATGAAGCCCACGCCGATCGCCTGATGCGCGACACCTACCTCGGGTTCGTGGCCGACGATGCGCCGCAGCTCAAGGGCTTTTTCGAGCAATTGCTGGAGGACGGCGCGCCGCTGGTGTTTCACTGCACCGCCGGCAAGGACCGCACCGGCTACGCCGCCGCGCTGCTGTTGCTGGCGCTGGGTGTGCCGCGCGAGACGGTGATGCACGACTACCTGCTGACCAATCGCCTTTACCGGCGCCCGCCCGCGCCGGCCGACGATGTGCGCACCCGCGCGGTGCATGCGGTGATCTGGGGCGTGCGCGCCGAGTATCTGCAGGCCGCGCTGGACGCGATCGAGCGCGAGCATGGCGGCGTGCAGACCTATCTGCGCGAACGCCTGGGCCTGAGCGAAGCAGCGCGTCGGCAACTGGCCCGGCTGTACCTGCAGCCGCCCGCGCGCTAAGCTGGCGGCCTGGCGGCCACTTCAGGAGCGAGCATGAGCAGCGACACATCCCCCTTCGGCTTCGGGCGTTTCGTGCCCGGTTTCGACTTTCTGCAAAAGCTCTCGGAAGGCGCGGCCAGCGCCCTGCCGGGCATGCCGCCGCTGGCCGGCTGGGTGGCGCCGACCATGAGCCTGCCCGAGATCGACCAGCGCATCCGCGAGCTCAAGACGGTGCAGTTCTGGCTGGAGCAGAACGCCAGCGCGCTGACCGCAACCATCCAGGCGCTGCAGGTGCAGCGCATGACGCTGGCGACGCTGCAGGGCATGAACGTGGCGATGAGCGACCTGGCCCGAGGGGCCTTTGCTGCGGGCGGCGCACCGAGCACGCCCGAGCCCGCGCCCGTACCCGAAGCGGCGCCCGCTCCCGCCGCCCAAGCCACGCAGCAAGGCAGCGCCGCCGCGACTGCTGCGGCCCAGCCGGATGCGGCTGCGCCCGGGCAGCCCGGCGTGGATCCGCTGCAGTGGTGGGGCGCGCTGACGCAGCAATTCCAGCAGCTGGCCAGCCAGGCCATGGGCGATGCGAGCGCGCAGCAGGCGGCGCTCGAGGCCTCGCGCCAGATGACGGCCGGTGCCGTCAAGGCGGCGCAAGACATGGCCTCATCGCTGACGGCCGCGCCCGCCGGCAAGAAGGCGGCCACGGCGCGCAAGCGCGCGGTCACCAGCAAGGCGGCGCCTGCCAAGGCCGCGCGCAAGAGCGGTGGCAAGTCGGGCAAATAAACCTGTTTTGATAGCTGCCGGCGCTTGCTGCGCGGGCGTTAGAGCCCCTTTTTACCCATAATTCAAAAGCGCGGCAGATCGGGGTGCGCGAGGCGCCCGCCGCGCACCAGCATCTTGCCGTACTCGGCGCAGCGCGACAGCGTGGGAATGAGCTTGCCGGGGTTGAGCAAGCCCTCGGGATCGAAGGCATGCTTGAGCGCCAGCATCTGCGCGCGCTCGGCAGCCGAGAACTGCACGCACATGGAATTGAGCTTTTCCACGCCCACGCCGTGCTCGCCGGTGATGGTGCCGCCCATGGCGACGCTGGTTTCCAGGATGTCGGCGCCAAAAGCTTCGGCGCGCTGCAGCTCGTCGGGGTCGTTGGCGTCGAACAGGATCAGCGGGTGCAGATTGCCGTCGCCCGCATGGAATACGTTGCAGCAGCGCAGGCGGTACTTTTTCTCCATCTCGGCAATCGCCAGCAGGATGTCGGCCAGGCGCTTGCGCGGAATGGTGGAGTCCATGCACATGTAGTCGGGGCTGATGCGCCCGCTGGCCGGGAAGGCGTTCTTGCGCCCGCTCCAGAAGCGCAGGCGCTCTTCTTCGCTCTGGCTCACCGCAATCGCGCTCGCGCCCGCAGCGCGCAGCACCTGGCTCATGCGCGCGATTTCTTCCTCTACCTCCTCGGGCGTGCCGTCGCTCTCGCACAGCAAGATGGCGGCGGCCGCGAGGTCGTAGCCTGCGTGCACGAAGTCTTCCACTGCGCGCGTCATCGGGCCGTCCATCATCTCCAGGCCCGCCGGGATGATGCCTTCGCCTATCACCGCGGCCACTGCGTTGCCCGCGTCGCGCACGTCGGCAAAGCTTGCCATGATGCAGCGCGCGGTCTGCGGCTTGGGAATCAGGCGCACCGTCGCTTCGAGCGTGACGGCCAGCATGCCTTCGCTGCCGATGACCGCGGCCAGCAGGTCCAGGCCCGGCGCGTCCAGCGCCTCGGAGCCGAATTCGACGGGCTCGCCCGCCGCCGTATAGCCACGCACACGCAGCACGTTGTGCAGCGTCAGCCCGTATTTCAGGCAGTGCACGCCGCCCGAGTTCTCCGCGATGTTGCCGCCTATGCTGCAGGCGATCTGGCTGGAAGGGTCGGGCGCGTAGTACAGGCCGTGGCGCGCCGCCGCTTCGCTGATCGCCAGGTTCCTCACGCCGCACTGCACGCGCGCGGTGCGCGCCAGCGGGTCGATCTGCACGATGCGGTTGAACCGGGCAAGCGACAGCGTCACGCCCATCGCGTGCGGCAGTGCGCCGCCCGACAGGCCCGTGCCCGCGCCGCGCGCGACCACCGGCACCCGCAGGCGGTGGCAGGTTTGCAGCACGGCTTGCACCTGCGCTTCGGTCTCGGGCAGGCAAACCACCAGCGGGCGCTGGCGGTAGGCGGTGAGGCCGTCGCATTCGTAGGGGGCGGTGTCCTCGCGCTGGTAGAGCAGCGCGTCGGCAGGCAGGCAGGTGGCCAGGGCCTGCACGACCTCGCTTTGGCGCGCAGCGCGCTCGGCCGGGGTGGGTTCGGACTGCATGCGGCAACTCTAGCGCAAGCCGCCGCCGCCAGCACACAATCGCGCGACCGACACCCTGGCCGATGCCGCCCACGCCATGCAGCCCACCGCATCCCTCGTTTCCACCATCGTGCGCGGCCCCAAGCTGCTGTGCCTGCTGCCCATGCCGGCGGCCGCCGTGCTGGCACTGGGCTGGGGCGCGCGCAGCGATCTGCCGTGGGTGCTCGTCTGGTGCGCCGCCTTGCTCGCTTGCCTCGTGGCCCTGGGCGCGGCATGGCGCGGCGGGCTGGGTCTGTGGGAGGCCTTGATGGCGCAGGCCGGTGCGCTGGCCGCCGCCACCGGCGCGCTGGCGCTGCCGTCCTGGCATTACCTTGCCAAACCCGCGGCCATGGTGTTCGCTATCACTGCAGTAGCTGCTGACGCAAGCAGGACAAGGGAAAGCGGCCGTTTTGTCTTGAATCCCTTGCATGCCTGGCTGCTGCTGGCGCTGGGCGCATCGCTCGCGGGCGATGTCTTTCTCATGCTGCCCGAGCGCTTCATCCCGGGCCTCGTGAGCTTTCTGCTTGCGCACCTTGCCTATCTGGCGCTGTTTCGCCTCGGCAGCCGCTGGCTGGCCCAGCGCGCAGCGCTCGCGGCCACGCTGGTGCTGGGAGCGGGCGTGTACGCCTTCCTGTGGCAGGGCGGGCTGCCGCCCGAATTGCGTCTGCCAGTGGCCGTGTACGTGCTGGCCATCGCGCTGATGGCGGCGCAGGCCTGGGCGCGCTGGCAGACGCTGCGCGGGCCGGCGCCGCTGTGCGTGGCGCTGGGCGCCTGCTGCTTCATGTTCAGCGACACCTTGCTGGCCACCGACCTGTTCGTGCAGCCCCTGCCCTGGGCGCCGCTGTGGGTGCTCGCCAGCTATTACGTGGCGCAATTGCTGATCGTCGCTGGCGTGCTGCGCAGCGCGGAGCAGGCCGGCGCTTGACGCGGCCTTGCGGTTGCGAGCGGCGCTGCGCAGACGCGCCGCGCTCTGCCGCCCAAGGCGGGCGCGCGGATCTTTTATTTGCTGCTGCGCGCGGGCGGCGGCAGCGCCGTGATGGGCTGCAGGGATGCGTCCGCCAGCCCCGCAAGCAAGGCCTTGCCGCCGGGCAGCACCCGAAACTCGCCGTAGCGCGCCCGGCTGAAGCGCTCGGCCTGGCCTTCGGGGAAGAAGTAGGCGTCGGTCACCAGCGTCCAGCGGCCCTTGAGGTAGCGCAGCGGCAGCAGCAATTCATCGGCCGCCAGGGGTTCGTGCGGGCGGGCCAGGCGCTGCAGCTCGGCCACGCCTTGCGGGCCGAGCCGCGCCACCGCCTGCCGGCGCGCAGCCCAGCCCCGCGCGTCGGCTTGCTCAAGCTGGGTGCGCAACTGGGCGGGCAGGGTGAAGTTCAGCGCCATGTAGTCGCCCTGCAGCAGAGAGCGCGGATCGACCGGCGCGAGCGCGACGAAGACTTTTTGCCCCTGGGCGATGAGCTGCTGCTTGCGGCTTGCATCCTGGTGTACCAGCGCGAGCGCGACCAGCGCTGCCGCCAGCGCCGCGAGCGCCGCCGCACGGCCGCGCCGCCCCGTGCTGGCCGCGCTCCGGGGGGGCGGCGCAAGCGGCCTTTGCCCCGGCCTGCGCGACAGCGCGGCCACGGCCAGCGCCAGCAGCGTGCCCGCGCCCGCCAGCAGCAAGGCTTTGTCGCTCAGCGACCACTGCAGCAGGTAATAAAACTGCGCCAGTTGCACCAGCAGCACGGCCAGCGCCAGCCACAACAGGCGCGGGCGGCCCGTGCCCAGTGCCACGGTGCCGACCACGGCTGCCGTCTCTACCGGCAGCACCCAGCAGGCCAGCAGGAGCAGCGCATAGACCAGGGCCAGCAGCGGGCGGGCCGCGCGCATTTCGGCGGCGGCTTGCGCATCCGCCTGGCGCCGGCCCAGCAGCCAGGCGGCGCTGGCCGCTACCAGCAGGATGCGCAGCGCGATGCGGCCGTTGAAGTCGAACAGCGCCGGCAGGGTCTCGAGTGGCGACTGCGCGTCCAGGCCGACCAGCTCATTGCCAACGCCTTGCAGCGCCATCAGCAGCGGGGCGGTCAGCAGCAAGGCCACCGCGGCGCCATCGGCCAGCGCGCTCAGCCTGAGCGACCAGGCGCGCGGGCGCATGCGGGTCTGCCCCAGGCACCACCAGGCCCAGGCGGCTGTGAGCAGCCAGAGGTTGAGGCTCACGCCGTCTGCCAGCGCGCCCGAGAGCACGCCGTCGACCAGCTCGCCATCGCCGTGCAGCCCCAGCGGAATGAAGACAAAGGTCCACGCCGCCGCCATGCCCAGCAGGCGCTGCACCCAGACCACGCGCGCCAGCCATGCCGCGCCCAGTTGCAGCGCCAGCAGACCGATCAGCGGCCCGACAAGCATCGCGCGGCCCTGCGTCCACCAATGCAGGCCCCAGCTCAGCAGCCACATCACCTGACCCACGATCAGCAGGCTGAAGGCCATCTGCGCGGCAAACAGGCCGACTCGCTTGCGCAGCAGGTATAGCGCGGCGGCGGTGAAGGCCGCACAGCTCAGCAGTGAGCCGGGCAGGCGAAAGATGGCGCCCCAGGACAAAAGCGCGAGCACCCCCAGGCCGAGCGCCGCCACCAGACTCGCGCCGAGATAGCCCAGCACCATCACCAGCCAGGAAGGCTGCGCCTCCTGCTGCGCCGACTGCAAGGCCTGTGCGGGCAGCAGCCCCCGGGCGACGCCTTGCTGCAGCAGCCGGGTCTGCGCCTTCATGCCTGGGCGTCCCTGGCTTGCAGGCGGTAGAGCCAGCGCAGGCTCAGCCCGGTGCTGGCCGCCGCTGCCAGTGTCAGCAACAGCATGGGGCCTACCGCGAAGTCGTTGCCCAACTGAAACAGCCACCAGCCCAGCGTGCTCAGCACCATGGCGTTGGCGGCCATCAGCGCCAGCGCCAGCACGCCGTATTGGCGTGGCTGGCGGCGCCAGGCCAGCAGCAAGGCCCCGGCGATGAGCAGCGCGCACAGCCCGAACTGCGCGTCGGTATGGCGGCCCACCAGGTTGAGGATGCCGCCGGCGCTCCAGGCGCTCAGGGCCATCAGCGCGGCGATGGGCCAGCTAAGCGCAGGGCGCGGCTGGCGCATGAGCCCGCCAGCGCGCAAGGCCAGCGGCAGCAGGAACAGCGCCGCCCAGAGCAGCAGTTCCAGATAGCGATGCAGCGGCGTGGGGCCGTCCGGCGCCCAGAGGACTTGCAGTCCCAGCGGCGCGCCAGACCAGGCGAACAGAGCCGCGCCCGCGATCAGCAGCCACAGTGCCCACAGCCCGTCGTGGCGCGCGAGCAGCGCCCAGGGCAGGGCCAGCAGCGCCCAGATGGCAAACAGCTGCCAGGCGTCCGCGCCGGTCTGCCAGGTCTGGCCGACGAAGGCCAGCAAGGCGCCCAGCGCCAGCGTCGCCAGCAGCAGCAAGGCGGTGTGCGCACGCGCGATTAGCGCAAGCAGCAAGGCGGGCGCGAGCACCGCCGCCTCCAGCAGATGGAGGCGGGTTTGCAGCGCCATGTGCTGCCAGTTGGCGGCCACCCAGAAGATCAGCGCCGCACCCAGCAGCAACGCCGCCACCACGGCAAGCGCGCGTTGCAGCCGCTCGCGCAGCTGCGCTGGCGGCGCCTGCAGCCGCGCGAGCTGCCACAGCTGCCTGGCCTGCGCGGCGTCCAGCGCGTGCTGCCGGATCAACGCTTCAATGAAGGTATGCATCGGCCTTGGGGGGAGCGGGCTGCGGCGCGGCTTTGGGGGGCGGCCGGGCTCAGCGATAGAGCAGGGTCGGCAGCCACATGGTCAGCGGCGGCCAGAGCGCGGCGATGATCAGATCGACCATGGACACCAGCACCAGTGGCGCGATCGCGCGCGAAATCTTGCCCAGGCTGACCTGGGCGATGCCGCAACTGACGAACAGGCAGATGCCCACTGGCGGCGTGAGCATGCCGATCGCCAGGTTCACCACCACCAGCACGCCGAACTGCACCGGATCGACCTGCATCTGCGGCGTGAGCAGCGCCAGCACCGGGACGACGAGCAGCAGCGCGGCGGTGGTCTCCATCACGCAGCCGATGATGAGCAGCAGCAGCATCACCAGCAGCAGCAGACCTATGGGCGGCAGCGCCAGCGAATTGACGAAGGTGTTGAGCAGCTGCGCGCTTTGCTGCATTGCCAGCAGCCAGCCAAAGACCTTGGCCATGGCGATGATGAACAGGATGCTGCCCGCCGTCGCCTGCGAGCGGATGACGAGCCCAGGCAGTTCGCGCCAGGACAGCTCGCGGTTGATCACCGTGCCTACCAGCAGCGCGTAGAACACCGCCAGCGCCGCGCCTTCGGTCACGGTGACGATGCCGCCCAGGATGCCGCCGAGCACGATCACCGGCGCGCCCATGGACCACAGCGCCGCGCGCCCGGTCGCGCCGACCTGCCGCCAGGTGAAGGGCTGGCGCTCGCCATAGCCCTTGCGCCAGGAGATGAACACCGCCACCGCCATGAAGGAAAAACCCAGCAGCGCGCCCACCAGGATGCCGCCGGCGAACAACTGCGAGGTGGAGATGTTGGTCATGAACCCGAAGAGAATCATCGGGATCGACGGCGGGATGATGATGCCTATGGCCCCGCCCGCCGCCACCACGGCCGCGGCAAAGGCCGGCGGATAGCCCTGGCGCACCATGGTGGGAATGACCACCGCGCCGATCGCCGCCGTGTCGGCCGCGGCCGAGCCCGAAATGCCGGCGATGATGATGGACGCGCCTATGGCCGCCGCCGCCAGCCCGCCCGGCGCCCAGCCCACCAGGCTGTTGCAAAAGTCGATCAGGCGGCGCGAGATGCCGCCCACTTCCATGATGGCGCCGGCAATCATGAACAGCGGCACCGCCAGCAGGTCAAAGGAATCGACGCCGGAAAACAGTTGCTGCACCACCGTCTGGCCGAGCGCCGCCAGCGTCACCGAATCGGGGAACACGCCCGGCGTGATGATCAGGCCTATGGCCGGCAGCCCGATGCTGAGCGCCACCGGCAGACCCAGGGCCATGAGCAAGAACATCAGCCCGAAGAGCAGGACGATGATCATGTGGACGGGGCGTGCTTGACCGGGCCGGTCAGATCCACCAGCACGTGCAGCAGGAAGATGGCGGCCGAGACCGGCAGCACGGAGATCGGCAGCGACATTGGCATCTGCACCGCCGACGAGGTCTGATCCCAGGCCTTGAGCGTATAGCCCACGCCAAACCAGGTGATAAGGCCGAAGCAGGCCAGCGTGAGCCATTGCAGCAGGCGCACGATGGCGCGCTCGACCACCGGGCCGAAGCGGGCGCCGAAACCGGCCAGGCCGATGAATTCGGCGCGCTTGTAGGCGACGGTGGCGCCCAGGAAGCTGGTGGCCACCAGCATGTAGCGGCCCACCTCTTCAGACCAGCTCAGCGAATTGCCCATGTAGCGCGCCACCACCTGGACAAACAGGATGAGCGAAAACGCCACGCCGATCACCAGCAGCAGCCACTCCACCAGGCGGTTGGCGTAGTCACTGGCCCGGCGCAGCGCCTGGTGCAGCTTCATGCGTAGGATTGGCCTCTAGCCCTTGATACACCTGCGCTGACAGCTCACTTTTCGCTAGCGAGAATCTTGTCGACGATGGTCTTGGTGTCGCCCGTGAGCGAGGCGTAGACCGGCTGCGTTCTGGCGCGGAAGGCAGCAACGTCGGGGTTCGTCACCACCTGCACGCCGGCCGTCTGCAGCGCCGCAAGCTCCTTGGCCTCATTGTCGCGCACCTGGGCGCGGCCAAACGCCGAGGCCTGCGCGGCCGCGTCCATGAAGGCTTTCTGGTCGGCGGCGGGCAGCTTGTCGAAGAAGGGCTTGCTGCCGACGAAGACCAGCGCCGAATACACGTGGCGCGTGAGCGTCAGATACTTTTGCCCGACCTCGCTGAGCTTGGCCGCGGCGATCACCGAGATCGGGTTCTCCTGCCCGTCGAGCACGCCCTGCTGCAGCTGCGTGGTGATGGGCCAGGCCATGGGCGTGGGGTTGGCGCCTATGCCGCGCCAGATCGCCAGGTGCGTGGGCGACTCCATGGTGCGGATCTTCAGGCCCTTGACGTCCTCGGGCTCCTTGACCGCGCGCTTGGAGTTGGTCAGGTTGCGAAAGCCGTTGTCCAGAAAGTGCATGCCCACCAGGCCCGCCTTGCCAAAGCGCGCGAGCAAGTCCTGGCCTATGGGGCCGTCGAGCACCTTGTCCGTCTGCTCGTAGGAGCTGAACAGGAAGGGCATCTCGATCGCCTTGATCTCGGGCACGAAGGCCTCGACCGGGCCGGTGGTGCACACGCACATCTGCACCGTGCCCAGTTGCAATTGCTGCAGCACCTGGGTTTCGCTGCCGAGCGCGCCCGAGTGGTGGATGATGACCTCGTACTTGCCGGGCAGCTCCTTGTCCAGCACTTCCTTGAACTTCTGCGCCGACAGCGTGTGCACGAAGGAGGGCGCGGTGACGATGCCGATGTTGACTTGCACGGGCGCGGCGACGGCGGCGCTGGCAGCCCAGCCCAGGGTGGCGGCGCAGGCCAGGGCAGTGAAGGCGCGGGATATCAGTTTCATGCTTGGCTCCTTGGTGATTGGGGTGTTCTTGCGCATGCGGCCGCGGTGCGCCGGATGGGGAAAACGATGCTAGCAGAACGCGGTCTGCGCCCGGATGCCCCTGTGCGCGTTGTGCCGATGACGCGGCGCATGCGCACAGGTGCTCATTCCTGGAACAGCGAGGGCGCCTGGCCCGAAGGCTGCAGGCCCAGATGCCGCCAGGCGGCCAGCGTGGCCACGCGCCCGCGCGGCGTGCGCTGCAGGTAACCCTGCTGGATCAGGTAGGGCTCGATCACGTCCTCTATGGTGTCGGGCTCCTCGCCGATGTTGGCGGCAATCGTGTCCAGCCCGACCGGCCCGCCGTCAAAGCGCTGCACCACAGCCTCCAGCAGCTTGCGGTCCATCACGTCAAAACCCTGCGGATCCACGTCCAGCATGGCCAGCGCCCGCTGCGCGATGTCCTGGGTGATGCGCCCGTCGCCCTTGACGTCGGCATAGTCGCGCACGCGGCGCAGCAGGCGGTTGGCGATGCGCGGCGTGCCGCGCGAGCGCCGCGCGATCTCCATGCTCGCGTCGGCGTCTATCGGCGCGTTCATCAGCGCGCTGCTGCGCGTGACGATGCGCGACAACTCCTCTGGCGTGTAGAACTCCAGCCGCGCGACGATGCCGAAACGGTCGCGCAGCGGGTTGGTGAGCATGCCCGCGCGCGTGGTCGCGCCCACCAGGGTGAAGGGCTGCAGGTCCAGCTTGATCGAGCGCGCCGCCGGCCCCTCGCCGATCATGATGTCGATCTGGTAGTCCTCCAGCGCCGGGTAGAGGATTTCTTCGACCACGGGCGAGAGGCGATGGATCTCGTCGATGAAGAGGACGTCGTTTCTCTCCAGGTTGGTGAGCAGCGCCGCCAGGTCTTTGGGCTTTTCCAGCACCGGGCCGCTGGTCTGGCGCAGATTCACCCCGAGCTCGTGCGCGATGATGTGCGACAGCGTCGTCTTGCCCAGGCCCGGCGGGCCGAACAGCAGCACGTGGTCCAGCGCCTCGGCGCGCTTCTTGGCCGCGCCGATGAAGATCTCGAGCTGCTCGCGCGCCTTGGTCTGACCCACGTATTCATCCAGCAGTTTGGGGCGCAGCGCGCGCTCCAGCGCCTCTTCCTGCGGCGAGGCCGCCGCCGCGGAAACCGTGCGCAGCGGCGCAGCGGGCGCAGCTGCAAAGTCGTCGGTGTGGATGCTCATGTGCAGCGCATTGTCCGTCAGGGTTTGAGCCAGCGGTGCAGCGCCTGCGCAAAGCTCAGCTCGAAGCGCCCGAAGTAGTCGCGGCCCGCGGGGTTGCTGCAGCTGGAGGTGCCGCCAAAGAGCTGCCCTACCAGATAGCGGCGCTGGTCCAGCGTGATGAAGGCTGCGGCGCCGCTGCTGCCCGGCTCGACCACGCCCTGCTGCCAGTTCACCGCGAGGAAGGTAGCGCCCGCAGGCCCGCTCGCGGTGCACAGGTTGGCGCTGGTGTTGCACACGCTGTAGCCGGTGATCATGCCGCGACTGAGCTGCTGCAGATCGCCTTCGGCGTGGTGCACGACGGAGATGGCGGTCCCGGGCAGCGCGCCCGAGCCGAAATAGGAGCCGGCGTAGACCACGCCGGGCGGCGCGCTGTCGTTCAGGCGCAGAAAGCTGGTGTCGGTGCCTTCGTCGGCATACAGCAGCGTGGCGCCGCCGCTGCGCTGCACATGCCCGGGCGCAGTGCTGCTGGCGCCGCAAGCGCTGGCACGCAGCAGCCAGTCGGTAGTCAGCGTGGAGGCGGTCGCCTGGTCGGCAATGCAATGGCGCGCGGTCAGCAGCCAGGGCGTGCCGCTGGAGCCGTAGTCGTTCATCAGCGTGCCGCTGCACTGGTAGGCGCGGCCATCGGGCTTCACGTAGCGCAGGCGCGCGACCGAGCGGCCTTGTTCGATGAATTCCGGGCTGCAACTGACGCTTGCCTCGCAGCTGCCCGCGGCCTTGGCCAGGCCAAGCTGCTGCGCGGGCGTGATCGTGGTGTGCGAGAGCAGCGGCACCGCCAGGCGCAGCTGGGCAACGGGCGCATCGGCCGGGATCTCGAGGACGAGCGTGGCCTGCTCGCCGGCGAGCTCTGGGCTCCAGTAGCTGCGGGCGCTGTGCTCGTCCATGCCGGCGGCGAGATTGCGCGCCGCCAGGGCCTGCCACTGCGCGGCGGTGAGCAGTTGCGCTTCACCGCTCGCGCCGATGAACCACGCCTGAGCGCCGGCCGGCAGCGCCTGCAGCTGCAGCCCAAGGCGCAGGCCCTGCGCCCCCGGGGCGACAAAGCGCAGCGCTGCAATGCGCGTGCCGCGGTCGCTGTCTTGCCAGTGCAGCAGCGCGGCGGTCTGCTCGGCGCTGGCCGTCGCCGCGATGCGCCGGCCCGTGCCGATCTGCAGCGGCGCGCCCGCAGCCGCGTCGGCCACGGCGGGCGGTGTGGGCGCGAGCGGCGCCAGCGTGACTTGCGCAATCTGCGCCGTCGCGGGCAGCGCCGGAGCCACGGGCGCGCCCGATGCCGCCACTGGCGCCTGCTTGGCTCCAAGGCCCGGGTCGAAGGGTTCGATGCGGTCGGCGGCCGTGGGCGGCGGCGCCGGCGGTACCGGTACCGGTGCGGGTACGGGTTCTGGCGCGGGCGTGGGCGCGGGTGCGGGCGTGGGCGCGGGCGCGGGCGCGGGCGTGGGCGGCTGCGGGGTCGGCGCCGGGTCGGAGCTGCCGCCGCCACAGGCGGCGAGGGCGAGCAGGCAAGCCAGCAGGGCGAGCCGTGTGGTGCGGGTGTGCATGAAGCCTCCGTTCTTCATTTGGCCAGCGCCTTGAGCGCGAGCTTGATGCCTTCGCTCACGCCCACCTCGGGCGGCAAGGCCTTGAGGCTGCTGGCCGCTTCCTTGTCGTTGTAGCCCAGCGCCAGCAGCGCCTGCAGGATGTCGTTCTGGGCCGCGCTGCCCGGCTGGGCGCGCACGCCGATGTCGGCGCCGAGCTTGCCCTTGAGCTCGAGCAGCAGCCGCTCGGCGGTCTTTTTGCCTATGCCGGGCACCTTGACCAGGCGCGCGCTCTCCTGCAGCGTGATCGCCTGGGCCAGGTCGGCGGCGTCTATGCCCGAAAGGATGGCGAGCGCCGTGCGCGGGCCCACGCCGCTGACCTTGATCAGTTCGCGAAAGGTGCGCCGCTCCGCCGCCGTGCCAAAGCCGTAGAGCAGTTGTGCGTCCTCGCGCACGATGAAGTGGGTGAGCAGCGCGACCGGCTCGCCGGCCGCCGGCAGGTTGTAGAAGGTGCTCATCGGCACCAGCACCTCATAGCCCACGCCGTGGCAGTCGACCAAGACCTCGGGCGGGTTCTTCTCGAGCAGCCGGCCCGTCAGTTTGCCTATCATTCACATCCTCTGCCGCCTGAGCGCGGCGCCTGCCGGAAATTATCCGCGTGATCCTGCGCCACACCTTCACCCCCCTGAGCAATCTGCGCCTGGCGCACCTGTGCGGCCCCGCCGACGAGCATCTGCGCCAGATCGAACTGGCGCTGCAGGTGAAGATCTCGCACCGCCAAGAGTACTTCAGGGTCGAAGGCCCCAAGGCTGCGGCCACGCGCGCCATGGAGGTATTGCAGGCGCTGTACGAGATGGCCGGGCGCCCGCTGCGGCCCGAGCAGGTGCAACTGCTGCTGGCCAGCGAGGTGACGCTGGCGCAGGACGAGGACGGGGCGCTGCGCCTGTCCACGCGGCGCAGCGACCTGAAGGCGCGCACGCCCAACCAGAGCGTGTACCTGCAAAGCATCGCCGGCCACGACATCACCTTCGGCATCGGCCCGGCCGGCACCGGCAAGACCTATCTGGCCGTGGCCTGCGCGGTGGACGCGCTGGAGCGCCAGGCGGTGCAGCGCATCGTCCTCACGCGCCCGGCGGTGGAGGCGGGCGAGCGCCTGGGCTTTCTGCCGGGCGACCTGACGCAGAAGGTCGATCCCTACCTGCGCCCGCTCTACGACGCGCTCTACGAACTGATGGGGTTTGACCGCGTGCAAAAGGCCTTCGAGCGCGCGCAGCTTGAAATTGCGCCGCTGGCTTTCATGCGCGGCAGGACGCTGAACAATGCCTTCGTAATCCTGGACGAGGCGCAGAACACCACGCCCGAACAGATGAAGATGTTCCTCACGCGCATAGGCTTTGGCTCGCGCGCGGTGGTGACGGGCGACGTCAGCCAGATCGATCTGCCGCGCGGCGCCACCAGCGGCCTGGTGGACGCCGAGCGTATCCTCAGGCGCGTGGCCGGCATTGCCATCACCCACTTCACCAGCGCCGACGTGGTGCGCCACCCGCTGGTGGCGCGCATCGTCGACGCCTACGACGCGCAACGCAAGGCGCGCGCCTGAATCGTTTTTTTTCTACTTGCCATGCTTGTTACCCTGCTCAAATCCAAGATTCACCGCGCACGCGCCACGCACTGCGACCTGCACTACGAGGGCTCCTGCGCCATCGACGAAGACCTGCTGGACGCCGCCGGCATCCTGGAAAACGAGCAGGTGCACATCTGGAACGTGGACAGCGGCCAGCGCTTCGTCACCTACGCCATCAAGGGCGAGCGGGGCAGCGGCATGGTGTCGGTCAACGGCTCGGCCGCGCGCCGCGCCTGCGTGGGCGATCTGCTCATCATCGCGGCCTTTGCCCAGATGAGCCAGGAGGAAGTGGCCACGCACCAGCCGCGCCTGGTCTTCGTCGACGAGAAGAACCGCCAAGTCTCGCTCAGCCACCGCGTGCCGACGCAGATGATGAATTCCTGAATTCATAGCTGCCCGCGCTTTATCCACGGGCGCTGGAGCCCTATTTCTTTCAAAAATGCCACTCGCGCAACTGGCCCTGTCCTTGCAATTTGCCCGCGACGCCGCGCAGCACCGCCCGCTGCTCGCAAGGCACCGGGTGGCGCGCTGGATACGCCACGCGCTGGAAGCCGACGCCGAGATCACGGTGCGCATCGTCGGCGAGCCCGAAGGCCGCCAGCTCAACGCCACCTACCGCGGCAAGGACTACGCGACCAACGTGCTCACCTTCGACTACCAGCAGCAGCCGCTGGTGCTGGCCGACCTGGTGCTCTGCGCCCCGGTGGTCGAGCGCGAAGCGCGCGAGCAGAACAAGACGCTGCAGGAGCACTATGCGCACCTGCTGGTGCACGGCACGCTGCACGCCCAGGGCTGGGACCACGAAACCGGCGAAGAAGATGCGCGCGCGATGGAAGCGCGCGAAACCGCCATCCTGCAGCGCCTGGGTTTTGCCGACCCCTATGGGGAGCCCGGCCGCTGAACGCCTGGCGCGGGGCCTGAACCCGGCGCAGCCCCGCCCGGCGCACCGACGCACCACAGAGACCACACCACCATGGACATCGCCCTGCTGCTCATCGCCGCCTTTTTCGCCGGCACGCTGAACGCCGTTGCCGGTGGCGGCAGCTTTCTCACGCTGCCCGCCCTGATCGCCGTCGGCGTGCCTTCGGTCACTGCCAACGCGACCGGCACGGTGGCGCTGCTGCCGGGCTATGTGGCCAGCATCTTCGGCTCGCGCGAGGACATGGAGCCCGCGCCCGGGCTGTCCATGCGCCTGGTCATCGTGCTGTCGCTCGTGGGCGGCGTGCTGGGCGCGGCGCTGCTGCTGGTGACGTCCAACGCCGCCTTCAACCGCCTCATCCCCTGGCTGCTGCTGGCGGCCACCGCGATGTTCGCCTTCGGCCCGCAGCTGCGCCGCTGGGCCGACAGCCATCGCGCAGCGGGTGCGCAGCCCTCGCGCGCCAAGGCGGTGGCAGGGCTGCTGCTGGTGTCCGGCTACGGCGGCTATTTCAATGGCGGCATGGGCATTCTGATGCTTGCGCTCTTCGGCCTGCTCGGGCAGACGCGCCTGAACGCAATGAACGCGATCAAGAACCTCGTCTCCACGCTGCTGACCGCGATCGCGGTGGCCATCTACGCCGCGGGCGGCATCGTGCAGTGGAAGGAGGCCTTCATCATGATGGTCGCCGCCACGCTGGGCGGCTACCTGGGCGCGCGCGGCGCGCGCAAGCTGCCTGCACCGGTGCTGCGCTGGGGCATCGTCGTCATCGGGCTGGTGATGACGGTGTTGTTCTTCCTCAAGCAGTAAGCGCGCTGCGCTGGCGCGCAAGCCATGCGGGTAGCTGCGCCATGTGGGTGATGATGTCCGCCACGCCGGCATCCTGCAATTGCCGCGCGGTGTTGACCGCACCGTGCGCGCGGCACAGGCCGAGCACGGTGGCGCCCGCGTCCACGCCGGCGCGCACGCCCGTCGTCGTGTCCTCCACCACCAGACAGCGCTCGGGTGCCACGCCCAAGCTTGCGGCCGCGGCCAGATAGACGTCGGGCGCGGGCTTGCTGCGCGCCAGATCGTGGCCGCTGAACACATGCACGCCGAAGTAGCCGCTGAGCCCCACCTTGGCCAGCTGCATCTGCACCTTGGCCAGATCGGCCCCCGAGGCGCAGGCGATGCGCCCGCCCAGCAAGCCATGCACCGCCTGCACGGCGGCGATCGCGCCCTCCACCGCCTGCAGCTCGGCCTGCAGGCGGGCGTTGCGCCGCGCGTAGAACTGCGCCATCCAGGCATCGGTCAGCGGCCTGCCGGTTTCGCGGGCGATCAGCGCCGCCTGGCTGCGCACCGCCTTGCCAATGAAGATCTCCAGGCATTGCTGCGGGCTCAGCGCCCAGCCGGCTTCGTTGAGCATCTGGCAGAGCACGCCGTTGGTGATGGCTTCGCTGTCCACCAGCACGCCGTCGCAGTCGAACAGCACGGCGTCGAAACGGCGGGGCGGGGGCAAGCAGGTGTCCATGGTCTGGCAGGGCGGCACGAGGGCGCGGTCTGGAAAAAAGAAGCGCGCGGGCGCGCGGGAGTGAGCGCGCCGATTGTGCCCGCGCCCGCGCAAACTGCCCGGGCGCGGCGCCTGGCGCTGCGACAATCGGCGCCATGAAATCCACCTATGTGTTGACTCTGTCCTGCCCCGACCGCCTGGGGCTGGTGCACGCGGTATCGGGCTTTCTGCTCGAGCACGGCGGCAACATCGAAGAAGCCGCCCAGTACAACGACCTGGCGACCGGCCTGTTCTTCATGCGCGTGCAGTTCGCCTGCGAGCAGGCCGACCATGCGGCGCTGAGCGAGCACCTGGGCAGCTTTGCCGCGCCCTTTTCCATGGCCTGGAGCCTGCACGACCGCAGCCGGCCGATGAAGACCGTGATCCTGGTGAGCCAGCAAGGCCATTGCCTGAACGATCTGCTGTTTCGTGTGCGCAGCGGCCTGCTGCCCATCGAGGTGGTCGCAATCATCAGCAACCACCGCGACTTCTACCAGTTGGCCGCGGGCTACGACATCGCCTTTCACCACCTGCCGGTGAACGCCGCGAACAAGGCCCATGTCGAGCAGCGTCAACTTGAAATCATCGAGTCCGCCGGCGCCGAGCTGGTGGTGCTGGCGCGCTACATGCAAATCCTCTCCGACGCGCTGTGCAGCAAGCTGGCAGGCCGCGCGATCAACATCCACCACAGCTTCCTGCCCAGCTTCAAGGGCGCCAAGCCTTACCACCAGGCGCACCAGCGCGGGGTCAAGCTGATCGGCGCTACCGCGCATTACGTCACCGCCGACCTGGACGAAGGCCCGATCATCGAGCAGGACGTGGCGCGCGTGGACCACACCCACACCGTGGAAGACCTGACCGCGCGCGGGCGGGACACCGAAAGCCAGGTGCTGGCGCGCGCCGTCAAGTGGCACAGCGAGCACCGCGTGCTGCTCAACGGGCACAAGACGGTGGTGTTTCGCTAGCCCGACAGTTCTTCCCAGCGCTGCAGCGCCTGCATCAAGAGCTCTTCGATCTGCGCGTCGCGCTGGTGCAGCGACACGGCGCGCGCGTTGTCGCGGCTGTAGAGCGTGCCATCGGCCAGTTCTTCGCGCAGCGCCCGCTGTTCGGCTTCCAGTGCATCGATCTGCTCGGGCAATTGTTCGAGTTCGCGCTGTTCCTTGTAGCTGAGCTTCTTCTTTTGCGGCGGCTCCTTGGCGGCAGGCTGGCGTGGCGCGTCCGCCTTGGGTGCGGCGGGCGCCGCCGGGGCCTGGGCGGCGGCCCATTGCGCGCTGCGCCGCGACTGGGTGAGCCAGTCCTGCACGTTGCCTTCGTATTCGCGCCAGCGCCCCTGGCCTTCGCTGGCGATGATGCTGGTCACCACGTTGTCCACGAAACGCCGGTCGTGGCTGACCAGAAAGACCGTGCCTTCGTAGTTTTGCAGCAACTCCTCCAGCAGCTCCAGCGTGTCGATGTCCAGGTCGTTGGTCGGCTCGTCGAGCACCAGCACGTTGGCCGGGCGCGCGAACAGGCGCGCGAGCAGCAGGCGGTTGCGCTCGCCGCCCGACAGTGAACGCACCGGAGAGTGCGCGCGCGCTGGCGAGAACAGGAAGTCCGCCAGGTAGCTGCGCACATGCTTGCGCTCGCGCCCTATCTCTATCCATTCGCTGCCCGGGCTGATGAAGTCTTCCACCGTCGCATCCACGTCGAGCTGGGCGCGCAACTGGTCGAAGTAGGCCACCTGCAGCGTGGCGCCCAGACGCACGGTGCCGCTGTCGGGCTGCAGCTCGCCCAGCATCAGCTTGAGCAGCGTGGTCTTGCCCGCGCCGTTGGGCCCGAGCAGCCCGACCTTGTCGCCGCGCACAATGGTGGCGCTGAAATCCTGCACCACCTGTTTGTCGCCAAAGGCCTTGGACACGTTCTCGAGCTGCGCCACCACCTTGCCCTGGTAGGCACCACTGGCGGAATCGACATCCATCTTCACGCGCCCCAGCGTCTGGCGGCGCTGTGCGTGTTCCTGGCGCAGCGCCTGCAGGCGGGCGATGCGGCTCTGGCTGCGCGTGCGCCGCGCCTCCACGCCCTTGCGTATCCAGACCTCCTCCTGCGCCAGCAGCTTGTCGGCCTTGGCGTTGAGGACCTCCTCGCGCGCGAGTTGCTCGGCCTTCTGGCGCTGGTAGGCGGCAAAGTTGCCGGGGTAGGAAAGCAGCTTGCCGCGGTCCAGCTCGACAATGCGCGTGGCCACCGCGTCGAGGAAACTGCGGTCGTGCGTGATCGTCACCACGCTGCCCGCAAAGCCCAGCAGCAAGTCTTCCAGCCAGGCGATGGCGTCCAGATCGAGATGGTTGGTCGGCTCGTCGAGCAGCAGCACCTGCGGTCTGGCCACGAGGGCCTGCGCCAGCGCCACGCGTTTTTGCATGCCCCCGGAAAGCTCGCCCACGGGCTGCTCGCCTCGCAGCTTCAGGCGCTGCAGCGCTTCCTGTACGCGCTGCTCCCAGGTCCAGGCGTCGAGCGCCTCGATCCGCGTTTGCAGGTTTGCAAGTTCGAGCGCGTCGCTGCTCTGCTGGTAGCGCTCGCGCAATGCGATGGCCTCCTGCAGGCCCAGGGCCACGGTGTCAAAGACCGACGCCTGCGGCTCAAAGCGGGGCTCCTGCGCGACATAGGCCACCCGCGTGCCTTGCTCCAGCACCAGCGCGCCATCGTCGAGCGTCGCCAGGCCCGCCAGCACCTTGAGCAGCGAAGACTTGCCCGCGCCATTGCGCCCGATCAAGCCGACGCGCTCGCCCGCTTCGAGCGAAAAACCCGCCTTGTCCAGGAGCGGCCAGTGCCCGAAGGCAAGCTGCCCCTCCATCATCGTGATCACTGCCATGCGGGCAGTTTATAGGGGCGCTCCAGGCCCTCTGAATCTTTTTCCTCGCCCATCTTGCGCGCTGCTCAAAACTTGGTATAGAATTCAGGGCTTCGCTGATCGCAGCGCTCTTTCTTGAACCGGGTTCTCTCTTGGGGGCTTTGGGGTGTGATGGGAAGAGACAGGGTTCGTTAACAACACACAGCCGATAAGCGTGGGCGTTTGGCTCGGTGCAGCTGCAAAGCGGCGCGCCCGCCTGGCCCGAGAGGGGCTTTGACTGCCATAGTTGGTGCTGGCGCGCAAGCGCTGCGCTGCTGGGGCAGGCGAGGGCCATCTTGGAGCTCTGGCACACCAAACGCTCATGAGAAAAGGAAGTGAGGATTCACTTCAATTTCCGTTTTTGAGTGAGCACAAGCAAAAGATCGAACTGTAGAGTTTGATCCTGGCTCAGATTGAACGCTGGCGGCATGCCTTACACATGCAAGTCGAACGGTAACAGGCTCTTCGGAGCGCTGACGAGTGGCGAACGGGTGAGTAAAGCATCGGAACGTGCCCGGTAGTGCGGGATAGCTCGGCGAAAGCCGGATTAATACCGCATGAGATCCGTGGATGAAAGCAGGGGACCCCTAGTGGGCCTTGCGCTACTGGAGCGGCCGATGTCGGATTAGGTAGTTGGTGGGGTAAAGGCCTACCAAGCCTGCGATCTGTAGCTGGTCTGAGAGGATGATCAGCCACATCGGGACTGAGACACGGCCCGAACTCCTACGGGAGGCAGCAGTGGGGAATTTTGGACAATGGGGGCAACCCTGATCCAGCCATGCCGCGTGCAGGATGAAGGCCTTCGGGTTGTAAACTGCTTTTGTACGGAACGAAAAGTTCTTCTCTAATACAGAGGGACGATGACGGTACCGTAAGAATAAGCACCGGCTAACTACGTGCCAGCAGCCGCGGTAATACGTAGGGTGCGAGCGTTAATCGGAATTACTGGGCGTAAAGCGTGCGCAGGCGGCCATGCAAGACAGTGGTGAAATCCCCGGGCTCAACCTGGGAACTGCCATTGTGACTGCATGGCTGGAGTACGGCAGAGGGGGGTGGAATTCCGCGTGTAGCAGTGAAATGCGTAGATATGCGGAGGAACACCGATGGCGAAGGCAGCCCCCTGGGCCTGTACTGACGCTCATGCACGAAAGCGTGGGGAGCAAACAGGATTAGATACCCTGGTAGTCCACGCCCTAAACGATGTCAACTGGTTGTTGGGGATTCATTTCTTCAGTAACGAAGCTAACGCGTGAAGTTGACCGCCTGGGGAGTACGGCCGCAAGGTTAAAACTCAAAGGAATTGACGGGGACCCGCACAAGCGGTGGATGATGTGGTTTAATTCGATGCAACGCGAAAAACCTTACCCACCTTTGACATGGCAGGAATCCTTCAGAGACGAAGGAGTGCTCGCAAGAGAGCCTGCACACAGGTGCTGCATGGCTGTCGTCAGCTCGTGTCGTGAGATGTTGGGTTAAGTCCCGCAACGAGCGCAACCCTTGCCATCAGTTGCTACGAAAGGGCACTCTGATGGGACTGCCGGTGACAAACCGGAGGAAGGTGGGGATGACGTCAAGTCCTCATGGCCCTTATAGGTGGGGCTACACACGTCATACAATGGCCGGTACAAAGGGCAGCGAAGCCGCGAGGTGAAGCCAATCCCATAAAGCCGGTCGTAGTCCGGATTGCACTCTGCAACTCGAGTGCATGAAGTCGGAATCGCTAGTAATCGTGGATCAGCATGTCACGGTGAATACGTTCCCGGGTCTTGTACACACCGCCCGTCACACCATGGGAGCGGGTCTCACCAGAAGCAGGTAGCCTAACCAATTGGAGGGCGCTTGCCACGGTGGGGTTCGTGACTGGGGTGAAGTCGTAACAAGGTAGCCGTATCGGAAGGTGCGGCTGGATCACCTCCTTTCTGGATACAACACAGAAAAAAAGCGCACAGAGCGCAAGCACAGGCGGCAGCCGCTGCTCTGCACAAGCGCTGGCCAGGCGCCCACACTTATCGGTTGTTGGACAGCACAAGGGGTGTGTGTCACCAGCGGTCCGGGCCCGGCAAAGGGTTCGAATGCAGTTTGACCGATTGGGGTCTGTAGCTCAGCTGGTTAGAGCACCGTCTTGATAAGGCGGGGGTCGTTGGTTCGAGTCCAACCAGACCCACCAATCCCTGGGCAAAAGATCGTGACAGCAATGGCGATCAAGATTGCGCTTGCCAGGCAAGGCGCGAGCAAGGGCCGTGTAGCAGCGCTACACAAGCGACCGAGCAACGCAGCATGGCGGGCGCAAAGGGGGATTAGCTCAGCTGGGAGAGCACCTGCTTTGCAAGCAGGGGGTCGTCGGTTCGATCCCGTCATCCTCCACCAGTGTGCCCAAACCGGTGCACCCCAAGCCAGATGCAGTGGCAATCTCAAAGCAAGCCAGAAGCGCCTGCTTTGACATTGGCATGAGCCAAGAAACTGGAAGCGCAAAACGCTTCCCGGCTGTTCCTTAAAAATTCACAGAGTCGAATCAGCGCTGCTGATGGCAAGGGCGTCCGCGAGGATGCGCAGTGTCATCGGTGGCAAAGAATTTGATTGCGTCAAAACGAACATGAGATTCGAGAGAAACTCTGTTTGAGTAATGACGAATGGTTCTCAAAGCACTGCTGTAAAAGGCAGAGCCAAGAAAGAAATTCGCGTTACGGCATGAAAACGCGCGAGGTGCAAGACCTCGCAAGTTGACTTGAAAGCAAGACTTGGAGGCTGCAAGGCTTCAAAGTTATAGGGTCAAGTGAACAAGAGCATGTGGTGGATGCCTTGGCGATGATAGGCGAAGAAAGACGTGGTAGCCTGCGAAAAGCTTCGGGGAGCTGGCAAACAAGCATTGATCCGGAGGTCTCTGAATGGGGAAACCCACCCGATGAGGGTATCGGTGCCTGAATACATAGGGCACGCGAGGCAAACCAGGGGAACTGAACCATCTCAGTACCCTGAGGAAAAGACATCAACCGAGATTGCGAAAGTAGTGGCGAGCGAAATCGCAGCAGCCTTCTAGAGATAGTCAGGCGGTTAGCAAAGCGGCATGGAAAGGCCGGCCATAGTGGGTGATAGCCCCGTATGCGAAAACCGTTTGGTGGTACCAGGCTAGAGACAAGTAGGGCGGGGCACGAGAAACCCTGTCTGAACATGGGGGGACCATCCTCCAAGGCTAAATACTCATCATCGACCGATAGTGAACCAGTACCGTGAGGGAAAGGCGAAAAGAACCCCGGGAGGGGAGTGAAATAGATCCTGAAACCGCATGCTTACAAAAAGTCGGAGCCCGCAAGGGTGACGGCGTACCTTTTGTATAATGGGTCAGCGACTTACATTCAGTGGCAAGCTTAACCGAATAGGGAAGGCGCAGGGAAACCGAGTCCGAACAGGGCGTCTTAGTCGCTGGGTGTAGACCCGAAACCAGGTGATCTATCCATGGCCAGGATGAAGGTGTTGTAACAGGCACTGGAGGTCCGAACCGACTGGTGTTGCAAAACCAGCGGATGAGCTGTGGATAGGGGTGAAAGGCTAAACAAACCTGGAAATAGCTGGTTCTCTCCGAAAACTATTTAGGTAGTGCCTCGCGTATTACCTTCGGGGGTAGAGCACTGTTTAGGCTAGGGGGTCATGGCGACTTACCAACCCTAGGCAAACTCCGAATACCGAAGAGTAGAGCGCGGGAGACAGTGCACCGGGTGCTAACGTCCGGACACAAGAGGGAAACAACCCAGACCGCCAGCTAAGGTCCCTAAAATTGGCTAAGTGGGAAACGAAGTGGGAAGGCTAAAACAGTCAGGATGTTGGCTTAGAAGCAGCCATCATTTAAAGAAAGCGTAATAGCTCACTGATCGAGTCGTCCTGCGCGGAAGATGTAACGGGGCTCAAGCCAGTTACCGAAGCTGCGGATGCACAACTTGTTTGTGCGTGGTAGGAGAGCGTTGTGTAAGCCTGTGAAGGTGTCTGGTAACGGATGCTGGAGGTATCACAAGTGCGAATGCTGACATGAGTAGCGTTAAAGCGGGTGAAAAGCCCGCTCGCCGTAAGCGCAAGGTTTCCTACGCAACGTTCATCGGCGTAGGGTGAGTCGGCCCCTAAGGTGAGGCAGAGATGCGTAGCTGATGGGAAACGGGTCAATATTCCCGTACCGCTCAATGGTGCGATGTGGGGACGAAGAAGGTTAGCTCAGCCAACTGTTGGACATGTTGGTTCAAGCCTGTAGTCGTGCCCGGTAGGCAAATCCGCCGGGCTGAGATGAGGGGTGACAACGAGGGCACTTGTGCCTGAAGTGAGTGATACCCTGCTTCCAGGAAAAGCCACTAAGCTTCAGCCATTGACGACCGTACCGCAAACCGACACTGGTGCGCGAGATGAGTATTCCAAGGCGCTTGAGAGAACTGCGGAGAAGGAACTCGGCAAATTGATACCGTAACTTCGGGAGAAGGTATGCCGCAAGTAGGTGAGGCCTGTACAGGTGGAGCCCAAAGCGGTTGCAATAAATCGGTGGCTGCGACTGTTTAATAAAAACACAGCACTCTGCAAAGACGAAAGTCGACGTATAGGGTGTGACGCCTGCCCGGTGCTGGAAGATTAAGTGATGGGGTGCAAGCTCTTGATCGAAGTCCCAGTAAACGGCGGCCGTAACTATAACGGTCCTAAGGTAGCGAAATTCCTTGTCGGGTAAGTTCCGACCTGCACGAATGGCGTAACGATGGCCACACTGTCTCCTCCGCAGACTCAGCGAAGTTGAAATGTTTGTGATGATGCAATCTCCCCGCGGAAAGACGGAAAGACCCCATGAACCTTTACTGTAGCTTTGTATTGGACTTTGAACGGATCTGTGTAGGATAGGTGGGAGGCTTTGAAGGGTGCTCGCTAGAGTGCCTGGAGCCAACGTTGAAATACCACCCTGGTGCGTTTGAGGTTCTAACCTTGGGCCCTGATCGGGCTTGGGGACAGTGCATGGTAGGCAGTTTGACTGGGGCGGTCTCCTCCCAAAGCGTAACGGAGGAGTTCGAAGGTACGCTAGTTACGGTCGGACATCGTGACGATAGTGCAATGGCACAAGCGTGCTTGACTGCGAGACTGACACGTCGAGCAGGTGCGAAAGCAGGACATAGTGATCCGGTGGTTCTGTATGGAAGGGCCATCGCTCAACGGATAAAAGGTACTCTGGGGATAACAGGCTGATACCGCCCAAGAGTTCATATCGACGGCGGTGTTTGGCACCTCGATGTCGGCTCATCTCATCCTGGGGCTGTAGTCGGTCCCAAGGGTATGGCTGTTCGCCATTTAAAGAGGTACGTGAGCTGGGTTTAAAACGTCGTGAGACAGTTTTGTCCCTATCTTCCGTGGGCGCTGCAGATTTGAGGAGACCTGCTCCTAGTACGAGAGGACCGGAGTGGACGCACCGCTGGTGTACCTGTTGTCACGCCCGTGGCATCGCAGGGTAGCTATGTGCGGAAGAGATAAGCGCTGAAAGCATCTAAGCGCGAAACTCCCTCCAAGATGAGATCTGCCGGGGGCTAGACCCCCCTGAAGGGTCGTTGTAGACCACAACGTTGATAGGCTGGGTGTGCAAGAGCAGCAATGCCCGCAGCTAACCAGTACTAATTGCCCGTGAGGCTTGACCCTATAACCTTGAGGCCCAAAAAACACCAAAAAAGCCCAAGGTCCATGCCAAAGACTCAATCAAATTCCCAAAACGATTCGACTGCTGTGAATGAGCTGCACAAAAAAAGGCGCCACAACGCCCCCACAACGTGCAGCTACCCTTTACGCCTGATGACAATAGCAAGCCGGAACCACCCCTGCCCATCCCGAACAGGACCGTGAAACAGCTTCGCGCCAATGATAGTGCGGACTCCCGTGTGAAAGTAGGTCATCGTCAGGCACCCATACCAACAACAAACCCCCTGCCTCAAGCACCATACATGTGCCATGGACAGGGGGTTTGGTGTTTGCGGAAAGTGACGACGTGCAATTGGCAGATGCCTTGTATTCCCAGGGTTTCGGCACCCGCCGTTTCTGCCAGGCGCTGATCGAGCGTGGCCTGGTAGCGGTTCGCTCACGGAGCGGCGCACCTTGCATCGTGCGCGAGCCGAACCAGGACGTGGACGAAGATGGCCTGATCCTGCGAGTCGATGATCAAGACTGGCCGTTTCAGCGCAAGGCCTATCTGATGCTGCACAAGCCGGCCGGCACCGAATGCTCGCAGCGCCCGCGCAGCCATCCAAGCATCTACAGCCTGCTGCCCGCGCCGCTGCGCCAGCGCCCGGTGCGTGGCGGCACGCCCGGCGTGCAGGCGGCGGGGCGGCTCGATCAGGATACGACGGGGCTGCTGCTCCTGAGCGACGACGGCCAGTTTCTGCACCGCATGAGCTCGCCCCGGCATCGGGTGCCCAAGCGCTACCGCGTCTGGACCCGGCATGCGATCGACGCGAGCCAGATGCAGCGGCTGCTGTCGGGCGTGGTGCTCGACGACGATCCCAAGCCGGTTGCTGCTACCGGATGCGAAGCGGTCGCAGACCGGGTGCTGGATCTGACGCTCACCCAGGGCAAATACCACCAGGTCAAGCGCATGCTGGCCGCCGTGGGCAACCGGGTTGAGCGGCTGCACCGCATGCAGATCGGCGCGCTGGGCTTGCCGGGCGATCTTGCGCCGGGTCAATGGCGCTGGCTGGATGCCGATCAGCTTGGGCTGGCAATGAGCCCAGCCCTGCCGTGATTTGGCCTGTGGGTGCTGCCTCCCTAGAATCGGCCCAGCGGCCCCGTTCCAGGCGGCCGGTTCGAGACCATGCCTGTGACCTACACCATCAGCGACCTGGCGCGCGAGTTCGACCTGACTACGCGTGCCATTCGTTTTTACGAGGACATGGGGCTGCTGCGGCCCACGCGCTCGGGCCCGGGCGGGCGCTCGCGCGTGTACAGCGGGCGTGACCGCACCCGCCTGAAGCTGACGCTGCGCGCCAAGCGCCTGGGGTTGTCGCTGACCCAGGCCAAGGAAATCATCGACCTCTACGAGAGTCCGCGCGACACCGGCGCGCAGTTGCGCAAGTTCCTGCAGGTGCTCGGCCAGCACCGGCGCGAGCTGGAAGCGCAGATGCAGGATCTGCAGGCCAATCTGGACGAAGTGCAAGAACACGAGCGCGAGGCCCTGAGCCTGCTTTCCAGGCTGGCACAGGCGCCGGAAAGAAATGCCGGATAATTGACGTTTACGTAAACGTAACTTAACTGCCGGCATCGCCCGGCTTTCAGGAGGACACCATGGCGACTGCACTCTCTCTGCCGGGCCTGAACTTTCAGCTGGGCGAGGACATCGACGCGCTGCGCGATGCGGTGCGCGACTTCGCGCAGGCCGAGATCGCGCCGCGCGCCGCCGAGATTGATCACAGCGATCAATTCCCCATGGATGTCTGGCGCAAGCTGGGGGACTTGGGCGTGCTGGGCGTCACCGTGCCCGAGCAGTACGGCGGGGCCAACCTCGGCTATCTCGCGCACATGATCGCGATGGAGGAGATCTCGCGCGCCAGCGCTTCCGTCGGGCTGTCCTATGGCGCGCACAGCAATCTGTGCGTGAACCAGATCAACCGCAATGGCAGCGACGCGCAGAAAGCCAAATACCTGCCCAAGCTGGTGAGCGGCGAGCACGTCGGGGCGCTGGCGATGAGTGAACCGGGCGCCGGCTCGGACGTGATCAGCATGAAGCTCAGGGCCGAGGACAAGGGCGGCTACTACCTGCTCAATGGCTCCAAGATGTGGATCACCAACGGGCCGGATGCCGACACCCTCGTGGTCTATGCCAAGAGCGAACCCGAACTCGGCGCGCGCGGTGTCACGGCCTTTTTGATCGAGAAGGGCATGAAGGGTTTTTCGATCGCGCAAAAGCTTGACAAGCTGGGCATGCGCGGCAGCCATACGGGCGAGCTGGTGTTCCAGGATGTCGAGGTGCCCTTTGATAACGTGCTCGGCGGCGTGAACAACGGCGCCAAGGTCTTGATGAGCGGTCTGGACTACGAGCGTGCGGTGCTCACCGGCGGGCCGCTCGGCATCATGCAGGCGGTGATGGACAACGTCATCCCCTACATCCACGACCGCAAGCAGTTTGGCCAGAGCATCGGCGAGTTCCAGCTCATCCAGGGCAAGGTGGCCGACATGTACACCGTGCTGCAGGCGGCGCGCAGCTTTGCCTACACCGTGGCCAAGAACCTGGACATGCTTGGCAAGGACCACGTGCGCCAGGTGCGCAAGGACTGCGCAAGCGTCATCCTCTGGTGCGCCGAGAAAGCCACCTGGATGGCCGGCGAGGGCATACAGATTCACGGCGGCAACGGCTACATCAACGAATTTCCGCTGGGGCGTCTGTGGCGCGATGCCAAGTTGTATGAAATCGGCGCGGGCACGAGCGAGATCCGCCGCATGCTGATTGGCCGCGAATTGTTCGCGGAAACCTGTTGAGCAGCAGTTCTGCCCGAAAACCCATAGGAGAGGCTTGATGCCGACCACCAATATTGCCGACCTGTTCGAGAACAACCGCGCCTGGGCGGCGCAGATGGAGAAGGAGCGCCCGGGCTTTTTCACCAAGCTCAAGGCGCAGCAAAAGCCGCGCTACATGTGGATAGGCTGCTCGGACAGCCGCGTGCCGGCCAACCAGATCTCGGGCCTGGAGCCGGGCGAGGTCTTCGTGCACCGCAATATCTCCAACGTGGTGGTGCCGACCGACCTGAACTGTCTGTCGGTGGTGCAGTACGCGGTCGACCAGCTCAAGGTCGCGCACCTGATGATCGTCGGCCACTATGGCTGCGGCGGCGTGCTTGCGGCGTTGCAAGACCAGCGCATCGGTCTGGCGGACAACTGGATACGCCACGTGCAAGACGTGCGCGACAGGCATCTGGCGCTGCTGGAAAAGACCCCGGTGCAATGGCGCCACGACGTGCTGTGCGAACTCAACGCCATCGAGCAGGTGGTAAACATCGCGCACTCCACCGTGATCCAGGACGCCTGGGCACGCGGGCAGAAGCTCGAACTGCACGCCTGGTGCTACGGCCTGAGCGACGGCTTGATCACCGACCTGAAGATGTCCGTGCCCAGCGTCAACGGACTGCAGGCGGCCTACCGCGACGCGGTCGCGCTGGTAGGCACGCGCGAGCGCGGCTGAGCTGCCGCCGGCGGGGCGCGCCATGCCTTCCGAGCGCCTCGATGCCCCGCAGGCCTGGGAGATCGCCCGGGCCATGGTCGATGGCTTCAACCGGCACTACTCGCTGTTTCGGCTGGAGTCGGCGCGCGCCAAGCATCGTTTTGAAACGCGTGACTGGCACGGCCAGCAGCGCGCCCAGCGCGAGCGCATCGAGTTCTACGACCTGCGCGTGCTCGAATGCGTGCGCCGGCTGAACAAGGAATTCCACGCTGCAAGGCTCCCCATGGCGCTGTGGCACCAGGTCAAGCTGCATTACATCGGCCTGCTGGTCGAGCACCGCCAGCCGGAACTTGCCGAGACTTTTTTCAATTCGGTCACGACCAAGATCCTGCACCGCACGCACTTTCACAACGACTTCATCTTCGTGCGTCCCGCCGTGAGTACCGACTATCTGGAAGACCACGCCCCGGGCGCGCGCGCGAGCTACCGCGCCTACTACCCGCACCCGCACAGCCTGCGCGAGACGCTGCGGCGCATCGTTGAAGATTTCGCCCTGCAATGCCCGTTTGAAGACCTGGAGCGCGACATTGCGCGGGTGCATGCGGCCTTGGCGCCGCGCATTGCGACCTACACGCTGCGCGCCAACTTCCAGATCCAGGTGCTGGCCAGTCTGTTCTACCGCAACAAGGGCGCCTACCTTGTGGGCCGAGTGATCAATGGCTATACCGAGCTGCCCTTCGCGCTGCCCATCCTGCATGCCGAGGATGCCCGTCTGTACATCGACGCGGCGCTGTTTGGCGAGGACGACTTGCTGGCGCTGTTCAGCTTCGCCCGGGCCTACTTCATGGTGGACATGGACGTGCCCAGCGCCTGCGTGCAATTCCTGCGCAGCCTGATGCCGCGAAAGCCCGTGGCCGAGCTGTACAACGCGATAGGCCTGGCCAAGCAGGGCAAGACCCTGTTCTACCGCGAGTTCCTCTCGCACCTGAAGCACTCCAGCGACCAGATGCGCATCGCACCCGGCATCAAGGGCACGGTGATGCTGGTGTTCGACCTGCCGAGCTTTCCCTACGTGTTCAAGCTCATCAAGGACAGGTTTGCGCCGCAAAAGGAAACCACGCGCGCGCAGGTGCAGTCCAAGTACCTGCTGGTCAAGCACCACGACCGCGTCGGCCGCATGGCCGACACGCTGGAATACAGCCTGGTGGCGCTGCCGCGCGAGCGTTTTTCCGACGAGCTCATGGCCGAACTGCTGGCCGAGGCGCCCAGCCAGATCGAACTGAGTGAACGCGACGGGCGTGAAGAGGTGATCATCCGCCACCTCTACATCGAGCGGCGCATGGTGCCGCTGAACCTGCATCTGAAAGAGCTGCTGGACGCCGGAATCGAGCGGCCCGAGGTCTGCGCGCAGCTCGAGCGCGTCGTCATCGAATACGGCAACGCGCTCAAGGACCTGGTGGCGGCCAACATCTTCCCGGGCGACATGCTGTGGAAGAATTTTGGCGTGACCCGCGGCGGTCGCGTGGTGTTCTACGACTACGACGAGATCGAGTACCTGACCGATTGCCACTTCCGCGCGGTGCCCGAGCCGCGCACCGAAGAAGAAGCCTTGTCCGGCGAGGTGTGGTATCCCGTCGGCCCGCGCGACGTGTTTCCCGAGACCTTTGCGCCCTTCCTGCTCGGCCATCCTGCCGTGCGGGACATTTTTTTGCGCCACCATGGTGAGCTGCTCACGCCCGAATACTGGCAGGCGCACCAGGAACGCATACGCCAGGGCCACCTCTATGATGTTTTCCCCTATGGCGCGCAGCAGCGCTTCGAACCGCACCGCCTTGCGGTGTGACGCTTTTTTGTTGATTCCGTCAGGAGATTGAAAATGCAAGACCCCATCGTCATCGTCGGTGCCGCCCGTACCCCCATGGGCGCCTTCATGGGCGACTTTTCCGCGCTCGCCGCGCACGACCTGGGCGGCGCCGCGATCAAGGCCGCGGTCAAGCAGGCCGGCATCGCCCCGGAGAAAGTCGACGAGGTGTTGTTTGGCAACTGCCTCATGGCCGGACAAGGCCAGGCGCCGGCGCGCCAGGCGGCGCACAAGGCGGGGCTGCCGCGCAGCACCGGGGCGGTGACGCTGTCCAAGATGTGCGGCTCGGGCATGGAGTGCGCCATCCTCGCGCACGACCAGCTCGTGGCCGGCAGCCGCGACGTGATGGTCGCCGGCGGCATGGAGAGCATGACCAACGCCCCCTACCTGCTGCAAAAGGGCCGCGGCGGCTATCGCATGGGGCACGACAAGGTCTACGACCACATGATGCTCGACGGCCTGGAAGACGCCTACGAGCCCGGCCGCTCCATGGGCACCTTCGGCGAGGACTGCGCCGCCAAATACCAGTTCACGCGCGAGCAGCAGGACGCGTTTGCGGTCGAGAGCGTCCAGCGCGCGCAGCAGGCGGCGCAAAGCGGCGCGTTCGACGCCGAAATCACGCCGGTGACGTTTGCCACGCGCAAGGGCGAGGTGACGGTGTCCATCGACGAAGGCCCGGCCAAGGCCAAGCTGGACAAGATTGCCACGCTCAAACCCGCGTTCAAGAAGGACGGCACGATTACCGCAGCATCGAGCTCCAGCATCAACGACGGCGCGGCGGCGCTGGTGCTGATGCACGAATCGACCGCCAAGGAATTGGACTGCAAGCCGCTGGCGCGCATCGTCGCGCACGCCACGCATGCGCAGGAGCCCAACTGGTTCACCACCGCGCCGATCGGTGCGACCGAAAAGGCGCTGAAGAAGGCCGGCTGGAGCGTGGCCGACGTCGATCTGTGGGAGGTGAACGAAGCCTTTGCCGTGGTACCCATGGCGCTGATGCACGACCTGAAGGTGCCGCACGAGAAGGTCAACGTCAACGGCGGCGCCTGCGCGCTGGGCCACCCGATCGGTGCGAGCGGCGCGCGCATCATGGTCACGCTGCTGTATGCGCTCAAGGCACGCGGGCTGAAGAAGGGGCTGGCCACGCTGTGCATCGGCGGCGGCGAAGCCACGGCGGTCGCGCTGGAAGTGATTTAGTCCTTGTTTGATAGCTGCTGGCGCTTACCCATCAAGGGTTTTCGCCGCTTTTGACTGAAAAGACAGACATGGCCAGGGTTTTGATCATGGGGGCCTCGCGCGGTCTTGGGCTGGAGCTGGCACGCCAGTACCTCACCGCGCGCGATGAAGTGTTTGCCACGGCGCACAGCGACGCGGGCATGCAGGCGCTGCAGGAGCTCGGCCTCACGCCGCTGCGCCTGGACGTGAGCGATGCGGCCAGCGTGCAACAACTGGGCGAGCGGCTCAAGGGCGAGAGCATCGACATCGCCTGGCATGTGGCCGGGGTGATGTGCAGCCGCCGCGATGCGCGCCATGCGCCCAGTCTGCAGGAGTTCGACCGGGTGATGCACACCAACGTGCTGGGCGCGATGCAGACCATCCCCGTGGTGGCGCCGCTGGTGGAAGCAGCGCAGGGGCGCTTTGGCTTTCTCACCAGTGTCATGGGGCAGATCGGCAGCGCCAGCGCCAGCAACGCCTGGCTGTACCGCAGCAGCAAGGCGGCGCTGAACATGGTGGTGGCTTCGGCCCGGCACAGCTATCCCAAGGCCTGGTTTGCGCTGTTTCACCCCGGCTGGGTCAAGACCGACATGGGCGGCGACAAGGCTCCATTGGGCGTGCGCGACAGCGTGACCAGGCTGCGCGTGACGCTGCAGAGCGCCGGCGCTGCCGACAACGGCGCCTTCTTCAACGAAGAGGGTGTGCGCCTGCGCTCCTGGTAGCGCCGTTCAGCGCGCGGGCGCGGGCGTGCTCGCCGGCTCTGAGATGTCGCGAAACAGCAGCTGCGCGGCGCGCGCCGCCTGTACGTAGATGCCCGGCAACCGGTAGCCGCGCCGCGCCAGCGGCTGCAGCCCCACGCCGACCGCAAAGTCCTCGCTGTCTTGCGGCGCGGGCAGCGTCGCATCGCGCAGGGCCTGCAGCGCCAGGCGTCCCGCCTGCTCGCCCAGCCCCTCGGCCGAGGGCGCGATGGCCAGCGCCCCGCCGCCTTGCACGAAGCGCTCGCGCACGCTGATGGGCAGCGGGCGGGCGTTGGCCTCGGTCCAGCGCGCAACTTCCAGCGAATCGACGACGCCCGGCTCGCGCGCCGAGCGCGGCATGCCCGCAAAACTCAGCACCAGCAGCACGTCGGCCTGGCCCTCGGCCTCGCGCACCGCCTGCTGCCACTGCGCGTAGGTTTCGACCAGCCGCACCGGCGCAAGCCGGTGGTCCTGCCAATCGAAGGCCTGCACCTGGTCGCGCTCGACCTCGCCCGTGGGGTCTGCCATGCCCAGCGCCTGGATGCGCAGCGGCCGCGCTTCCAGCACCGCCAGCAGGTCGCGGATCTGCGCCAGCGGCAGCAGCTCGCGCACGCCGGTGACGTTGGCCGCGCCCGGGTAGCCAAAGCGCTGCGGATCTTCGGCGGTGGCATAGACCAGGCGCTGCGCGCGCGGGTCATCGGACACGTAGCGGTAGCCCAGCCACTGCTGCGCCTCTTCGCCGACGATGAGCACCACGTCGGGCTTCCAGGAGGTGATCACGGCGCGCGCCCGGGCGCTGGCCGCCTGCCATTCGGCGTTGCTCTGCACCTCGGCGCTGGAAAAGCTCATGTAATGCCAGCGCACGGCCAGCGGCTGGCGGTTGCCGGCCAGCGCGCGCTGCACGCCGCGGTCAAACAGTTGCTCCCAATGCCCGTCTTCGGAGAAGGTGTGCAGCACCAGCAGGCGCGGCTTGGCATGGTTGAACGCGATCAAGAGCGCAAACAGCAGCAGCACGAAGGTGCACAGGCAGGCGATGAGGATGCGGCGGCGCGGCGTCATCCGTCCAGCCCCAGTCAGCGCCACCAGGGAATGCTGGCAAACGCCAGCAGCACGCGCACGCCGTTGAGCCACCAGGCGTAGCGAAAGAACAGGCTTTCATCGCAGCGCTGGCGCATGCCCGCGCCCTGCAACTGCGCAAACGAGGACTGCTGGTGGGGCATGAACCAGATGTCGGAAAACAGCGAGGTCAGGAACACCACGATCCACGGGTGGATGCCGTTGGCCAGGCCTATGGGCAGCAGCAGCGTGGCCGCCAGCACCATGCCCGCGGTCGTCGGCAGCGCCAGGCGCAGCGCCACGGTGACCAGCAGCGCCAGCAGCGTGAACCAGACCAGGTCGCCATGGATCCAGCCCAGCAGCGGCATCAGCACCTGCAGCATGGCCTTGTCCAGATGCAGGTAGCTGATGGCGTCGGTAAAGCCGTCCAGGCACAGCAGGAAGAAGATCGTCGGCCAGTCGATCTTGCTCTGAAAGCCGCTCTTGTCCAGCAGCCCCAGCACCATCAGAGCAACCAGCACCAGGCCCGCGAGCCAAGCGGCCTGCGACTGGTGCCACTGCGGCAGCGCCGCGCCCAGCACGAAGGTGGTGAAGGCCAGCGCCGCCGCCCATTCCGCCGGCTGCAGCGGCCCGAGCGTGACGAGCTGGGTGCGGATGCGCGCCAGCGGCAGGGCCGTGCGTTGCTGCGGCTGCCAGGCCAGGCGCATGACGGCAAAGTGCACCAGCACGAAGCCCAGCGCCACCACCGTCGCGCCCAGCAGCCAGGTGATGCCTTGAAAGTTCAGCCGCACCTGCGCCGGCAGCATCGCGAAGGCCGCGAGGTTGGAGCTCTTGGCGGTGAGCAGCAGCGGCGAGAACAGCGTCGCGCCGGTGAAGGTCGCCACCACCAGCGCGCTGGCTTCGGGCGAATGCCGGCGCGCGCCCAGGCTTGCGTCCATTTCCTTGTACAGCGGCAGCATCAGCGCCAGGCGCGCGTTGGACGATGGCATGACGATGGACAACACCATGCCGAAGAAGGTCAGCGCCGAGCGGTGCCAGAACGGCGTGTCCGGCAGGCGCAGCAGCGTCCAGAGCATGAGCCGGTAAGCAAGCCCCGAAGCCACTACCACGGCCGACACCGCATACACCCCGAGCAGCAGGATGAAGGTGCGCGAGTAAAACCCGTGCAGCGCCACGCGCGCCGGCACCAGCTCGATGAACAGCATGGCGACGACGGCGATCAGGGGCGGGATGTATTCATCGACCAGCGCAAACAGCCACATCAGCGCGGCCATGGTGAACAGGCCCAGATAAACCGCCGCCTGCGGCGTGAGCCCCGCCCGCTGCCCCATCCACCAGGCCAGAGGCGACAACACCATGGTGCTGATCCACCCCAGCAAAGCCTTCCAGGGCAGCGGCGCGCTGGCGCTGGCGGCCGGCGCGGCGGGAGCGGGCGGCGCCAGTTCGCCCAGCGCACGAGCGAGTTCGGCGAGCGCCGGCGATTTGAGCTGGGGCCGGCTGGCCAGCAGGCTGCGCAGCGCGCCGCGTTCCAGGCGCAGTGCGCTCACCTCAGTCAGCGCCGTGGCGCTGGCCAGATAGCGGTTGTCGCTGGCGGTGCCGTCGGCAAAGGCCTCGGCGCCCAGGCCGTCGCCCGGCCCGGCGGTCTGCGAGCGGGTGCTCGAGAGCTTGGCCGTGCCGGCGGTGATCCAGTAGTAATGCTCGGACGGCGCGCCCGCTTCGAACAGGCGCTCTCCCGCCTTGAACTGGCAGGTCGTGGCGGCCGCCAGCAGCCGCGCGTGGTCCAGCCGCGAACAGCGGGCAAACAGCGGATGGGCGCGCAGCAGGGCGGCAATCTCGGCGGGCATGGGCGTCGGGCAAAGGCGGCCGGGCGGACTCGCAAGGCGGGGCAATGCTACAGCCCCCGGGCGCCGCGTGGCAAAGCCGCGCTCGGCCGGCGCAGCGCTGTGAAAGAATCGGCGCTGTCCGCGCTGCTGCTCAGCGCTCCACTTTTGCAGACCGCCGCCATGCTGTTGACCCAAGACCAGGAAATGATCCGCGACGCCGTGCGCGACTTCGTGCGCGAGCAGATCACCCCCCACGCCGCGCGCTGGGACAAGGGGCACCACTTCCCGCGCGAGGTGCACCAGGGCCTGGCCGCCTTGGGCGCCTACGGCATTTGCGTGCCAGAGGAATACGGCGGCGCAGGCCTCGACTACCTGACGCTGGCGCTGGTGCTGGAAGAAATCGCCGCGGGCGACGGCGGCACCAGCACGGCGATTTCCGTGACCAACTGCCCGGTCAACGCCATCTTGATGCGCTATGGCTCCGAGGCGCAAAAGCGCGACTGGCTCAGCCCGCTGGCGCGCGGTGAGATGCTCGGGGCGTTTTGCCTGACCGAGCCGCACGTCGGCTCGGACGCCTCCGCGCTGCGCACCACGGCCACGCTCGACGACGGCGAGTACGTGATCAACGGCGTCAAGCAGTTCATCACCAGCGGCCAGAACGGCCAGGTCGCGATCGTCATCGCCGTCACCGACAAGGCCGCGGGCAAGCGCGGCATGAGCGCCTTCATCGTGCCCACGAGCACGCCGGGCTACATCGTCGCGCGGCTGGAGGACAAGCTGGGCCAGCACAGCAGCGACACGGCGCAAATCCAGTTCGACAACTGCCGCGTGAGCGCCGCCAACCTCATCGGCGCCGAGGGCGAGGGCTACCGCATTGCACTGTCCGCGCTCGAGGGCGGGCGCATCGGCATCGCCGCGCAAAGCGTGGGCATGGCGCGCGCGGCGCTCGATTGCGCGCTGCACTACAGCAAGGAGCGCGAGAGCTTTGGCACGCCCATCTTCAACCACCAGGCCGTGGGTTTTCGCCTGGCCGACTGCGCCACGCAGATCGAGGCCGCACGCCAGCTCATCTGGCACGCCGCCAGCCTGCGCGACGCCGGTCGCCCCTGCCTGAAGGAGGCGGCCATGGCCAAGCTCTTTGCCACCGAGATGGCCGAGCGCGTGTGCAGCGCCGCCATCCAGACGCTGGGCGGCTATGGCTACGTGAGCGACTTCCCGGTCGAGCGCATCTACCGCGACGTGCGCGTCTGCCAGATCTACGAAGGCACGAGCGACGTGCAGAAAATCATCATCCAGCGGGCGCTGGCGTGAGCCAGGCCTGCCACTGCGGCCGGCTGGACGCGCGCGGCAAACCCCTGGCCTATGCCCAATGCTGCGAGCGCTACCTGGACCACTTCGACACCACACCCGCGCCCGACGCCGAAAGCCTGGTGCGCTCGCGCTACAGCGCCTACGTGCGTGAAAACGAGGCTTATCTGCGCGCCACCTGGCACGCAAGCCGGCGCCCCTCGCGCGTGCGCTTTGATGCGGGCGTGAAGTGGCTGGGCCTGGAGGTGCGCCAGCACCGCCAGACGGGCGAGCACAGCGCCGAAGTGGAATTCATCGCCCGCTGCCGCAGCGCCGACGGCAAGGCCACGCGCATGCATGAACTCAGCCGCTTCGTGCGCGAGGAGGGGCGCTGGTATTACGTGGATGGGGATTGGCGGTAGCGGGAGCAGCGTCGCAGGAGCGGACCGCTTTCCGAGTCCATTGCGCCCAGGTCCGGGCACAGGCGTTTATCGCTCGCGACCCCGTTTTTCCGTGTCTTCAAGCTGCAGCAGCAGGCGATCGAAATCGCTCTGAAACAGCCTGTCTTGCACGATGCGGTATTTCTCGAACTCGGTTTCGGCGTGGGCTTTGGCAATTTCGGCGCTCACGCGGCCGGCGTCCTGCAATACCTCGCGCTCCGTCAACTGCAGAAAGCGGTTCAGGCGCGCCTCCCAGTCCTGCATGGTCATCGGCATTTTCCGCTGTGCCATCAATTCGGCCATGTCCAGGTAGGCGTTGACCAGCCGGGAAAGCTGCACCAGCTCGTCCGCGTTCAGGTAGTTCTTGGCCACTACCACGTCGAATTTCTGAATCTTTCCGCGCGGCGCGTCCTTCCAGGTGGCCAGGCCCATGTGGGTCTTTCCGGCATCGGCGCGGGCGACGATCACTTCCGCCGCAGTGTGGCCATGGATCGCCCAGTGCAGCTTGTTCTGCACCGTGGCAAAGAACCGCTGTGTGGCCTGCGCGCTCACGTCGTAGTCGATGGCGGTGGCATAGATGTCGGTGATCTTCTGGTAGAACTTGCGCTCCGAAAGGCGGATCTCGCGGACGCGCTGAAGCTGCTCCTCGAAATACCGGTCGGACAGGACAGAGCCGCCTTGCTTCAGTCGCTCCACGTCCATGGCCCAGCCCTTGATGGCGAACTCCTCGACGATGCCGATCGCCCATTTGCGAAACTGCACCGCACGCTCGGAATTGACCTTGTAGCCCACAGCGATGATGGCGGCCAAGCTGTAGTGCTTGGTGTCGTAGCCCTTGCCGTCGGCGGCAGTTGTTCGAAAATTTCTAACAACTGCGTCCTCCCGCAACTCGCTGTCGGCAAATACCTTTTTCAAGTGGTAGTTGATGGTGGGCACCTCCACGCCGTAGAGCGTGGCCATCATCTTCTGGCTCAGCCAGACGTTCTCGTCGGCATATACCGCCTCCACGCCCCCTTGGCCGGAGGCTGCGACAAAGGTCAGGTATTCCGCCGCGGAAGAGCGGACGGAGGGAACTGTCTGCTTTCTCTTGCTCATGTCTGGCCCTGTGTGCTGCCAGACGGGTGCTGCTCTGGCGTCTCTTGGCATATCGGATTGACTCAAGGCCAAGTATGGACCCGGGGAAGAAAGAACTCAGCCGCTTCGCGCGCATGTGTGGGCGCTGGTGTTACGTGGACGGCGACTGGCGGTAGCTCGCACGGTACTGCTGCGGCGAGCAGCCCGCCCAGGCCCGAAACGCGCGGGCGAAGCTCTTGTCGCTGGCAAAGCCGGCCGCCTGCGCTACCTGCTTGACGGGGCGTTCGGTGTGGCGCAGCAGGTGTTCGGCCTGGGCGCGGCGCACTTCGTTCTTGAGCTGTTGCAGCGATGCGCCTTCCTGGCGCAGCTGGCGGTGCAGCGTGCGCTCTGAAAGGTGTAGCGCGTCGGCCACAAGCACCGCGCTTTGCAGCATGGCCGGGTCGCTGCCCAGAAGCTGGCGCACGCGCGCTACCAGCAGGCGCTCGCGCTGGTATTGCCAGACGGTGAGCGGCAGCGCCCGCTGCAGCATGTGTTGCAGCGCGGCTTCGTCGCGCGTCAGGGGCAGGGCCAGATAGCGGCTGTCGAACTCAAATGCGGCCTGCGGGGCGTCGAAGCCGATCGGCCCGGGGAACAGCAATGGATACACCTCGGCGTGCGCCGGCGCGGCGAACGGAAACTGCACCCGCGCAAGCCGCACGCGGGTGTCGATCAGCCAGCAGGCCAAGCCGTGGAGGTTGCGCAGCGTGGACAGCAGGCAGATCTCGCGCAGCGCGCCGCCCGGGCCGAGCGGGCGGTGCTCGGCAATCGCGATGCGCGCGCTGTCGCCGCCCTGGCTCAGCGTCAGGGTGATGTCGTCGGTCAGCAGCGCGTGGTGGCGGCACCAGCGCGCCAGCGCCAGCCCCAGCTGCCCCGATGTGATGGAGGCGCGCGCCAGCATGCCGTAGCTGCCCCAGGGCAGGCGACGGCTGAACCAGCCCAGGGCTTCGTCGTCCAGTTCGCGCATGGCGGCGGCGCACAGGCGCTCGAACTGGGTGGCGGTCACGTAGCCCCGGGGCTGCTTGAGTTGCGATGGCGTGATTTGTGCCTGCGCCAGAGCTTCTTCAGGGCGCATGGCGCGGACCTCGTAGGCGCGCACGACGTCCAGCACCAGAGCGACGGGCGTGCGGGCGTGCGGCTTGCGGGCGGGGCGCATGTCGAGCATGCGCGAGTGTGCTGCGGGCTGGCAGGTTTTGCAACCTGTCTGGCGCCCCGCATGGCGCGACAAGCGCTAAAGTGGCCCGGTAGGGCGTCGGGAGCATCGCCGGGAATATGGGTCAAATCGGCCTCAAACGCTTGCTGTACAAGCGCGAGCAGCTCTCAAAACAATAGATAAAGGACATCCCATGTCGGTTTTGCAAACCAAGCTCAACCCGCGTTCGGCCGATTTCCAGGCCAATGCTCAGGCCATGCGCGCGCTGGTGGACGACCTCAAGGCCCAGGTCGCCAAGGTCGGTCAGGGCGGGGGCGAGGCGGCGCGCAAGAAGCACCTGGCGCGCGGCAAGCTGCTGCCGCGCGTGCGCGTGCAGATGCTGCTGGACCCGGGCACGCCGTTTCTGGAAATTGCCCCGCTGGCGGCGCTGCACATGTACCCGGACCGCGACGGCACCGATTCCGCCCCGGCAGCCGGGCTGATTGCAGGCATTGGCCGTGTCTCTGGCGTGGACTGCATGATCGTGTGCAATGACGCGACGGTGAAGGGCGGCACCTACTACCCGATGACGGTGAAGAAGCACCTGCGCGCGCAGGAGGTCGCCCAGCAGAACCGCCTGCCCTGCATCTACCTGGTGGACTCGGGCGGCGCCAATTTGCCCAACCAGGACGAGGTCTTCCCCGACCGCGACCACTTCGGCCGCATCTTCTACAACCAGGCCAACATGAGCGCGCAGGGCATTGCGCAGATCGCCGTGGTCATGGGCAGTTGTACGGCGGGCGGCGCCTATGTGCCGGCGATGAGCGACGAATCCATCATCGTCAAGAACCAGGGCACGATCTTTCTGGGCGGCCCGCCGCTGGTGAAGGCCGCCACGGGCGAGGAGGTGAGCGCCGAAGACCTGGGCGGGGGCGACGTGCACACGCGCCTGTCGGGCGTGGCCGACTACCTGGCGCAAAACGACACCCATGCGCTGGCCCTGGCGCGCGAGGTGGTGGCACACCTGAACCACACCAAGACGCCCGCCGGTGCGCTGCGCAAACCCGCGCCGCCCAAATACGCGCCCGAAGAGCTCTACGGCGTGATTCCCAAGGACACGCGCAAACCCTTTGACGTGCACGAGATCATCGCCCGCATCGCGGACGAGAGCGCCTTCCAGGAATTCAAGGCGCGCTTTGGCACCACGCTGGTCTGCGGCTTTGCGCACATCGAAGGCATGCCCGTGGGCATCATTGCCAACAACGGCATTCTGTTTTCCGAGTCGGCGCAAAAGGGCGCGCACTTCATCGAGCTGTGCTGCCAGCGCAAGATCCCGCTCGTCTTCCTGCAGAACATCACCGGCTTCATGGTCGGGCGCAAGTACGAAAACGAAGGCATCGCCCGCCACGGCGCCAAGCTGGTCACGGCGGTGGCCACGGCCAACGTGCCCAAATTCACCGTCATCATCGGCGGCAGCTTTGGCGCCGGCAACTACGGCATGTGCGGGCGCGCCTACAGCCCGCGCTTTCTCTGGATGTGGCCCAACGCGCGCATCAGCGTGATGGGCGGCGAGCAGGCCGCCACGGTGCTGGCCACCGTCAAGCGCGACGGCATAGAGCGCAAGGGCGGGCAGTGGAGCGCCGAGGAGGAAGAAGCCTTCAAGGCCCCGATCCGCGAGCAGTACGAAGAGCAGGGCCACCCCTATTACGCCAGCGCCCGCCTGTGGGACGACGGCGTGATCGACCCCGCCGACACCCGCCGCATGCTGGCGCTGGGCCTGTCGGCGGCGCACAACGCGCCGATCGAAGACGTGAAGTTTGGCGTTTTCCGGATGTAAGGTGTACGATGTGTCAATAATTCATGATTGATACACATTATGCGCACAAACATTGATATTGACGACGACTTGTTGGCCAAGGCCATGCAGGCAGGCCCCTACACGACCAAGAAGGACACCGTGGAGGCAGGCCTGCGCCTGCTGGCGCGCCAGGCGGCGTACCGCGAAATCCTGAAATGGCGCGGCAAGCTCAAGTGGGAAGGCGACGAATCAATCGACTGGACGCAGCCGGACCCGGAAACCGAGGTGGATGAAGCGCCCACGCTTGTCGCGCTGGAGGTAAATGAAGGCCGGGCGGACTACCGTGCCACGCGCGCCAAGCCGCCAGCCCCAACGCCAGCGAACCCCACACCGGAGAAGCGCCACCGTGCTGGTCGTTGACTCCAGCGTCTGGATCGATTTTTTTGCCGACCGGCCTACCGCCGCCTGCGATGAACTCGATCGTCTGCTGCAGGACGGCCAGACCCGTCTGGTCGTGCCCGACGTGGTGCTGTACGAGGTGCTGCGCGGCTTTCGCCACGAGCGCGCGATGCGCCAGGCGCGGACGCTGCTGCAAACCCTCAGCGTCGAGCCTTGCGGCGGTGCGGACGTGGCGCTGGCCGCCGCCGAGCACTACCGCCACCTGCGCGCGCGCGGCATCACGGTGCGCGCCAGCACGGGCGTGATGGTCGCCGCCTTCTGCATCGAACGCGACTACCTGCTGCTGCACCGCGACCGCGATTACGACGGTTTTGCCGCGCACCGGGGTCTGCGCATTTGGGAGCATTGACGATGCCCACTTGGCAAGACCATTTTTCGACCCTGGCGCGCTACAACGTCTGGGCCAGCACGCGCCTGCTGGACGCCGTCGCGCCGCTGGACGAAGCCGACTACCGGCGCGACATGGGGCTGTTTTTCAAGAGCATTCACGGCAGCCTCAACCACCTGCTGGTGGCCGAACACCTGCTGTGGTGGGGCCGCATTGCCGAGGGCGTTTCGCTGAAGGTGGCGCTGGACGGCGAAGCCGAGCCGGACCGCGCACGCCTGGCGCAACGCCTGCTGCAAGGCGCTGCCCGCTGGCAACCGCTGATCGAGAGCTGGCCGGCATCGCGCTTTGACGGCCGGTTCAACTACACGACGATGGGCGGCGAGCCCGTCTCGCTGCCCTTTGCTGCCACGCTGGCCCACGTCTTCAACCATGGCACGCACCACCGCGGGCAGATCACGGCGGCACTGACGGCGCTGGGCCAGCGCTGCCCCGAACTCGACATGGCCTACATGCTGCAAGAGGAATCCCCGACATGACGACGGCTGTTCATACCGACGTGCAAGGCCACGTCGCCACCATCACGCTCACCCGTCCTGAGGTGCGCAACGCCTTCAACGACGAAGTCATCGCCGAGCTCACCCAGGCCTTTGCCGATCTGGGGCAGCGCGACGAGGTGCGCGCCATCGTGCTGGCAGCCGTTGGCCCGGCGTTTTGCGCCGGTGCCGACCTGAACTGGATGCGCCGCATGGCCGACTACACGCGCGAGGAGAACCTGGCGGACGCCGCCAAGCTCGCAGAGATGCTGCGCGTGATCTACGAATGCCCCAAACCCACCATCGCGCGCGTGCAGGGCGACGTCTACGCCGGCGGCATGGGCCTGGTGGCTGCTTGCGACCTGGCGGTGAGTGTGGACAGCGCGCACTTCTGCCTGAGCGAGGTCAAGCTCGGCCTGGCCCCCGCCACCATCAGCCCCTACGTGGTCCGCGCGATGGGCGCGCGTGCCGCGCATCGTTATTTCTTGACGGCAGAGCGCTTCAGCGCAGCCGAGGCGCATCGCATCGGCTTCGTGCACGAGGTGGTCGCGACCGATGAACTGGACGCCACCGTCGCCACCTGGCTCAAGGCGCTGACCAGCGCCAGCCCGAACGCGGTGCGCGTGTGCAAGCAACTGGTGCGCGACGTGGCCGAGCGCGAGATCACGCCCGCGCTGGTCGCCGCCACGGTGCAAGGCATTGCCGACATCCGCGCCAGCAGCGAGGGCAAGGAGGGCGTGCAGTCCTTTTTGCAAAAGCGCAAGCCCGACTGGCTGGTGTCTTGAGGGGCGATACCGTGATTTTTCAGACCAAATATGCCGCTGGCGCTTGCTGGACAAGCGCGAGCAGCTATTGGTTTGGAAGCGATGGCATTCAAGAGGCCGGTATCGCCCCTCTCCCCTCTGGGGAGAGGCTGGGTGAGGGGCTGCGCGCAGCCTGCAAAGCGCGTCGCGTTCACGGCGGCACCGGCCCTCACCCCAACCCTCTCCCAGAGGGAGAGGGAGACAAACCCGGGCCACGCAAGGTTTGACCAGCCATGAGCACGCCCCTCGACTCCCTCGTCCAATGGCTGCACGGCCTGGACATTCACGTCGCGCCGCAGGCTGCGGAGGCGGCAGGGCAGGTCGCCGGCCAGGTGGGCGATGCGGTGGGCCGCGCGGCCGCCACGCTGGACATGCCCGGGCTGGTGGCGCTGGCGGCGGCGCTGGGCTGGGCCAGCGGGCTGCGGCTGTATGCGGTGGTGTTCCTGGTCGGCGGCATGGGCGCGCTGGGCTGGATTGCACTGCCCGCGGGCTTGCAGTTGCTGCAGCATCCGGCGGTCTTGACGGCGGCGGGCTTCATGATGTTCGTGGAGTTCTTCGCCGACAAGATCCCCTGGGTGGACAGCGTCTGGGATGCGGTGCACAGCGTCGTGCGCATCCCTGCCGGGGCGCTGCTGGCGGCGGGCGTGTTCGGTGCCGACTCGGGCACCATGGCGCTGGTCGCGGGGCTGCTCGGCGGCTCGCTGGCCGCGACCTCGTTTGCCACCAAGGCCACTACGCGTGCGGCCATCAACACCTCGCCCGAGCCGTTTACCAACGGCCTCGCGTCGCTGTTCGAGGATGGTCTGGTGGTGGGCGCCGTCTGGCTGGCCATCGCGCATCCGCTGTGGTTTGGCGTGGCGCTGGTGGTGACGGTGTTGGTGTCCATCGCCCTGCTGGTGCTGCTGTTTCGCTTTCTGCTGGCCGTCTGGCGCCGCCTGAGGTCCTTCTTCGGCGCGCCGGCCACACCTGCGCCATTGAATTGATGAGGAGAAATCCATGTTTGAAAAAATCCTGATCGCCAATCGCGGCGAAATCGCCTGCCGGGTGGCGGCCACCGCACGCCGCATGGGCGTGAAGACCGTCGCCGTCTATTCCGACGCGGACGCGCACGCCAAGCACGTGCTGGCCTGCGACGAGGCGGTGTACATCGGCGGCAATGCCCCGGCCGAGAGCTATCTGCAGTGGCAGCGCATCATCGATGCCGCCCGCGCCACGGGCGCGCAGGCGATCCACCCCGGTTACGGCTTTCTGAGCGAGAACGAGGCCTTTGCCCACGCCTGCGCCGACGCGGGCTTGGTCTTCATCGGCCCGCCCGCCAGCGCCATCCAGGCCATGGGCCTGAAGGCCGAATCCAAGCGCCTCATGGCCAAGGCCGGCGTGCCGCTGGTGCCGGGCTACCAGGGCGAGGACCAAGACCCGCAGCTCTTGCAGCGCGAGGCCGACAAGATCGGCTACCCGGTGCTGATCAAGGCCAGCGCCGGCGGCGGCGGCAAAGGCATGCGCGAGGTCTACAAGAGCGAAGACTTTGCCGATGCGCTCGCCTCCTGCAAGCGCGAGGCGGCCAACAGCTTTGCCAACGACGCGGTGCTGATCGAAAAACTGGTGCAGCAGCCGCGCCATATCGAAATCCAGATCTTTGGTGATACCCAGGGCAACTGCGTCTACCTGTTTGAGCGCGACTGCTCCACCCAGCGGCGCCACCAGAAGGTGCTGGAAGAAGCCCCCGCCCCCGGCATGACGCCCGAGCTGCGTCGCCAGATGGGCGAAGCGGCCGTGGCCGCCGCGCGCGCCGTCGGCTATGTGGGCGCGGGCACGGTGGAATTCATCGTCGAGCAGCCCGGCGGTTATGCGCATCCCGAACAAATGAAGTTCTACTTCATGGAGATGAACACGCGCCTGCAGGTCGAGCACCCGGTGACCGAGGCGATCAGCGGCCAAGACCTGGTCGAATGGCAATTGCGCGTGGCCTTTGGCGAGCCGCTGCCTTTGGCGCAAGAGCAGCTCACCATCCACGGCCACGCGATCGAGGCGCGCATCTGCGCCGAAAACCCGGACAAGGACTTCCTGCCCGCCACCGGCACCCTGCGCGTCTACCGCAAGCCCGCACACGTGGCGTTTGAAATCGGCGCGGTGCGCTTTGACGACGGCGTGCGCGAGGGCGACGCGATCAGCCCCTTCTACGACAGCATGATCGCCAAGCTCATCGTGCACGGCAAGACGCGCCAGGAGGCGCTGGCCAGGCTCGATGCCGCGCTGGCTGCCACGCACATCGCCGGGCTGCAGACCAACGTGCAGTTTCTGCGCCACGTGCTGGCGACCGACTCGTTTCGCCAGGCGCAGCTCGATACCGCGCTGATCCCGCGCGAGGCCGAGCACTTGTTCAACCAGGACCCGCTGGGGCGCGAACTGGTCGTGGCCGCCGCCGTCGCGCAAACCGTGCTGGCCGAGCGCGCCGCAGAAACCGACGACCCCTTCAGCCGCACCGACGGCTTTCGCTCGCACGGCGTGGCCACGCGCCGCGTCGATCTGGAATACCAGGGCGAGCCGCTCGTCGCCAAGCTGCGCTATCTGGACGATGGCCTGCAGCTGCAAGTGGGCGATGGCGCGCCGCAGCCGCTGTCCATCACCGCGCTGCCCGATGGCCGCATCGACCTGCGCTACGGCGAGCGGCGCGAGCTGGTGCAGGTGCATGCGCTGGGCGAGGAGGAATACGTCTTTGCCACCCGGGGCGCGGCGCGCATCACCGAACTCGACATGCTCTCGCGCGCCGACGAAGGCGGGGCCGAGGGCGGACGCCTGACCGCGCCCATGCCGGGCAAGGTCGTCTCGATCGCGGTGAAGGCCGGCGACAAGGTCGCCAAGGGCCAGGCGCTGGCCGTGATGGAAGCCATGAAGATGGAGCACACCATCGCCGCGCCGCAAGACGGCGTGGTGCAAGAGGTGCTGTACGCGCCGGGTGACCAGATCGCCGAGGGCGAGGAACTGCTCAAGCTCGATGCATCCTGAGTCGCATGCCGCCTTGACGCGTGTCCCCGTCCGTTCGCGGTGGGGCGCCGCACCTACACTGCTGGCTTGGTGCTTCCTCTGCAGTCCGGTGCTATGGATGTGGCCGTCGGCCGATCGGCTGGTCGATACCTTGGGTTCGGCGTTGCTGCTGGCGCCGGTGTTTCTGTGGCGCCACGGCGCGCGCCTGGCGGCAGGGCTGCTGGTACCGATCGGGGCGGTATACCTCGGCTATTTCCTGGCGGTGCGCTCGGCGCCCGACGAGTATTTCTGGTTCACCATTTTGGGTTCGCACACGAGCGAGGCAATGCAGTACGCAGCCTCTTACCGTGTGCGTGACGGGCTGTGGCTGCTCGCTTGGCTGGTGGCCGCCAGCGGCGCCGCATGGTGGATCGGGCACCGACCCTTGCACTTGCATCGGGCGCTGCGCGCCGTCCTGGTTCTGATCGCATGGGTCTGGCTGGCATGGGCTGTGGTTTCGATTGCCAAGCAGCAGACGCTGGTGTCGGCGCTGAGCAACATCGACCGGGTCTATCCGCTTGGGCTGCTCGAATCGCTGGCGCGCCAACAGGCGGCGCAGGCGCAGATATTTTCCGTACCCGGCGTGGCTCCGCCGACCGCTTCCGTGCGTGCCGATCTCATCGTCGTGGTCCTGGGCGAGAGCGCCAGTGCACTGCGCTGGTCGCTGCTGGGCTATGGCGGGCATCCAACGAACGAGGACCTGACGCCTGTGCGTTCCGAGCTGCAGGTCCTGTCAGTGCTCAGCAACGGCAACAACACCGCTCAGGCAGTGCCCATGCTGCTCAGCGGATCGGAGCTCGACCGCTTGCCAGTTCAGGGCTTGCCGACCTGGCTCGACTGGGCGCATGCGGCGGGGTTTCGGGTTGTGACGCTGAGCAACCAAAGCCGTTCGGGTATCGGCGAGACCTTCTTTCACGTGGCCTATCGTCAGCGGTCGGACCGGTACGTGAATCTGCCTGCCGGCGCACGCGACAGCGGGCTCACACCCCTGCTGCGCCAAGCGCTCGACGAGGCCAGACCCGGCCAACCGCTGCTGGTGACGCTGCATACCTACGGTAGCCATCCGCGCGTGGGCCAGCGCTACGAACCGCAGCAGGCCCGCTGGGATGATCCGTACGACAACAGCATTGCCGCTTCGAGCCAACTGCTGGCGCAGTGGATAAGGCTGCTGCACCGGCACGCCAAGGAGCGCCGCGCGGTGCTGCTCTACATCTCGGACCACGGACTGAACCTTCCCGCCTGCGGTAGCAACTACACCCACGGTAGTGCGCAAAGCGCCTACGAAGTGCCCTTCATGCTGTGGAGCAACGCGGCGTTTCGTGCCGATCAGCCGCAATGGAGCAGCCAGGCGACTCGCAATGCATGGGCTGCGCCCGATGGCCTGCCGCGCTATGACAACCGCGTCTTCGCCGCGACGATGGCCGACCTGCTGGGCCGTCCCGCACCCTATCCGTCGCTGGGCAGTGCGCAAACGCCTCCGCCACCCGCGCTCGACGGCACCCCGTTTGCCACGCTCGTGCACCAGGACGCCTGCGAAGTCCGCCGGGCGATGCGATGATTGCATCCAAGAGACCGAGTGAATCACCATGACCTATCCAACCCACGTCCGCCTCATCGACGTCGGCCCGCGCGACGGCCTGCAAAACGAAAAACAACCCCTCCCGGCCAGCGACAAGATCGCCCTGGTCCACAAGCTGCAAGCGGCCGGCCTGCACGAGATCGAAGTCACCAGCTACGTCAGCCCCAAATGGGTGCCGCAAATGGCCGACAACCACGCGGTGATGGCCGGCGTGCAGCGCCAGACCGGCGTGCGCTACAGCGTGCTGGTGCCCAACCTCAAGGGCTGGGAGGCGGCGGTGCAAGACCGGCCCGACGAGATCGTCGTCTTTGGTGCGGCGAGCGAAGCCTTTAGCCAGAAGAACATCAACTGCTCGATCGCCGAGAGCATCGAGCGTTTTGCCCCTGTGGTGCAGGCCGCACTGGCCGCCGGCGTGGCGGTGCGCGGCGCCATGAGCTGCACCGTCGGCTGCCCCTACGAGGGCGATATCGCTCCGGCGCGCGTGGAATATCTGGCGGGCTTGATGCGCGGCATAGGCGTTGAGCGCGTGGACGTGGCCGACACCATAGGCGTGGGCACGCCGCTCAAGGTGCAGCGCGCAATGGAAGCCGCGCTCAAGCACTACGACATCGACCACGTGAGCGGCCACTTTCACGACACCTACGGCCAGGCGCTGTCCAACACGCTGGCCGCGCTGCACATGGGCGTGTGGAATTTCCAGTCCTCCGTTGCCGGCCTGGGCGGCTGCCCCTATGCCAAGGGCGCGACGGGCAACGTGGCGACCGAGGACGTGGTCTATCTGCTGCACGGCCTGGGCATAGAGACCGGCATCGACCTGGACAAGCTGGTCGACGCCGGCGCCTTCATCAGCGGCGTGCTGGGCAAGCAGCCCCAGTCGCGCGTGGCCGTGGCCATGCTGAACAAGCGGGCGGCTTGACCATGGCGGCGCAAGACTCCGACAGCGTGCAGCGCGTGCGCGCCGCCCTGCAGGCCGCCGGCCATCCGCATGCGCCGCAAATGCTCGACATCTCGGCGCGCACCGCACAAGAGGCGGCCGACGCGCTCGGCGTCGTCGTCGGCCAGATCGCCAAGAGCATCATCTTCCGGCGCAAGAGCGATGACGCAGCGGTGCTCGTCGTCACCTCGGGCGACCGGCGCGTGGACGAGAAAAAAGTCAGCGCCCTGATCGGCCCGATCGGCCGCGCCGACGCCGACTTCGTCAAGAGCGCGACGGGCTTCACCATCGGCGGCGTCTCACCCGTCGGCTTCAGCCGGGCGCCGGTGACCCTGATCGATGCCGAACTGCTGCGCTTCGACGAAATCTGGGCCGCCGCAGGGCACCCGCACGCGGTGTTCCGCCTCAAGCCCCAAGACCTGGAGCGCCTGACCGGCGCGCCCGTGGCCGATGTGGTGCAGGCGCCCAAAACCAGCGCCTGAAAGAGTGTGCCGACTGGCGCAGCCCCTCACCCCAGCCCTCTCCCCAGAGGGGCGAGGGAGAAATACCGCGCCGGTTTGGCCCCGCTGCGCGCAAGAGGCGGGGCGAAACGCGGCCCCGGCTTTTCTCCCTCCCCAAAGGGGCGAGGGTGCCATGCCGCGCCGGTTTGGCACCTCTGCGCACAAGAGGCGGGGCGACACGCGGCCCCGGTTTTCCTCCCTCTCCCTCTGGGAGAGGGCCGGGGTGAGGGCCAGCGGCCTGTGATGTCGCCTTTCCTTGTCCACGATCAGAGCCAGACCCCATGCACGAAATCACCTTCTACCTCGACTTCGTCTCCCCCTACGCCTGGCTCGCCTTTGAGCAACTGCCGCGCACCCTTGAAGGCCTGAGCGTGCACGTGCGTTACCGCCCGGTGCTGCTGGGCGCGCTGCTGCAGCACCACGGCAACCCGGCGCCGGTCAGCGTGGCACCCAAGCGCGACTGGCTTTATCGCCACGTGAATTGGCTGGGCCACAGCCTGGGCGTAGGTCTGGACATGCCCGCGCGCCATCCCTTTCACTCCTTGCCGCTGCTGCGCCTGGCCCTCGGCCACAGCCCGGACGGCGATGTCAACCGCTTCACCGCAGGCGCCGTGCTGCGCCACGTCTGGCAGGGCGGGCACGATGCGCTCGACCCCGAGCGCCTGACGCAATTGACCCAGGCACTGGCCGAGCAATGGCAGCCCGAGGGCGACGCCGCCGCCCACGCCAAGGCGCTCTTGCGCGCCAATACCGACCAGGCCGCCGCGCGTGGCGTGTTCGGCGTGCCGACGTTTGAAGTGCAGGGCAGGCTCTTCTGGGGCTTGGACAGCCTGCCCATGCTGCGCGCGTTTCTGGACTGCGACGCGTGGTTCGACGGCCCTGCGTGGGCGCAAGCGGCGCAGCAGCCTTCGGGCCTCCCAGGCATTCCCTGAGTCCTAAAATCAATAGCTGCTGGCGCCCGGCTGCTGGGCGTTCCGGGCATATTTCTTTCACAAGGAGAAAGCATGGCCAAGAAACCCTCCCCCTGGCGCTTGAAGCCCCCGGCCTTTCGCCTGGGCAGCGGCAGCTTTCCGCGGTTCGTCGATGCGCACACCCTGGTGCAACTGGGCACGCGCGGGGTCGAGGTCTGGGACGTGCAGGAAGGGCGCAGGCGCCTCACCGCCCCGCGCGTGGTCAACCCCGCGTCGCTGGCGGTTTCCGCCAGCCAGCGCTGGGCCGCCACCTCCAACGGCTACAGCCAGGCCGTCGTGGCAGACCTGCACAGCGGCGCGTCGCTGTGCAGCATCGCGCTGGAGCCGCGTGCCTGGATGGAAAAGCTCGCCGTCTCGCCCACGGGCGACCGGCTGCTCGCTCTGGGCCAGTACGCCAGCTTGCGCGTGTTCAACCCCGCCACGGGCGCGTGCGAGCGGGTCGAAAAATTCGGCGATGAGCGCTGGTTTGCAGCCTGCCTCAGCGTGCACGCGCCCAGTGGCCGGGTGCTGATCGGCTTCAACGAATGGCACCACAGCGCTGACGACGTGCCGCCCACCTGCACCTCGCACCTGCTGCAATGGCAGTGGCCGCTGGTACCCGGCGCGGCGCGGCTGCTGGAGAGCCGCACGCGTCCCCTGCAGCAGGCCTGGCATTGCCCGGATGGTGAGCGGCTGCTGGTGCTCTCCGAGACCTGGCCGGGCACCGGGCCGCTGGAGCTGCGCCTGCTCGATACCGACGGCGGCGTGCTGCGGCAGGCGCAGCTGCAGCAGTCGCCATTGGTCTGGCAGCAAAGCCAGCACGCCAGCGACGTGGTCTGGTCGGCCGACGGCGCGGAGCTGGCGCTGGTGCTCTCCTGGGGCGAGATCGTTTTTCTCGATGCGCACACCTTGCAGGTCAAGCAACGCGCCTATGGCGACAACTTGCGCGGCCTGGCCTGGGCGCCGGGCGGCGATCTGCTGGCCATCACCGGCGCCAAGGGCCTGGTGCTGCCGCGGGAAGAGGTCGCCAGCTGGTCCACTGCCGAAGGCCAGCCAGCCGCCGAGCTGCACAGCGCCACCATGACTGCCGTCGCCCGCCTGCCGCAGGTGCGCAAGCACCATGCGCCGCGCGCGGCCGTCTTCTTTTGCCCGGACCGCATCGTGGTGCAGGCCGAGCGCCTGTTTGCGCTGATGCGCTACCTGCCGCAGCCCGATGTCGTGGTGCTTGCGCCCGACGCCAGCGCCCAAGACCTGGGCCGCGCCGTGCGCCAGGCGCTCGCGCGTTTTGACAAGAGCGGCTTCATCCCCGACCTGCCCGCCGGCCTGGACACCGACCCTGAGCGTTGGCAAGCGCTGGGCATGGACGCTGCCGACATGCCGCGGGTGCGTGTCTTCGGCCGAGCGCACGAGTTCAGCGAAGCGCTGCCCGAGGCCACGCGCTACTTCACCCTCAGCCTGCACGACGGCACGCTGGACCTGTGGCCCGGCTGCGTGCTGGGCGGCGGACGCTTTGCCGAACAGGAATGGCCGCATCTGCCCCTGCCCGCCGACATCGGCGACGCCGCCCTGGGCCAGGCGCTGCACCACTGCGCGCTGCAGCCGGAAAAAATCGGCGTGCGGCAACTGCCCGCCTGGCGGCAGTGGCAGGGGGCGACCGCTTGACCCGCGCGGCAGCCTGCGCCAATGTTCGGCGGGAGGCTGGTCAAGAAAATACAAAATTCATAGCTGCCAGCGCTTGATGGTAGGGCGCTACAGCCATATTTCATTCAAAACCCCATGCCCCTGTCCTGGAACGAAATCAAATCCCGTGCGCTGGCCTTCAGCCGCACCTGGGACAACGCGGCCAATGAAGATTCGGAGGCCAAGCCCTTCTGGATCGCCTTCTTCGAGATCTTCGGCATCACCGACAAGCGCGTCGCCACCTTCGAGCTGAACGTCAAGAAGCACGGCGGCGGGCAGGGATTTGTGGACTTGTTCTGGCCCGGCATGCTGCTGGTCGAGCAAAAGTCGCGCGGGCGCAGTCTGGATGCCGCCTTCGACCAGGCGCTGGGCTACTTCCCCGGCATTCTTGAGCGCGACCTGCCGCAGATCATCATCGTCTGCGACTTCGCGCGCTTTCGCGTGCACCAGCTCGCCAGCGGCAAGACCACGGAATTCGCCCTGGCCGATCTGCACAAGCACGTGCGCCTGTTTGGCTTCATCGCGGGCTACCGGGTGCAGGAAATCACCGCGCAAAACCCGGTCAACATCCACGCCGCCGAGCGCATGGGGCGGCTGCACGACGCGCTCAAGGCCAGCGGCTACGGCGGTCATGCGCTGGAGGTGCTGCTGGTGCGCCTGCTGTTTTGCCTGTTTGCCGACGACACCGGCATCTTCCAGCCCGCGCAGGCGCTGCGCCTGTGGGTGGAAGAGCGCACCGCGCCCGACGGCAGCGACCTGGGCCCGCGCCTGGCGCAGCTCTTTCAGGTGCTCAACACGCCCGAGCACCTGCGCAGCAAGCACCTGGACGAGCAGCTCGCCGCCTTCCCCTACGTCAACGGCCGCTTGTTTGAAGAACCTCTGCCCCTGGCCGACTTCGACGCCGACATGCGCACCGCGCTGCTCGACGCCTGCGCGCTCGATTGGTCGGCCATCAGCCCCGCCATCTTCGGCAGCCTGTTCCAGAGCATCATGGACGCCAAGGCGCGGCGCAACCTGGGCGCGCACTACACCAGCGAAGAGAACATCCTCAAGCTCATCAAGCCGCTGTTTCTCGATGCGCTGTGGGCCGAATTTCACAAGGTCAAGAACAACAAGAACCGCCTGTTCGAATTCCACAAAAAGCTGCGCCAACTGACCTTCTTTGACCCGGCTTGCGGCTGCGGAAATTTCCTCGTCATCAGCTACCGCGAACTGCGCCTGCTGGAGCTGGAAGTGCTGCGCGCCAGCTATCAAAGCGGCCAGCAGACGCTGGACGTGCACCAGCTCATCAGCCTGGACGTGGACCAGTTCTTCGGCATCGAGATCGAGGAATTTCCCGCGCAGATCGCGCAGGTCGCGCTGTGGCTGGTGGACCACCAGATGAATTTGCGCGTGAGCGAGGAATTCGGCCTGTACTTTGCGCGCATCCCGCTCAAAAGCAGCGCGCGCGTGGTGCATGGCAATGCGCTCACGCTCGACTGGAACGAGGTGCTGCCGGCCGAGCAGTGCAGTTATGTGCTGGGCAATCCGCCGTTTCTCGGCAAGAAGGAGCAAAGCGCAGCACAGAAAGAAGCTTTTGCGCTTGTGATGGGCCAGATCAAAGGCTTTGGTGTGCTCGACTTCGTCGCCGCCTGGTACATCAAGGCCGCGCGCTACATGCAGGGCGCTGTTTCAACTCCTTCCCCCTCTGGGGGAAGGTTGGGATGGGGGCCCGGGGTGCTGGCCGAGGCGGGCACGCGCGCAGGCGCCGCTGGCCCCCACCCCTGCCCTCCCCCAAAGGGGGAGGGGGTGAAAACCCGCGCCGCCTTCGTCTCCACCAACAGCATCACCCAGGGCGAGCAGGTCGGCGTCCTCTGGGGCTGGCTGCTGGCTCAGGGCATCCATATTCACTTTGCGCACCGCACCTTTCGCTGGAGCAACGAGGCCAGCGGCAAGGCAGCCGTGCACTGCGTCATCGTTGGCTTTGGTCTGCAGGATTTGCCGAACAAGGTGATCTACGAATATGAAGACATCAAGGGCGAACCGCTGGCGGTACCTGCGGCCAACATCAATCCCTATTTGGTGGACTATCCGGACTTGGTGCTGCAAAGACGCTCCAGCCCTCTGTGTGCGACGCCGCCTTTGATTGAAGGCATCACGCCGTTGGACAACGGCATCCTGGCCTTCACAGCAGATGAGAAACAAGCCTTTCTCGCCAAGGAGCCCGGCGCTGAACGTTGGTTTCGCACCCTGCTGACAGGCAATGACTTCATCAATGACCAGCAGAATTTTTGTCTCTGGTTATCCGATGCCAGGCCCAGCGATTTGCGAGCCATGCCTCACGTCATGACGAAGGTGGCAGAGGTGAAACGCTTCCGCGAGAACAGCAGGTCGTCGCAAAAATTTGCTGCCACACCTTGGTTGTTCCGCGAGACCACCATCCCCGAGCGTTACATCCTCATTCCCAAGACCAGTTCAGAGCGTCGACGCTTCTTCCCGCTGGGGTTCGTTGATCACGTCGTGGTAACGAACTCGGCGCTATACATGGACGGTGGTGGTCTGTATGAATTTGGCATCCTTTGCAGCACCATGCACAACGCTTGGCTACGGATCGTTGGAGGTCGCTTGAAAAGCGACTTCCGCTACTCCGCCGCCATCGTCTACAACAACTTCCCCTGGCCCGATCTCCCCGCAGAATCAGAGCCAAATCAGCCTCTAACGCCCGTCCACAAAGCGCAAGCAGCTATTGAAACCGCAGCGCAAGCGGTGCTGGCCGCCCGCGCCAGCTTCCCCGGCAGCAGCCTGGCCGACCTGTACGACCCGCTCACCATGCCGCCCGCCTTGCTCAAGGCGCACCAGAAGCTCGACGCGGCGGTGGATGCCGCCTACGCCCTGTGCGGCGGCAAGAAAACCTGGAAGAGCGACGCCGAGCGCGTGGCGTATCTCTTCGAGCGCTACCAGCAGCTCACCAGCCTGCTGCCGGTGGGCAAGGCCAAAGCAGACAAAAAGCGCGTGACGTGACTGTTGGTAATAGGTCGTATCGCTTTTGTTTGATACCAATTGTTGATACCATCTTCACATGAAGCGCAAACACGCGAAGACATTGGAGCTGCTGTTTCACCGACCCGTATCCGCCAACGTGGCCCATGCGGACGTCATGGCCTTGCTGCAAGAGTTGGGCGCGCAGATTGAAACCAGTCGCGAAGGCTCGCGGGTTGCCGTGGTGCTCTTCGGGCAGGTGCGGGTCTTGCACAAACCGCATCCCTCACCCCATATGGACAAGGGCGCGGTAGCGGCACTGCGCGACTGGCTGGAGCACAACGGAGTGACACCATGAGCACGATGAACACCATGGAGCTGGACGGCTATACCGCCGTCATTCAGTACAACCCCGAAACAGACGCATTTCGCGGCGAGGTGCAGGGCATCAATGGTGGTGCCGACTTTTACGGCAAGACGCCCGAAGAATTGCGCCGCGAGTTCCGCGCCTCGCTGGACTTCTTCCTGCAGACCTGCGCCAAGCATGGCATTGCGCCGCGCAAGGCGGCCAGTGGCAAGTTCATGGTGCGCCTGCCCCAGGCGCTGCACGAGCAGGCCGCCACGGTGGCGGCGGCGCACGGCATCAGCCTCAACGCCTTGGTGGAGCGCGCCTTGCGTCATGAGGTGCAGTCGGCGTAGGGCAAAGATCGTGATCAAGTTGCTTGAGGTCACATCACTTGGCAAACACCGGCTGGCACTGGTGTTCAGCGATGGCGTGCATGGCGTTTTTGATGGCGGCGCACCCCGTGAAGTCTTCAGCTTTGGACTTCGCGCGCTCAAAGCTACACTGAAACAGTGCGCCGACGTATCGGCATCCGATGGATCCACACCCGGAGTACGACATGACATCCGCCGTTCAAACCCTCAGTGCACAGGCCTTGAAGCTGCCGCCGAAGGAACGCCTGCAGGTGGTCGAGCAGATTCTGGACAGTCTCGACCAGGCTGGTGCGTCCATCCGCGATCTGTGGGCGCAGGAAGCCCAGGCCCGCCTGGCTGCTTACCGGCGTGGAGAAATCGGCGCGGTGGCGTTGCCGGATGTGATTGCGAAGTACGCGATCAGCACCTCTGGCGCATGAGCCTGCGCAGGCGGAACTGGATGAAGCCGTTGCGTGGTATGCCGACCAGGCACCGGGTTCGGGCGAGCGCTTTTTGCTTGAATTTTTGCAGGCGCTGCGGCTGATCGAGCAGTTTCCGCTGGCCTGGCATCCGTTGACGCCTGATCTGCGGCAGTGCCGTCTGCAGCGTTTCCCCTACAGCGTGATCTACGCCACAGACGACGCGGGGGTGTTGGTGCTTGCGGTTGCGCACCAGCATCGCAAACCCGGCTATTGGCGTGATCGGCAGCGCACGCCGTAGCGCATGGGCTTTTCCGTGCGATGGCGTTTGTCTGCTGGCTTGCCACAGCATCGAGTAACCACAGTTCCAACTCTTCCTGCGTCTACGGCCTAGAATTTTTGCCCCACCCACCCACAGGCCAGCCGCATGTCCCAGGGACACATCCGCATTCGCGGAGCCCGTCAGCACAACCTCAAGAACCTCGACCTCGATATCGCTACCGGCACGCTGACGGTGGTCACCGGCGTGAGCGGCTCGGGCAAGTCCAGCCTGGTGTTCGACACGCTCTACGCCGAAGGGCAGCGGCGTTATGTGGAGACCTTCAGCCCCTACGCGCGCCAGTTTCTCGACCGCATGGACAAGCCGGCGGTGGACAAGGTGGAGGGCGTGCCGCCGGCGATCGCCATCGACCAGACCAACCCGGTGCGCTCCAGCCGCTCGACCGTCGGGACGATGACCGAGCTCAACGACCACCTCAAGCTCTTGTTCGCGCGCGCCGGCCAGCTCTTTGACCGCCAGACCGCGCTGCCGGTGCGCCACGACACGGCGCAGAGCATTCATGACGAATTGCAGCGGCGCTGCGCCCAAGAGGAGGATCCGCGCATCGTTTTGACTTTTGCCACTGAGCTGCCTGGCGGCACCAGCCCGGAGCAGATGCAGCAGTGGCTCTCGGCCAGCGGCTTCACCCGCGTGCAGGCCGAGCGCGAGGTGGGCGGCAAGAAGCTGCTGGACGTGGTGGCCGATCGCTTTCGCTTTTCGAGGGTCGAGCGCGCGCGCGTGATGGAGGCGCTGGAGACCGCGCTGCTGCGCGGCGGCGGGCGCATGGCGGTATATGTGCCGGGCGAGGACGGAGAGACGCGGGACATCTGGCGTTTTTCCACCGGCCTGCACTGCCCGGAGAGCGACATCCGCTACGCAGAGCCGATTGCCTCGATGTTCTCGTTCAACTCGCCCGTGGGCGCGTGCGAGACCTGCCGCGGCTTTGGCCGGGTGATCGGCGTGGATTGGGGGCTGGTGATTCCCGACGAAAAACTCACGCTGCGCGCCGGGGCCATCAAGGCCATCCAGACCCCCGCGTGGAAGGAAATCCAGGACGACCTGATGCGCTGGGGCGAGGCCGCCGGCATTCCGCGCGACACGCCGTGGAACAAGCTCACCGAAGCGCAGCAACGCTGGGTGATCGAAGGCACGTCCGACTACCGCGAGGGCAACTGGAACCGCCAGTGGTACGGCATCAAGCGCTTCTTTGCCTACCTGGAGACCAAGGCCTACAAGATGCATATCCGCGTGCTGCTGTCCAAGTACCGCAGCTACACGCCTTGCCCTACCTGCAGCGGCGCGCGCCTGAAGACCGAGAGCCTGCTGTGGCGCGTGGGCAGCAAGGCGGATGCGGACGCGGTGCTGGCACCTGCCGCGCGCTTCATGCCGCCGGGTGTGCAGTGGAGCCGGGCACAGCTGGAGGCGTTGCCGGGGCTGTGTTTGCATGATCTGGTGCTGCTGCCGCTTTCGAAGTTGCGCCAGTTCGTGCAGCGTTTGCTTCTTTCTCCCTCCCCCTCCGGGGGAGGGCAGGGGTGGGGGCCGACGGCGCCAAGTTCAAGCGATCTGGTGAGTGTGGAGGCTGCTGGCCCCCACCCCCACCCTCCCCCAAAGGGGGAGGGAGCCAACGCGGATGCGCAGGCGCGCCAGCAAATCCTCGAAGAAATCGCCACCCGCCTCCAATACCTCTGCGAGGTCGGCATTGGCTACCTCACGCTCGACCGCCAGAGCCGCACGCTCAGTGGCGGCGAGGTGCAGCGCATCAACCTGACCACGGCGCTGGGCACCTCGCTGGTGAACACGCTGTTCGTACTCGATGAGCCCAGCATCGGCCTGCACCCGCGCGACATGGACCGCATCAACGTGGCGATGCGCCGTCTGGTCGATGCGGGCAACACCTTGGTCGTGGTCGAGCACGACCCGGCGGTGATGCTCTGCGCCGACCGCGTCATCGACATGGGCCCGGGGCCGGGTGAACGCGGCGGGCAGATCGTCTTCGATGGCGCCGTGCCCGCGCTGCGCCAGGCCGACACGCTGACCGGTGCCTACCTGGGCGCGCGCAAGTCCGTCGGCATGGGCTTCAAGCGCCTGGTGACCGAAGCCACGCCGCGCCTGATTCTGGAAGGCGCGCGCGAGCACAACCTGAAGAACATCACGGTGCAATTCCCGCTGCAGCGGCTGGTCACCGTGACCGGCGTGTCCGGCTCGGGCAAGTCGACGCTGATCCAGGACATCCTCGCGCCTGCGCTGATGCGCCACTTTGGTCGCGCCACGGAAGCACCGGGCGCGCACGACCGGCTGCTGGGCGCGGACCATTTGAGCGATGCGGTCTTCGTCGACCAGTCGCCCATAGGCAAGACGGCGCGCTCCAACCCCGCGAGCTACGTTGGTGCGTGGGACGCGATGCGCGAGATTTTTGCCGCCGCGCCGCTGGCCAAAGAACGCGGCTACAGCGCCGCCAAATTCAGCTTCAACAGCGGCGACGGACGCTGCCCGACCTGCGGCGGCTCGGGCTTTGAGCATGTGGAGATGCAGTTCCTCTCCGACGTCTATCTGCGCTGCCCCGACTGCAACGGCCAGCGCTACCGCCCCGAGGTGCTGGAGGTGCGCGTGGAGCGCGGCGGGCGCCTGCTCAACGTGGCCGACGTGCTCGAGCTCACGGTGAGCGAGGCGGCGCAGTGGTTTGCCGCCGACGCCGAGGTCAGGCGCGCGCTGGCGCCCCTGGCTGACGTGGGTCTGGAATACCTGCGCCTGGGCCAGCCCGTGCCCACGCTCTCGGGCGGCGAGGCGCAGCGCCTGAAGCTCGCGGGTTTTCTCGCCGAGGCCGCGCGCTCGCGCGCCAAATCACGTCAGCCGATGGCGCGCAAGGGCCAGCTTTTTCTCTTCGACGAGCCGACGACGGGGCTGCACTTCGACGACATCGCCAAGCTGATGCGCGCGCTGCGCAAGCTGCTCGATGCCGGGCATTCGCTGATCGTGATCGAGCACAACCTGGACGTGATCCGTGCGAGCGACTGGGTGATAGACCTCGGCCCCGAGGGCGGCGATGCGGGCGGAGAACTGATGGCCGAAGGGCCGCCCGAGGAGCTGCGCCAGCACCCCCGCTCATACACCGCGCAGGCGCTGCGCGAGTACGAGGCGGCGCTGGGCGTGGGCGGGCACGGCGTGCAGGAGGCGCGGGCTTTTCTCCTTCCCCCTTTGGGGGAAGGCAGGGATGGGGGCCGGGGCGCATCCAGGGCAGTGGCGCATCTCGCAAGCGCCGCTGGCCCCCACCCCAACCCTCCCCCAGAGGGGGAGGGAGAAATACAGATCATCAATGCCCGCGAGCACAACCTGCAGCACCTGTCGGTCAACATCCCGCGCGGCAAGTTCAACGTCATCACCGGTGTCTCGGGCTCGGGCAAATCCACGCTCGCCTTCGACATCCTGTTCAACGAAGGGCAGCGGCGCTACCTCGAATCGCTCAATGCCTACGCGCGCTCCATCGTGCAGCCGGCCGGCCGGCCCGAGGTGGACGCGGTCTACGGCATCCCGCCGACGGTGGCGATCGAGCAGCGCCTGTCGCGCGGCGGGCGCAAGAGCACCGTGGGCACGACGACCGAAATCTGGCACTTTCTGCGCCTGCTCTACGTCAAGCTCGGGGTGCAGCACTGCATCCACGACGGCGCCGCCGTGCAGCCGCAGAGCGTGGAGAGCATCGTCGCCCAGGTGCTGCGCGACTACCGCGGCCAGCACGTCGGCCTGCTCGCGCCGCTGGTGGTGAACCGCAAGGGCGTCTATACCGAACTGGCCGACTGGGCGCGCCCGCGCGGCTACACGCACCTGCGCGTCGATGGTGAATTCCTGCCGACGACGGGCTTTCCGCGCCTGGACCGCTTCAAGGAGCACAACATCGAACTGCCGGTGTTCAGCCTGGATGTTTCGCCTGCCGACGAAGCCCTGCTGCGCGAGCAACTGGAAAACGCGCTGGCACTGGGCAAGGGCGTGGTGCAGGTGCTCAGCGCAATGGACGGCCTGCAAGCCGCGCTGGCGCAAGGCCTGCCGACTGCGGGCATTGGCAGGGTGCAGGTCTTCTCCACACAGCGTGCCTGCCCGGTCTGCGCCACGAGTTACGCCGAGCCCGACCCGCGGCTGTTCAGCTACAACAGCAAGCACGGCTGGTGCCCGGACTGCATGGGCACCGGCGTGCAGCTCACGCGCGCACAGCGCAAGGTGATCACGGAATCCATGCAGCCCGATCGGGAACTCGGGCGCGAAAAGACCTTTGGCGAGCCTGAACTCGAAGACCTGGAGGATGTGGCTTGCCCGACTTGTGAAGGCACCCGGCTGAACCCGGTGGCGCGCGCGGTGCTGCTGGAGTGGGACGATCGCGACGTGGATGCTCCTCCCCCCGCTGGGGGGAGGCTGGGAGGGGGGCTAGGCGGCGGTGGAGATGGTGTGTCGCCAGCCCCCACCCCAGCCCTCCCCCAAAGGGGGAGTGAGCAGAACACCGGGGTGGCCATCACCGAGCTGGCACGCTGCTCCGTCGAGCAATTGCGCCGCTGGTTCGGGACGCTGCAACCGACGGGCCGCGCCCAGGAGATCGCGCGCGATCTGCTGCCCGAGATCGAAAGTCGCCTGGCCTTTCTGGAGGAAGTGGGCTTGTCCTACCTCACGCTCGATCGCGGCGCGCCCAGCCTCTCCGGCGGCGAGGCGCAGCGCATCCGCCTGGCGGCGCAGCTCGGCAGCAACCTGCAGGGCGTGTGCTACGTGCTCGATGAACCGACCATAGGCCTGCACGCGCGCGACAACCGCATCCTGCTGAACGCCTTGCAAAGCCTGAGCGACAAGGGCAACACCCTGGTCGTCGTCGAGCACGACGAAGACACCATCCGCCGGGCCGAGCACCTGATCGACATCGGCCCCAGCGCCGGCAAGCGCGGCGGCCGGCTGATCGCCGAGGGCAGCGTGTCCGACATCGAGGCCGCGCCCGATTCACAGACCGGGCGCTATCTGCTGCACGCGATGCGCCACCCCTTGCAGGCGCGGCGGCCGGTATTGCCCCTTGCGACGTCGCGGGAGGGCCCTCTCTTTCCCCCTCCCCCTTTGGGGGAGGGCAGGGGTGGGGGCCAGCGGGGCACCACCAGTGAATTTGAGGAAAATCAGCCTCAAACGCTTGCCCAGCAAGCGCAAGCAGCTATCAATGCAGAAGCTGCCAGCCCCTACCCCAACCCTCCCCCAAGGGGGGAGGGAGTGGATACCGAAGCCATCGCGCACTCCTTTCTCCAGGCTGCCAGCCCTCACCCCCACCCTCTCCCAGAGGGAGAGGGAGTGAATGCCGACGCCTTCACCGACGTGTCTCCTCCCGCTGCGGGCGACGGGGCTGTCTTGCTCCCTCCCCCTTTGGGGGAGGGCAGGGGTGGGGGCCAGCCCGGCATCACTGAAAAACATCAATCAAATCAGCCTCAAACGCTTTCCCAACAAGCGCGAGCAGCTATCAACGTGGAAGCTGCCAGCCCTCACCCCCACCCTCTCCCGAAGGGAGAGGGAGTGAATACCGCTGCCGTTTCCGCTCCTTCTTCTCCCGCTGGAGTGACGATCGCCGCCGTTTCCTCTCCCTCTCTCCCCGCAGGGGGAGAGGGCAGGAGTGAGGGAGCGCTCGCCCCCGCCCTGCGCTGGCTCACCGTCCACGATGCCCACCTGCACAACCTGCACCATCTCACCGCCCGCGTGCCGCTCAACCGCTTGGTCGCCATCACCGGGGTTTCCGGCTCGGGCAAATCCACGCTCGCGCGCGACGTGTTGTTGACCAACGTGGCGGCCTGGGTCGCCCAGCGCCAGACCAAGGCGGGACGTGACGCAATGGACAAGGAAGGCAAGGCGCCGCCCCTGGTCGGCTGCACCGGTCTGTCGGGCTTCGAGGCGATAGACCGGGTGCTTGAAGTCGACCAGACGCCGATCGGCAAGACGCCGCGCTCCTGCCCCGCGACCTACATCGGCTTCTGGGACCTGATCCGCAAGCTGTTCGCGGAAACGCTTGAGGCCAAGGCGCGCGGCTACGGGGCGGCGCGCTTCTCGTTCAATACCGGCGAAGGCCGCTGCCCCGCCTGCCAGGGCCAGGGCATGCGCACCATCGAAATGAGCTTCTTGCCCGACGTGAAACTGCCTTGCGAGGTCTGCCACGGCGCGCGCTTCAACCCCGAGACGCTGGCCGTCACCTGGCGCGGCAAAAGCATTGGCGAGGTGCTGCGCATGGAAGTGGACGAGGCGGTCGGTTTCTTTGCCAGCATGCCGGCCATCGCGCACCCGCTGCAATTGCTCAAGGACGTGGGCCTGGGGTATCTGACGCTGGGCCAGCCCTCGCCCACGCTCTCGGGCGGTGAGGCGCAGCGCATCAAGCTGGTGAGCGAACTCACCAAGGTGCGCGACGACGTCACGCGCCGCGGGCAAAAAACGCCGCACACGCTCTACGTGCTCGATGAGCCCACCGTCGGCCTGCACATGGCCGACGTGGACAAGCTGATCCGCGTGCTGCACCGCCTGGTCGATGGCGGCCACAGCGTGCTGGTGATCGAGCACGACCTGGACGTGATCGCCGAGGCCGACTGGGTGATCGACCTCGGCCCAGAAGGCGGCGCAGGCGGCGGGCGCATCGTGGCCGCCGGCACGCCGGAAGACCTGGTGCGCCTGGGTACGCACACCGGACAGGCGTTGGCGCCGGTGCTGGCGCGCGGGTGACTTCAGGCCGTACGGCCCTGCGCGGCTTCGCCGTGCGCGGCCATCTGGTCGATCGCCAGCGCCGAGTGCGCATACGCACCGCCCGCGCGCATTTCGGCCGCGACCCAGATCGCTTCCATGATCTGGCCCTCGGTCGCGCCGGCCTTGAGCGCGCCTTCGGTGTGGCCGCGGATGCAGTACGGGCACTGCGTGACGTGCGCCACCGCCACGGCAATCAGTTGCTTGGTCTTTGCGTCCAGCTCGCCGGCGGCAAAGGCGGCGGCGCTGAAGGCGCGGAAGGCCTCGAGCTGCCGGGGCGCGAGTTCGCGGCGCTTGCGGGCGATGTCGGCATCGCCGAATTTCGGGAACATGGCGTGGTCCATGGTGTTTACTCCGATTGCTTCGCGTTCAATCCATCGTCGCCCAGCAGATAGCCGCGCAGGGCCACGGCGTTGTTCACTTGCTCGTCGTGCGCGCCGTAAACCAGGGTGATGACGCCGCTGCGCGCGCGCTCGCGCAGCGCCTCAAAGGCCTCTGGGTGTTCGGCCAGTTCGGCGGCATAGCGGCGGCGGAATTCCGGCCAGCGCTCAGGGTCGTGGTCGAACCATTTGCGCAGCTCGGCGCTGGGCGCCAGATCCTTGTTCCATTCGGCCAGTTGCAGCGCTTCCTTTTTCACGCCGCGCGGCCACAGACGGTCGATCAGGATGCGCTCGCCGTCCTCGGGCGCGGGGTCTTCATAGGCGCGCCGGATGCGCACGTGACTGGCGGGAATTTTCTGGCTCATGGCTTGCGGCTCCAGACCCTTCAGGATACGCCTGCGCGACTGACCTGTCGCCCCCATGGGCATGGCGCGTGGCCGAGGCGCGCTCAGCTGCGCCAGCGCAGGCGCAGCCAGAAGGTAGGCGGCACGCGCCCGTCCAGCGGGCCCTGGATCGAGGTGACGAGCGACCAGCGCCGCTCGCGCAGGTCCATGGAGTGCATCAGGCCCAGCGTCCAGCCCGCTCCTTCGACGGTCTCGTTGGACATCTGCGTGAAGCGGCTGCTGCGGTAGACCAGCGACAGCAGCGTGTAGTCGCGCCCGCCATGCTTCCAGACGTTGACCAGCACCCCGGTGTGGCGCGGGAAGCCGGGCAGGGCCTTGCCGGGGAAGTATTCGCCGGTGTTGCGCGAATGGCTCCAGGTGTAGCCCGTCAGCACGCTCCAGCGCGACGAGAGGATGCGGTTGTAGGCGAGGGCTACCTGGCTGAGCCTGCCCCGGTCAAACTGCGGGTCTCCGTTGTAGACGTCGACGACGCCGGTCTGCGCGGTCTGGATCAGCGGGCCGAGTGAACCGACCTTGTCGCTGTAGAGCACTTCCAGCGGGTAGAGCATGCTGCCGTTGTCGTACTGGGCATTGGTGATTTTCTGGTGCGACAGGCTCAGCCAGGCAAAGCTGCGCCGGTCGATTTCCCAATCGAGCTGCATGGCCAGCTTGCGCGCCAGGCTGCCGGGAATCTGGTACTGGTAGTCGATCGGGATGGCGCCCACGGACACGGGGGCGAGCGTGTGCGAGCTCGGCGAGTACATGCTTTCGACGTAGGCGAAATGCAGCGCGCGCCCCGGCGCGAAGCGGTAGGACAGGCCCAGGCGGGGGCGCAGCCGGCGCCGCTGGCGGCCCGCGTCGTCGTAGGGTTCGGACAGATCTTCACCGGTCTGGCCCAGGTATTGGCGATAGCGGTAGCCCATGTTCAGGCGCGGCCAGCTGGCCATGGCCGAGCCGCTCCACGGCCCCTGGCCGTATTCCCAGGCCAGCCAGGGCATGTCGTAGCGCAGCCGCGAGTGCTCCGCACCCGTCACCAGGCTGTAGCTGCGCGCGCTGTCCAGGTCCACGCTGGCCCATTCCCAGCCGGCGGACCAGCGCATCGGGCCCTGCTGCACGGTGTGGCGCAGCATCCAGGCGCTGTGCGCGTCCGCGCCGCGGTAGCTGTAGGGCCCGGCCGCCTCGTCGTTCGCGAGGTAGCGGGTGCCAAAGCGCGCGCGACTCCATTGCAGCCAGGTCTGGCTGTCCGCCGACCAGCGCCAGGAGCCGCCCAGGTCGGTGCGGCTGAACGGCTGGCGTATGGCGCCCTCGAGCGTGCCGTCGGAGAAGCTTGCGCCGCCGGGGATCCAGGTGCGCGCGCGGTCTTCGTCGTGCAGCAGCAGCAGACTGAGCCGGTCGCTGGGCTTGATGCCCAGACCCAGGCGCGCCGCGCCCGAATTCATGCGCGGGCTGAAGGGGCCGCCGCGGGGGTGGAAGTCCATCGCGTCCAGGCCTACGCGCCAGGCCATGGGCACGGGTTGGGTCCTCAGGCCCCGGTGCCCGAGCTCCACGGCGCCTGCGTGGCGGTCGGGGTAGCGCCCGGCGCTCATGCCGGCGATCCATTCGCTGCCTTCCATCGGGAGCACGGGGGCGGTCCTTTCACTGGCGCCAAAGGCCAGCGGGTCGGCCAGGTAGCCCTGGTGCATTTCCGAATCGCGGGCAAAGCCGCTTTCGTAGCGGTCGGCCATGAAGAAGTGGCTGCCGGCCCACAGCGGGTAGTAGGACTGCCGGGCATAGGCGCGCGCCCAGTGTTCCAGGCCAAAGTCGGCCAGTGCCTTGCCCAGGTTGGCCGAACCCTGGCTGTCGCTCTTGAGCGGCTCGAGCGACTTGAGATAGGGCAGGCGCACCAGGGCCTCGCGGGCAGCGGCGATCGCCTCTTCGGCCTGGCCGTCGTCGTTGCGCAGGATGGACTCGATCTGCCAGGGCAGCGGGTCGTTCGGGTCGGCCAGGCGCGCCCGCGCCAGCGCATCCAGCGCTGCCGGCAGGTTGCCCAGCTGGTATTCCGCCACCGCCAGCCAGACCTGCGCCTGGGCGTAGCGCGGCTCGATCACCAGCGCCTTGAGCAGCTGGGTGCGGGCCAGCTCGGCTTCGCCGCGCTGCAGCGCCAGCAGGCCGTCACCGGCCAGCGCCACGTAGTCGCCGCCCGATTGCGCCAGAGCCGCAGCAAAGCCCTCGGCGGCCTCGGCGTGGTGCAGCGCCTGGGTGTCGGCAGTAGCGGCGCGCGCGCGGATTTCGGCGTTGTCGCCCTGGCGCTGCAGCGCGCGCGCCAGGGTCTCGCGTGCTGCGGCCAGGTCGCCGCGCTCCAGCAGGGCACGCCCCAGACCGGCTTCGGCCTTGGCCTGCTCGGCATCACCGCGTGCCTGGGCCACAGCCTGGCGGTACAGCGCCAGCGCGGCCTCGCCCTGGCCCTGCAGGCGCCGGGCATCGGCGTCGGCCAGCAGCAGGGCGAAGGCCTGCGGGGCTTGCCGGCGCGCATCGGCGATGAACTCGCGCGCCTCATCGCCCCGGTCCAGCGCCTGCAGCAGTTGCGCGCGGCGTGCCGCCGCGCGGCTGTCGCGCTGCGCCTGCCACAGCGCCAGCAGGCTCTGCTGCGCCGCATCCAGCCGGCCGTCCTGCGCCTGCAGCTCGGCGCGCAAGCGCTGCGCCAGTGCGTCGTCGGAGGCTGTGGCCAGACGCGCGTCGACCTCTTGCTGCAGCGCCTGGAGCTGACCAGCGCGCAGCGCCTGCGCCGCCCGGGTCTGCCAGGGCAGCGCGGCGGCATCGAGCTCGGGCCAGAGCCTTGGCACCAGCGCCGGCGCCATGACCCACTGCACGCGCTCGCGCGGGTTCACCAGACGGTGCTTGACGGGCGCCTGTCCCGGCACGACGGTGGCCTGCTCGGACGGGCCGACCTCCACGCTGCCCTGCGCGTTGGACACCGCTATCAGGCCCGAGAGCACGGTCAGCGTGGTGTGCCCCTGCGCATCCACCTCCACGTCCCAGTCGGTGCCGCGCACCGCCGCCACGGCCGCGGGGGTCTGTAGCTGCAGGCCGGCGGCCTGGCCCTTGGTGCGCGTCCAGATGCGCCCCAGCCCCAGTTCCAGCCGCGTCTGGCCGGGGCGGGCGTCGCAAAGTCGGATGCGGGCCTGCGCGGCCATGCGGATCTGGGTGCGGTCGGCCAGCAGCAGCGCGGCCGAGGACAGTGCCAGCGTGCGCATGTCTGCGCCGGCGTGGAGCTGCTGGGAAAGGGCAGCGGCGGTCCAGGGTGCATCGGCCTGTGCACGGGTCTGCCCCTGGCCGCTCAGCGCGACGATCTGCGCCGCCACACCATCGGCACCGGCCACGGCCGTGCAGGGCGGGGTTTGCGCCCATGCGACGCCCAGGCACCCGAACATGGCGGCCCACACGATTGCCAGGCGCTTGCGCATGCGCTTTCCCCGTCGAATTGGAGCGCGTCCACCTTAGGGACGGGCGGCATCGGCGTCAATAGGACACAGCCCTTGCAAAGGGTCACAGTTTGTCGAGCGCCACCGCGGCCGACCAGGGGGCCTCCGCCGGCAGTTGCGCCAGCGCGCGGGCGCGCTCGGCCAGGCGCTGTGCGGCGCGGTCGCCGGGCGCCCGCGCCAGCAGCGCGGCCAGATGCGCCTGGGCCGCGGCAGCGTCGCGCGCATGCAGCGCATCCAGCGCCGCCTGCGACAGACGGCAGACCTCGGCGTCCGCGCAGGGCGTGAACACCCGCACTGGCGTGCTGCGCCCTTGCACGACGACGTCGTCCAGCGGTCGCAAGGCGATGTCCGGCGGCAGCCGCGCCGCAGTTTGCGCCGAAACCAGGATCGCGGTGCCGAAGGCCTTGTTGGCGCCTTCCAGGCGCGCCGCCAGGTTCACCGCGTCGCCGATGGCGGTGTAGGCAAAACGCTGGCGCGAACCGACATTGCCCACGACCACGCGCCCGGTGTGTACCCCGATGCGCATCTGCAGCGCCGGCAAGCCGCGCGCGCGCAGGCGTGCCGCCAGCGGCTGCATGGCCTGCTGCATCGCAACCGCGGCCTGCAGCGCATGCGCCGTGTGCGCGGGGTCGGCCAGCGGCGCGCCCCAGAAGGCCATGATGGCGTCGCCGATGTACTTGTCTACCGTGCCGCCGCTGGCGTGGATCAGCGGCGTCATGGCGTCGAAGTAGGCGGTGAGCACCTCCACGGTTTGCTCGGCGCTCAGGCGCTCGGCCATGGCGGTGAAGCCGGCGAGGTCGCTGAACAGCAGCGTCACCTCGCGCGCTTCGCCGCCCAGGTGCAGCAGCCCGGGCTGTTCGATGAGGCGGGCGACCACCTCTGGCGGCACGTAGTGGGCAAACATCTGCCGCGTCTGGCGCGCGCGTCGATGTGCTGCCGCCCAGGAGGTCAGCGCCGTGGCGCCGTAGAGCGCCAGCATGGACGCGGCCGGCCACAGCGGAGCCAGCCACCAGCGCTGGCGGCTGAACAGCCACCAGGACAGCGCCAGCGTGCCCAGCACCAGCGCCGCGGTCAGCGCCGCCGTCGCCCCCGGATGCCAGCGTGCGCCCGCGCCGAGCAGCAGGGCCGCGGCCAGCAACACCAGCGCCATGCCCGCGGCTGGGGATGCAATGCGCAGCCCGTCGCCCTGCAGGCGGTTGTCCAGCAGCGTGGCCTGCAGTTCGACGCCGGGCATCAGGCGCGCGCCCGCCAGCAGCCCGAAGGGCGAGTTGAAAGCGTCGGCCTGCAAGCCCTGGGCCGCGCCACCCGCCACGAGCGCCTGACCGACGAGCACCACCTTGCCGCGAAAAAAGCCAAGGGGCAGCAGCCCGGGCTCCAGCGCCTGGTAGTAGGAGCGCGTGTCGAAGCTTCCGCGCGGACCGCGGTAGGCGATCAGTTCGGCGCTCGCGCCGCCGTCCCGGCCCAGGGCCCGCGCCAGGCTGGCGGAAAAGCTGTCTTCGCCGGCCGGCGGCTGGCGCACGACGAAGTCTTCATCGGGTTGGACGCCGGCATCGCCCGCGCGCGCGCCTGCGGCCAGCAACTCGGGCAGTGGCGCCACCTCGGTCCAGAGCAAGGCGTTGGCGTTGCGCGATTGCTCGCGCGCCGAAGCCAGAACCACCGGCACCCCGGCATGGGTTGCGCGCGCGATGGCTGCTGCCAGCGCCGCGTCCTGCGCCGTATCGGCCGAGGGCTCGGCAAACACCACATCGAAGCCGATCGCGGCGGCGCCATCCTGCACCAGCCGGTCGATGAGGCGGGCATGCAGGCTGCGCGGAAACGGCCAGGGCAGGCCGATCTGCTGAGCGCTGGGTTCGTCGATCGCCACGATCACCAGCGCTGGCGCACCCTGACCCGAAGCAGAGAGCGTGCTCCAGAGGTCAAAAGTCTTGTATTCCAGTGCATGCCAGGGGCGCGTCAGCGAGGCGGCCCAGACCAGGGCCAGGGCCAGCAGGGCCGCGCCCCAGCGGATCAGACGTGTGCTGGCCATGCGTGTCTTGCCGGCGCGCTGTCGGCGCACGGACGGAGAAGGCGTGCGCCCGGCTCAGCCCTTGCATGCCGGCACCAGCCGGTGCCCGCAGGCTGTTTCTTGAGGGCGCGGCGGTCCATGGCCCGGCGCTAAAGCCGAAACAGATTGGTTGCAGCCAGCGTCAGCACCTCGCGGCCTTCCTGATTGCTCAGCGCCCAGTCCCAGCGCAGCACGCCCAGGCCCGATTTGGAGATGCGCTTGTCCGCGACGGTGATGGCCAGGCGCAGCGTGTCGCCCGGGCGCACCGGCTGCAGCCAGCGGATGTTTTCCAGCCCCGGCGAGACATAGGATTCAGAGTCTGCGAGAAAAGCGTCGACCGCCAGGCGCATCGCGATGCAGCAGGTATGCCAGCCGCTGGCGATCAGACCGTTGAAGGGTCCGCTGGCCGCCGCTTCAGGCCGGGTGTGAAACCACTGCGGGTCCCATTGCCGGGCGAAGGCGAGGATCTCTTCCTCGCTCACGCTCGCGGGCCCGGCATGCAGCACCTGGCCGACTTCGTATTCCGCAAACTTCATCGTGCGCTCCGTGGTTGTGCGCGCGATGCTGCCACACTTGCGCGCATGCCAAGCGCCTGTGCACATCTGCCTTGACGACGACGCCCGACCTCTTTGCCGACGATCTGCCGCTGAGCGGCAGCCGCACGCCGCTGGGTGCATCGGCAGTGGTGCTGCGCGGCTTTGCGCTGGCGCGCGTGGACGTGCTCTGGCCGCTGTTGCAGGCGATCGTCGCCCAGGCGCCGTTTCGCCACATGATGACGCCGGGCGGCTTGAAGATGTCTGTGCCCTTGACCAGTTGCGGGCCGCTGGGCTGGACCAGCAGCCGCGCCGGCTACCGCTACCAGAGTACGGACCCGGCCAGCGGCCGCCCCTGGCCGGCGATGCCCGCAGCCTTTGCGGCCCTGGCGCGCGATGCGGCCGCCGAGGCCGGTTTTGCCGGCTTCACGCCCGACGCCTGTCTGATCAATCGCTACCTGCCGGGCGCTCGCCTCACGCTGCACCAGGACAAGAACGAGCGCGATTTTTCCCAGCCCATCGTCTCGGTGTCGCTGGGCGTGCCTGCGGTCTTTCTCTGGGGCGGACTGCAGCGCGGCGCAAGGACGCAGCGCGTGCCGCTGTTTCATGGCGACGTGGCCGTCTGGGGCGGCGCCGACAGGCTGCGCTACCACGGCATCGCGCCGCTGCGCGAAAGCGCTCACCCCTTGACGGGCAAGGCGCGCATCAACATCACCTTTCGCAAGGCCGGGCCGGCCTGAGGGTGCTGCGGGGCGTTCAGACGTTGAACAGAAAGTTCATCACGTCGCCATCCTTGACGACGTAGTCCTTGCCTTCGGCGCGCATCTTGCCGGCTTCCTTCGCGCCTTGTTCGCCCTGGTACTGGATGAAGTCTTCAAAGGCGATGGTTTGCGCGCGGATGAAGCCGCGCTCGAAGTCGCCGTGGATCACGCCCGCAGCCTGGGGCGCGGTGTCGCCCTGGTGGATGGTCCAGGCGCGCACCTCTTTCACGCCGGCGGTGAAATAGGTTTGCAGGCCGAGCAAGGTGTAGCCGGCGCGGATCAGGCGGTTCAGGCCGGGCTCGTGCAAGCCCATTTCTTCCAGGAACATGGCGCGGTCTTCGTCTTCCATTTCTGCCATTTCCGCTTCGATCTTGGCGCAAATGGCTACAACCGGTGCGTTTTGGGCGGCGGCATAGTCTTGCAGACGCGCCAGCAGGGCGTTGTTCTCGAAGCCGTCTTCGGCGACGTTGCCCACGTACATCGCGGGCTTGGCGGTGATCAGGCACAGGGGCTTGAGCAGGGGCGCGTCTTCCCGGCTCACGGGCACGCTGCGCGCGGGCTTGCCTTCGTTGAGCGCGGCCTGCAGCGGGGTGAGCAAGGCCACGAGCTTGGCCGCTTCCTTGTCGTTGCCGCTCTTGGCCGCCTTGGTGTGGCGCTGCAGCGCCTTTTCCACGGTGGCGAGGTCGGCAAGGCACAGCTCGGTCTGGATCACCTCGATGTCCGCAATCGGGTCCACGCGGCCGGCGACGTGCACCACGTTTTCGTCTTCAAAGCAGCGCACCACGTTGACGATGGCGTCGGTTTCACGGATGTGCGCGAGGAACTGGTTGCCCAGGCCCTCGCCCTTGCTCGCTCCGGCGACCAGACCGGCAATGTCGACGAATTCGACGATGGCCGGCACGACGCGCTCGGGTTTGACGATCTCGGCCAGTTGCCTGAGGCGCGGATCGGGCACTTCGACCACGCCGGTATTGGGCTCTATGGTGCAAAAAGGGTAGTTCTCGGCAGCAATGCCGGCCTTGGTGAGGGCGTTGAACAGGGTGGACTTGCCGACGTTGGGCAGCCCCACGATGCCGCATTTGAGGCTCATGGCAAGGAACTCCGGGAATCTGGGAAAACCCTCGATTCTATGGACCGGCGCCCGGCCTGCCTCGGCTCGCGCCGGCCTGCACCGGGGCGCGCGCGGCCAAGGGACGGGCGGGGGTGGCTCCTACAATCCTCGCCATGGCGCAAAGCTTTGATATCTGCATTCGCGGGGCGGGCATCGTCGGCCGCACGCTGGCCTTGCTGCTGGCCCAAAGCGGCCTGCGCGTGGCGCTGGTGGCGGCGCCAGCGCGCCAGGGCGCAGACGTGCGGGCCTACGCACTCAACGCCGCGTCGCGCAGCACGCTGCAAGCGCTGCGCGCCTGGCCGCAGGAGGAACACGCGACGGCCGTCGCGCAGATGCAGGTCTGGGCCGACGCCAGCGGCAGCCTGAGCTTCGACGCCGCGCGCGAGGGCGTCGAAGCGCTGGCCTGGATCGTGGACGTACCGGCGCTGGAGCAGCGCCTGCAAGACGCCATCGGCTTTCAATCCCAGGTGCAGATGCTGGACGCGCCGGTGGCGGCGCCGCTGACCATCGTCTGCGAAGGGCGCGCCAGCCGCACCCGTGCGCAGTTCGGCGTGGACTTTGCCACGACGCCTTATGGGCAGGACGCGATTGCCACGCGCCTGCGCTGCGAATTGCCGCATGGCGCGGTGGCGCGCCAGTGGTTTGCGGCGGACGGCAGCATCCTGGCCTTTCTGCCGCTGGCCGGGCGCGAGGGGAACTCCGTCGCGCTGGTGTGGTCAGTTGCCCATGCCTCATCCTCCCACTGGCTCGCCTGCGACGAGGCGCAATTCCTCGCGGCGCTGCAGGCAGCCAGCCGCCAGACTCTTGGTCGCCTGGAGCTGGCCGCGCCGCGCGCGCGCTGGCCGCTGGTGCAGGCGCGCGCCCTGCGCTGGAGCGGCCCCATGAACGGTCAGCGCGATCAGTCCTGGGTGCTGGCCGGTGACGCCGCCCACGCGGTGCACCCGCTGGCCGGCCAAGGCCTGAACCTGGGCCTGGCCGACGCCGTGGCGCTGGCGCGCACCCTGCGCAGGCGCGAGACCTGGCGCAGCCTGGCCGACCTGCGACCGCTGCGCGCCTACGAGCGCGAACGCAAGGCGCAGGTGCAGCTGGCCATGCTGGCCATGGACGGGCTGCAGCAGCTCTTTGCCCGCGATGGCGCGCTGCTGGCGCCGCTGCGCAACCACGGCATGACGGCCTTCGACCATTGCGCCCCGCTCAAGCGCTGGGCCAGCCGCCGCGCCATGGGCGTGGCCTGAATTCATCCACTCGGGCGCGCTGCCCTGCTCAGAAACCCATGAAGAATCTTGCACGCACCATTTCCTTTCTGCTGGCCGCCTTGCTGCTGGGCGCACAGGCGGCGCACGCGCAGGAGGCGCAAATCCGCAAGACCCTGGCAGAGCGCATACCGCAACTGGCGCAGATCGACGAAGTCAGCCCCACGCCGATGAAGGGGCTGTACGAAATCCGTCTGGGCACCGACGTCTACTACACCGACGCCAGCGGCAACTTCCTGATCCAGGGCGAGCTGATCGATACCGGCGCGCGGCGCAATCTGACCGAGGACCGGGTGAACAAGCTCACCGCCATCGACTTCAAGTCGCTGCCACTGCAGGACGCCTTCAAGGTGGTGCATGGCAAGGGCGAGCGCCAGCTGGTGGTGTTTGAAGACCCCAATTGCGGCTATTGCAAGCGCTTCGAGAAGGACATGCAAAAGGTGGACAACGTCACCATGCACATCTTCCTCTACCCCATCCTGAGCGCCGATTCGGCAGAAAAGTCGCGCAACATCTGGTGCGCCAAGAACCCCGCCGCCGTCTGGCAAGACCACATGCTGCGCGACGTGGCCCCGCCCGCGGCCAGCTGCGACGTGGGCGCGCTGCAGCGCAACCTGGCGCTGGGGCGCAAGCACAAGATCACCGGCACGCCCACGCTGATCTTCCCCGACGGCTCGCGCGTACCCGGCGCCATCGCCGGCGCCGAGGTGGACCAGCGCCTGAATGCGCTGGCCAGCGCCAAATAGCGCCTTCTTGCATTTTGAGAGCTGCCCGCGCAGGCTTGGCGGGGCTTTCGTGGTAAAAGCGCTGCAAAGTCCTTTGTTGACAGGCGCCTGCAGCTCCTGTATTTGATATGCCCAAACCCCTGTTGCCGCCGGTGCACTACCGCGTGGATCTGCCCGACCCGCGCACCCACCGCTACCACCTCACGCTCACCATCGCGCGGCCGGCGGCGCGCCAGAACCTGTCGCTGCCGGTGTGGATACCGGGCAGCTACCTGGTGCGCGAGTTCTCCCGCCATCTGGTGAACCTGCGCGCGCGCCAGGGCGGGCGCGCCGTGGTGCTCACCCAGCTGAGCAAATGCCAGTGGCAGGCGCTGTGCCGCCGCGGCGAGCCGCTGGTGCTGCACTACGAGGTCGTGGCCAGCGACCGCTCGGTGCGCGCCGCCTGGCTGGATGCAACGCGCGGCTTCTTCAACGCCACCAGCCTGTGCCTGCGCGTGCACGGCCAGGAAGAGCAGCCGCACGGCCTGCAGGTGCTGCGCCCGGCCGCCTGCGGCAACTGGCAGCTGGCCACCGCGCTCACCGCGCTCAAGGCCGCGCGCCACGGTTTTGGCAGCTACCAGGCAGCGGGCTACGACGAGCTGGCCGATTGCCCGGTGGAGATGGGCGTGTTTCAAAGCCTGCGCTTCGTCGCCTGCGGCACGCCGCACCGCCTGGTGGTGAGCGGCGCGCCGGCGTCGTTCGACAGCGCCCGCCTGCTGCGCGACGTGCGGCGCATCTGCGAAGAGCAGATCCGCTTCTGGAGCGAGGACGCGAGCGCGCCGTTTGCGCACTACACCTTCTTGCTCAATGCGGCAGACGATGGCTACGGCGGGTTGGAGCACAAGAGCAGCACCGCGCTGATCTGCAACCGGCGCGACCTGCCGCGCCTGGGCCAGGCCAAGGCCCCCGAGGGCTACACCACGCTGCTTGGCCTGTTCAGCCATGAATACTTTCACGCCTGGAACGTCAAGCGCATGCGCCCCGCCGAGTTCACGCGCTACGACTACACGCAGGAGAACTACACCGAGCTGCTCTGGTTCTTCGAAGGTTTCACCAGCTACTACGACGACCTGCTGCTGCGCCGCGCCGGCCTGATCGACCAGTCCGGCTACCTCAAGCTGCTTGCCAAGACCATCAACCAGGTGCTGCAGACCCCCGGGCGCCAGGTGCAAAGCGTGGCTCAGGCGAGCTTTGATGCCTGGGTGCGCTACTACCGCCCGGACGAAAACACCCCCGGCACCACGGTCAGCTACTACACCAAGGGCGCGCTCGTTGCGCTGTGCCTGGACCTGTCCCTGCGCAGCAGCGGCCGCTGCACGCTGGACGACGTCATGCGCGCGCTGTGGCGCACGAGCAAGGGCGGCCCGATCACCGAAGCTGCCGTGCGCCAGCAGCTGCGCCGCTGCTCCGGCCGGCACTGGGGCGACGAGCTGCACGCCTGGGTGCACGGCACGGGCGAGCTGCCGCTGGCCGAGCTGCTGGCCGCGCATGGCGTGCAGATGAAGAGCGACACCGACCAACCGGCCCAGCGCCTGGGCCTGCGCGTGCAGGAGTCGGGCAGCGTGCGGGTCAAGCTGGTGCTTGCCGGCAGCGCGGCAGAGCGCGCGGGCTTCATGGCCGGCGACGAATGGCTGGGCGTGGAGGTCGCGGGCGAGGGCTGGCGGCTTGCAAAGCTCGACGACCTGGCGCTGTACGCCGGCGCGCAGCCCGAGCTCACCGCGCTGGTCGCGCGCGACGCCCGCCTGCTGCGCCTGGCGCTGAGCCTGCCCGCGCCCGACAGCCCCGCAAGCAGCGTGCAGCTCAGCGTCACCGAGCCGGCGCTGGCCGACCAGTGGCTGGGTCTGCCTTGAGCGCTGGCTCCGCTTCGCGCGGCCGCCAGTCGCTATATTCAGGCGTTTGAACCCACAAACACCGGAGCAAGCCATGGCCTACGAATGCATTCTCACCCGCGTGGAAGCCGAGAAAGTCGGCGTCATCCAGCTCAACCGCCCCAAGGCGCTCAACGCGCTGAACGACCAGCTCATGGACGAGCTGGGCGCGGCGCTCAAGGCCTTTGACGCCGACGAGTCCATAGGCTGCATCGTGCTCACCGGCAGCGAAAAAGCCTTTGCCGCCGGCGCCGACATCACCATGATGGCCAAGTACAGCTTTGCCGACGCCTACAAGGGCGACTACATCACGCGCAACTGGGAGACCATCCGCTCCATCCGCAAGCCCGTCATCGCCGCCGTGAGCGGCTACGCCCTGGGCGGCGGCTGCGAGCTGGCCATGATGTGCGACTTCATCATCGCCGCGGACAACGCCAGATTCGGCCAGCCCGAAATCAAGCTCGGCGTCATCCCCGGCGCCGGCGGCACCCAGCGCCTGCCGCGCGCCGTCGGCAAATCCAAGGCCATGGACATGGCGCTCACCGCCCGCATGATGGACGCGCAGGAAGCCGAGCGCGCCGGGCTGGTCAGCCGCGTCGTCGCGCTGGACAAGCTGATGGAAGAGACGCTTGCCGCCGCCATCACCATCAGCGGCTTCTCGCAGATCGCCGTCATGGCCGCCAAGGAATCGGTCAACCGCGCCTTTGAAGGCGGCCTGAGCGACGGCGTGATGTTCGAGCGGCGCCTGTTTCATTCGCTGTTTGCAACGCAAGACCAGAAGGAAGGCATGGACGCCTTCGTGAACAAGCGCCAGGCGAAGTTCACCCACCAATAAAATACCGGTCACATACGGCTCTGGCGCTTGCTGGACAAGCGCTTGCAGCTATCAATTCAGGGGTGAATCATGGACAAGGATCTCGCGGCCCCGTTTCGCATCGCCTTGCTGATCGACGCCGACAATGCGCCGGCGGAGCTGATCGACGAGATCCTCACCGAGCTCTCCACCCTTGGTGTCATCAACATCCGGCGGGCCTACGGCAACTGGACCAAGCACGCCCTGGAGGGCTGGCGCGCGCGGCTGCTGGAGTTTGCCATCCGGCCTATGCAGCAATTCGACTACTCGCGGCAGAAGAACGCCAGCGACATGGCGATGACCGTGGACGCGATGGAGCTGCTCTACACCGAGCGCCCGGACGCGTTCGGCATCGTGTCCTCGGACGCGGATTTCACCCCGCTGGTCATGCACCTGCGCGCCAAGGGAGCCGCCGTGTTCGGTTTTGGCGCGGCGCAGACGCCCAAGCCCTTCGTCAACGCCTGTTCCCGCTTCCTGTACCTGGAGGCCTTGCGCGACGCGGCGGCAGAAGCCGAGGCGGACGCCGCCCCTGCTGGCGCAGAGCGCGCGCCGGCGGCCGCCCCCAATGCGCCCGCCCGGCCCCCGCGTTCGAGCGCCCATGCCGATACGCCCACCCCCGCTGCGGCCCCCGTTCCCGCAGCGCAACGCATGCGCGTGCCCACGGCGCAACTGCGCCAGGACACCGCGCTGATGAACCTGCTGCGCGACGCGGTGAACGCGATGCAAGACGAATCGGGCTGGGCCAAGGTGAGCGCGGTCGGCACCCAGATCAGCAACAAGGCCAGTTTCGATCCGCGCAACTACGGCTACGCCACCCTGAGCAAGCTGCTGGTGGCCATCGGCGCGTTCGACTTCCGCGACGAGGGGACGTCCCGCGTCAGCGTGCGCGACAAGCGCCACGGCTCTTGAGTGCGAGCGCCCCGCGCTGCCCGCGGCCGGGCAAGCGCAGGCGCTGCAAGGAAAGCGCAGCAGCCCCGCGCAACTGCCGGAAGGGGCGTCTTTTCGGCTAAAATGCGCGCCTTCGGTGGTATAGCTCAGTTGGTTAGAGCGCAGCATTCATAATGCTGATGTCCCAGGTTCAAGTCCCGGTACCACCACCAAACAAGGGGTTTACAAAGCCCCACGACACCTCAAAACCCGCTCCTGTCACAGGGAAGCGGGTTTTCTTTGCTCCGATTCGTGCTCCCGAAGAATGCCACTACAGGGTGGACGGCAGTTGAATCAAGCCCGGCGATGGCGCTCTGGCCGTGAATTCCCAAGCCCCTGCGAAAGCGCATGAAGGCCGAGGGCAGTCACCATGCGCAACCCCGAGTCAGTGCCAGGCGCAACCTCGGCCTTCACGCGCAATGGGCGACAATGCCCCTCACGAAGCCATTTTGCAAGGATTCCATCGACATGTAGCACCCGTCCAGGCCAAGAAGTTGATCACCGTCACTGCGATGGCAGTGGTGCGTCCGTGATTTGCCGCAAGCAGTCGTGACTGCCCGGGCAAGCGCGGCGCGTACTGCTGGCGACAGGCAAGGCATTTGCGCGCCTGCTCGCATCGCACGACACGGTTCTTTCTTGACCTGTACAAAGGACTGCAACATGTCGAAAGCACAATTCATCGAATCCACCTCGTCTGACCCCGCGGAGCGGGCCATCGCTCGCAAGGTCACGGGGATACTCAACGACACAAGGTTGGACCGGGAGCAACGGCAAGCGCTCGTGAAGCGCGCGCAACGCGAGCTCACCGAGTACCGTCTGCGCAAGGCAAGCCAGGCGCAACTGGTCAGCCAGGCAAGCAGCGCGAAGCTGCCGGTTGGCTACCAGGCACGTGGCGCACGGGTCGCCAACGGGCGAGTGGAAGTCGCAGCCTTCAAGCGCAATGGCGGTTTCGTCTGGCTGGACGCGGGAGAGGCTCCGCAAGGAGCGGCACGCCATCAAATACTGACTCTGCCGGGCAAGGCCGCGAGCGGCAAACAGATGCCGATCAAGTAGCCATCAACTTCGCGCCTCGGGAGCAAGGTTGCAGTGGTGTCTTGCCTGGCTTCTGCAGCGCGCCGGACGCTCGCTTCGGACTTGGGTGCATACGGCGTCGCGCTTTTGCAAGACGGCCGCATCCAGCCACCGGGCGGTGCTGCCCGGTTCAATATCCGCCAAACAGCGCGTCCAGCGCATTGGCGATCAGCCCGGCCTGTGCCCGCAGGTTGGCCACGGGTTTTTTCAGGGCGGACAGGGGCAGCGCGCCCAGAGCGGCCGCGTCGAGGATGACGGCGGTGCCTTCGACTTCCAGCGCAGGATTGAGGTCGCGCAGCGGCAGCGGCACGCGGCGCGCGCTGCGCAGAGGGATGACGACGCGTGTCTGCAAGCCGCTGATGTACTCGTTTTGCACGTCCAGCAGAAACGGCGTGGTGGCGCGCAGCGCTGCGTCGGGATGCCGGTACACGTCAAAGCGCGCCATGGCTCAGAAGCTGCGGTACTGCGCCAGCGGCAGGCCCTCGCTGTCGATGCGGGCGTTGTAGGCGGCGATGGCCTCCTGGTTGGCGCTGTTCCAGCGTTCCCAATAGCGGCGCTGAACTTCGGCGGCCAGAAGTTCATCGACCGTTTGGGAGAGGTTCATGCCCATCTCCCGCGCCGCTTCCAGCACTTTGCTGTTGAGCGAAAGGTTGGTGGATTTCTTGGGCGCGTTGTCGAAGCGGAGCATGGCGGCATTCCCATCACGATGAATGCGCATATTTTATGCGCATCAACCTCGCGGGCCTGCCGTCACGGCCTCAATTGGCCAGCCGCACCATTCCCGCCGCCGCCGTCTGGTGGCTTGCGTCGTCGATCAGGATGAAGGCGCCGGTGCTCTGCTGTTTGTCGTAGTCGTCCAGCGCCAGCGCGTCGCGCGTGCGCAGACGCACGCGGCCGATGTCGTTGCTGGCGAGCGGCCCGTCGTGGGGCACGGTGCGCAGTTCGCTGATGTCGCGCTTGCTGGTCACCGCCGTGATGCGCGCCTGGGTGAGGCGCGCGCCTTGCTTGAGCCAGTACCAGCGCGCGGGGTTGAGCGCCTGGCGGTCCAGCCAGCACAGGTCGGCTTCGAACTCGCGTGCTACCCGGGGTGAGTTGGCCCCCGTTACCAGCAGGTCGCCGCGCGAGACGTCGATCTCGCGGTCCAGCACCACGGTGACGCTGTCGCCCGCGGCGGCGATCTGCAGCGCCTGCTCGCCCAGCTGGATGGCTTGCACCTGGGCGGTTTCGCCGCTGGGCAGCACCGTCACCACGTCGCCTGCGCGCAGCGGGCCGCCTTGCACCTGGCCGGCATAGCCGCGAAAGGCGTGGGTGGTGCTGCCTTCGTGGCGTATCACCCATTGCACGAAGAGGCGGCTGCCTTGCTCTGCGGCGGCGTCCCTGTCCAGCGGCAGGGATTCCAGCAGCGCCAGCAGCGGCTGGCCCGCGTACCAGGGCATGTGCGGGCTGGGCTGCACCACGTTGTCGCCCGTCAGCGCCGACAGCGGCACGCAATGCGGCGTGTCCATGCCCAGCCGCTGGGCAAGCTGCTCGACCGCCGTGCGGATGCGCTGGTACACCGCCGGGTCCCACTGCACCTGATCCATCTTGTTGATCGCGATGACGACGTGGCGCAGGCCCAGCAGTTGGGCCAGGGTGGCGTGGCGCTTGGTCTGGGGCAGCAGCTCGCCGCCCTGGGCGCGCGCGGCGTCGATCAGGAGGACGGCGGCGTCCGCCGTGGAGGCGCCGGTGACCATGTTGCGCGTGTACTGCTCGTGTCCGGGGGCGTCGGCGATGATGAACTTGCGCGCCGGGGTGGCGAAGTAGCGGTAGGCGACGTCGATCGTGATGCCTTGTTCGCGCTCGGCTTCGAGGCCGTCGGTGAGCAGCGCCAGATCGAGCGCATCGGCCGGCGCGCGCGAATAGCGCGAGCCCGAGATCGCGCTGAGCTGGTCGGCGAACACGCCCTTGCTGTCGAGCAGCAGGCGGCCGATCAGCGTGGATTTGCCGTCGTCGACAGAACCGGCGGTGACCAGGCGCAGCACGCCCTTGTTGCGCGCTTCGGGCCAGAGATCATTGATGGCATTCATCAGAAGTACCCCATTTTCTTGCGCCGTTCCATCGACGCCTCGTTGAGCTTGTCGTCCATGCGTGTGGCGCCGCGTTCGGTGATCGTGGTCACTGCCGTCTCGGCAATGATGTCGGCGGGCGTGGCGGCGTCGGACTGCACCGGGCAGGTGCAGGACACGTCGCCCACGGTGCGAAAGCGCACGCGCACTTCTTCCACTACCTCGCCCTCGCGCGCCGGGGTGAGTGGCGTGACCGGGGCGAGCAAGCCCTTGCGGCGCACGACGGAGCGCACGTGGCTGTAGTAGATGCTGGGCAGGGCGAGCTCTTCGCGGGCGATGTACTGCCAGATGTCGAGCTCGGTCCAGTTGGAGATGGGGAAGACGCGGATGTTTTCGCCCGGGTGTACGCGGGTGTTGTAGAGGTTCCAGAGCTCGGGGCGCTGGTTCTTCGGGTCCCACTGGCCGAATTCGTCGCGAAACGAGCAGATGCGCTCCTTGGCGCGGGCCTTTTCTTCATCGCGGCGCGCGCCGCCAATGCAGGCGTCGAAGGCAAACTCGGCGATGGCTTCGAGCAGCGTCGTGGCCTGGGCGGCGTTGCGCGAGTCGTTTTCGTGGCGCAGCACCACGCTGCCGCGGGCAATGGAGTCTTGCACGCTGCGCACGATCAGCCGTTCGCCCAGCTCCTGCGCGCGCTGGTCACGAAAGGCGATGACTTCGGGGAAGTTGTGCCCGGTGTCCACATGCAGCAGCGGGAAGGGGAATTTGGCCGGACGAAAGGCTTTTTCCGCCAGGCGCAGCAGCACGCAGGAATCCTTGCCGCCGGAAAACAGCAGCACCGGCCGCTCGCACTCGGCGGCAACCTCGCGCAGGATGTGGATGGACTCGGATTCCAGCCAATCCAGATGGGTACGTTGGGGGGCGGTGATGGCAGTCATGGCTTCAGGCGGCGGGGGGCGGGTCGGCGGGTTCAAGAGGGCTGGCGGCGTTGGCCGCGGTGTGCAGGCCGCATTCGGCGTTGTTTCTCTGCTCCCACCACCAGCGGCCGGCGCGGATGTCTTCGCCGGGGCGTATCGCGCGCGTGCAGCATTCGCAACCGATAGAGGCGTAGCCCCGGTCGTGCAGCGGGTTGTAGGGAATGTCCAGCGCGCGCACCACGGCCCAGACTTCGTCGGTGTGCCAACTGGCCAGCGGGTTGTATTTGTGCAGGCCGAAGGCTTCGTCCCACTGCGCTTCGGGCAGCTCGGCGCGCGTGCTGGACTGCTCGCGCCGCTGGCCGGTGATCCAGGCGCTGTGGCCCGCAAGCACGCGGCGCAGCGGCTGCACTTTGCGGATGTCGCAGCACAGCTTGCGCAGCTCCACGCTCTCATAAAAGGCGTTCAGGCCGTGGGTTTGCACGTAGTTGCGCACCGCCTCCGGCTCGGGGTGCAGCACTTGGACGGTGATGCCGTAGCGCTGCTCGATGGTGCCGACCATGGCCAGCGTTTCCTTGTGCAGGCGGCCGGTGTCCAGCATGAAGACGCCCAGGCGCGTGGGCACTTGCATCAGCGCGTGAATCAGCAGCGTGTCTTCCACGCCCATGGAGGAGGCGAGCAGTGCGTCCGGGTGTTCCTCGGCGATGCCTTGCAGCAGGGCAAGCAAGGCGTTCCAGCGCTGCGCCAAGGGTGTGGTCAAGGTGTTGGCCATGAAGCTGTCCTTTCTATGCGGCGAGCAGCGCGCCGTCTTCGGGCGCGCGGGTCGCGCCAGCGCGTGCTGGCGATGTCAGGGTCTGGCCAAACCACGCGAGCTCTTGCCCCAGCGCGGCGACCTCGCCGACGATGAGCAGCGCGGGCGAGGCGATGGCGTGCGCGCGGGCCTCATCGAGCACGGTGGCCAGCGTGGCGTGCAGCGTGCGCTGTTCGGGGCGCGAGCCGTTTTCCACAATGGCGCAGGCGGTGTCTGCGGGCAGATCGCGCAGCAGTTGGGCGCGCAGCGTGCCCAGGCGCTCCACGCCCATGTAATAGACCCGTGTGTGGCCGCTTTCGGTGCGGGCCGCTTCGGCATCGGCGCTGCGGTGCGCAGTGGCCAGCGTGAGCCGGTCGGCCAGGCCGCGGTGCGTGAGCGGGATGCCCGCATAGGCACCGCAGGCGAGCGCCGCGGTGATGCCGGGCACCACTTCGCAGGCGATGCCGTGTGCACGCAGCGCCAGAAGTTCTTCGCCGCCGCGCCCATAGACCAGCGGGTCGCCGCCCTTGAGCCGCACCACGGTGAGGCCCTGGCGGGCGTGCTCCAGCATCAGCGCGTGGATGCGCCGCTGCGTGGCTTCGTGGTCTTCGCCGGGGGTCTTGCCCACGCTGATGCGCAAGGCGTCGCGCCGGGCCAGTTGCAGGACTTCGTCGCTCACCAGGCGGTCGTGCAGGATGACGTCGGCCTCGTTGAGCGCGCGCAGGCCGCGCAGGGTCAAAAGCCCCGGGTCGCCCGGCCCGGCGCCGACCAGCAGCACCTTGCCTGGCACCGGCGATTCGCCCTCGTTCAGGGCTTGCGCGAGCAGAGCTTCAGCGCGTTCGGGCTGCGCGGCGCGCAGCGCATCGTGCACCGGGCCATCGAGCAGCCAGTGGTAAAAGCGCCGACGCGCGGCAAGCTGCGGGCGGGTACGGCGGATGGCGGCGCGCCGGCGCCGGGCGAGGGCCGTGAGTGCACCAATCGAGGGCGCGACCAGCGCTTCGATGCGCTCGCGCAGGCGCCGCGCAATCACCGGGGCGGCGCCGCCCGAGGAGATGGCGATGGTGATGGGGGCGCGGTCCACGATGGCGGGCACCTGCGCGCTGGAGCGTGCGGCGTCGTCGACCACGTTGCACCACAGGTGGCGCTCGGCGGCGGCAACGGCTACCGCGTGGTTCAGCGCCTCGTCGTCGGTGGCGGCGATCACCAGCCACATGCCGTTGAGCCAGCGCGGCTCGAAGGTGCTGAGGTGCAGATCGATCTCGCCACGCTCGGCCTGCGCCTGCACGCTGGGGTGTGCGGCTTTGGCTACCACGGTGACGCGCGCGCCGGCCGAGCGCAGCAGCGCGATCTTGCGCGCGGCGACGAGGCCGGCGCCCACCACCAGCACGCGGCGCCCGCGCAGATCCAGAAACAGCGGAAAGTGCTCCATGGCGCCGGCGCTCAATACTGGATGACGGGGCGGCGCCTGGGCGGCTCGACCACTTTGGCGCGCACCACGAAGTCGCCAAAGTGCTCGCCTGCCTCGCGCTCGGCGGCAAAGCGGGCAAAGAGCTCGTCGAGCGCGGCCAGGATCACCTCCTCGCCGACGTTTTCCTTGTACAGCGCGTTCAGCCGTTCACCCAGGTGGTCGGCCCCCAGGCGCAGGTCGTACTTGCCGATGGCGCGGCCCACGAGGGCGATCTCGCCGATGTAGGGGCGCGAGCAGCCATTGGGGCAGCCGGACATGCGAAAGTGGATGGGCTCCTCGCGCAGGCCGTGCTTGTCCAGCAGCGCTTCCATCTTGCGCACGATGGTCGGCAGGTAGCGCTCGGATTCGGCCATTGCCAGGCCGCAGGTGGGCAGCGCGACGCAAGAGATCGCGTTCAGGCTCAGGCCGCTGGCGTCGACATGGTCGTCCAGCCCGTATTCCTTGACCAGCGCGTCGATCTTCGCCTTGTCCCTGGTGGCGACCTGGGCGACGATCACGTTCTGGTCGCAAGTCATGCGCAGCTCGCCCTGGTGGATGCGCGCGATGGCGCGCATGCCGCTCTGGCGCGGGTGGCCAGGCAGGTCGAGCAATCGGCCGCTGGGGATGCGCAGCGTCAGGTTCCACAAGCCCTTGCCCGCCTCGACCCAGCCAAAGCGGTCGCCGTTGTGCTCGAAGCGGTAGGGCCGGGGCGGTTCGATCTTGAAGGGCAGGCGCGACTGCAGCTCGTCGTGGTACCACTGCAGGCCGCGGTCGTCGATGGTGTATTTCAGGCGCGCGTGCTTGCGCTCGCTGCGGTCGCCGAAGTCGCGCTGCACGGCAATCGCGTGCCAGCAGGTCTCCAGCAGGTGCTCCTTGGGCACGTAGCCGATCAGGTCGCCCAGGGCAGCGTAGGTCTTGGCATCGCCCGCGGTCGCCCCCATGCTGCCGCCGGGCGCGAGGTTGAAGCCTTGCAACTCGTTCTTGTCGTCGAAGATGGCGATCAGGCCGAAGTCCTGGGCAAAGACGTCGATGTCGTTGTAGGGCGGGATGGCAATGCCGAACTTGAACTTGCGCGGCAGATAGGTCTTGCCCAGCAGCGGCTCTTCGTCCTGCGCGCCGTCGCTCACGCGCTCCAGTTGGTCTATCCACAACTCCTTGTAGGCGCTGGTCTGCGGCTTGACGTGGTGCATGAGCTTGAGCGCCCATTCATAGGCCTGCGCCTGTTGCACGGGCACAAGCGGATTGACCGAGCAGATCACGTTGCGCACGTCGTCGCCGCAGGCCGCCAGCGTCGAGAGGCCGGTGGCGTTGATGCCGCCGATCACCTCGCGCAGGCTTTCCTTTCTGATTTCGTGGAACTGGAAGGTCTGGCGCGTGGTGATGCGCAGCCCGCCCTTGGAGTGCGCGGTGAGCGCGTCCAGATCCAGCCATTGCCGGGGTGTGAGCACGCCGCCGGGCAGGCGCACGCGCACCATGAAGCCGTAGTCGGGCTCGAGCTTCTGGCGGCGGCGCTCGTCGCGGATGTCGCGGTTGTCCTGCATGTAGCTGCCGTGGAACTTCAGCAGCTTGGTGTCGCTCTCGCTGATCGATCCCGTCGTGCGGTCCAGCAGACCGAGGTCTATGGTGCCGCGCAGGAAGCGGCTTTGCGCCTTGATGTGCTCGAGGGCAGAGAGCTTCTTGTTCTTGGTGATGGTGAGCGTATCGGTCATGAAAAGAGTGCGCGAGTCCTCGCGAGAGGCGCGGCGCGCCTGCGCGGAGCAAGTTCAAAAAAACGAATGTGGCGAGTGCGGTCGTTCGCGGCCGAAGCCGCTCCCACAACGCAGCTCAGGAGTTCAGTCAGTAAACGTCGCGGGCGTAGCGGCCCTCGACCAGCAGAGTCTTGACCCAGTCGGCGGCGTCTTCGGGCGTTTTGCCGCCGTGCGCCACGGCAATCTGCGCCAGCGCCCGCTGCACGTCGCCGGCCATGCGCTCGGCGTCGCCGCAGACGTAGAAGTGCGCGCCGCCCTGCAGCCACTGCCAGACCTCGGCGCCGTGCTCGATCAGGCGGTGCTGTACGTAGACCTTTTCAGACTGATCGCGCGAGAAGGCCACTTCCAGATGCGTGAGCGCGCCGTCCTTCACGGCCTGCAGCCATTCGGTCTGGTAGAGGAAGTCGCTGTGGCGGTGCGGGTTGCCGAAGAACAGCCAGTTGCGGCCCGTGGCGCCGTCGGCCTGGCGTTGCTGCACGAAGGCGCGAAACGGCGCGACGCCGGTGCCGGGGCCCACCATGATGAGGTCGCGCGCCGGATCCTGGGGCAGGCGAAAGCGCTCGTTGGCCTCGATGAACACCGGCACCTGCGCGCCTTCCTCGGCAGCGCTCAAATAGCGGCTGCCCACGCCCCAGCGGGCCTCTCCTTCCTTCTCGAACTGCACCAGGGCCACCGTCAGGTGCACCTCTTCATCCACCAGCGCCTGGCTGCTGGCGATGGAATACATGCGCGGCGCCAGCGGCCGGAGCGCGGCAACGATGGCATCGGCGCTCCACTGGGTGGGCCAGGCGCGCAGCACGTCGATGAGCTGCGAGATGTTGAGCAACCTGGCCAGCTCGGCGCTGCCTTCGGGCTGCAGCAGGGCCGTGAGCGCTGCGTGCTTGCCGCGTTCAGCCAGTGCGGCAATGAAGGGGCGGGTGAGCACGGTGAGCTCGCGCCGGTGTGCGAGCCATTCGGACAGTGGCAGGGTCTCATCGCCGTGCGTGACGGCGGTGTCTGCGGCCAGCTTCAGAACCTCCAGCACGCGCTGCACCAGCTCGGGCGCCTGCGTGGGCCAGACGCCGAGCGCATCACCGGGCTGGTAGTGCAGGCCGCTGCCGGCCAGGGACAGCTCGATGTGGCGCACGTCCTTTTGGCTGCCGCTGCCGACGATGCGCTGGTTCACCAGCACCTCGGCCAGGTAGGGCCGCTCGCGCGACCAGGAGGCGTGCGCGGGGCGCAGCGGCAGGACTTCGGCGCTGGCGGCGTTGCTGGCCGCGGCTTGCCTGGGGCCCAGCAGCGCCTTGGCCTGCTGCAGCGCCTGGGCCGCCCAGGGCGTGGCCACGTAGTCCACGTCTACGTCGGCATCGGCGCGCTCGAGTACGCGCTTGGCACCGAGGGCGGCCAGGCGTTCGTCGATCTGACGACCGATGCCGCAGAAATCGACGTAGCTGGAATCGCCCAGCGCCAGCACGCCGAAAGACAGATTCGGCAGTTGCGGCGCACGCTTGCCGGTGAGGAATTCATGAAAGCCGCGCGAGTCGTCCGGCGGCTCGACCGCGTCGCCCTCGCTGTGCGTGCTGATGACGATGTAGAGGAATTGCTCCTTCTTCAGCTCCGCCGTGCGGTAGGCGTCGGCGCGCACGATGCGCACCGGCAGGCCCGCAGCCTGGACCTCGCCCGCAAGCCGCTCGGCCACGCGTTTGGCGTTGCCGGTCTGGCTGCCGTAGAGGATGGTCAGCTGCTGCTGCACCGCCGTGCCCGCGGCCAGCGCGACCGGCGTGGCGGCCTGCGGTGCGTCGGCGCGCAGGCGCGCAGCGGCCCCCGCCATGAAGCCGGCCAGCCATTCCAGAGCGGGCCGGTCCAGACCCTGCACCAGATCGGCGGCGGTTTGCGCTTTTTCGCGCGAAATGGGCAGGACGTCGAGTACGGCGTCGGCAATCTGTGTCATCGGGACCCTCTGCTGCTGATTCGTTTTGCACCGCGCGCGGCGGGCGTCTTGTCGACTGTAGTAAGCGGGCCGGCAAAGGGGAAGAATTGATTTTTCATAACCAAAGCAGTCGTATGAATATGGAAAAAAAGGAGCTGTTCGCGCAGACGGGGCAAGGGTTTCAGCCCAAAAACACTCTTGCGTGCTGGGGCCGCGCGATGAAATGCTGGCAGCCGCGCGCGCGGATGCGGTCGAACTCCTTGCTGGGCATCACCACTTCGATGATTTCCTGGGTGTCCTCGCGCGTGAGCTCCAGCTGCGCCAGCGGCCCGAGCGCCTGCGCCCGGTGCAGGCTCACGCGCAGCTCGCGCTCGTGCCTGGGGCGGCGTTGCGGCTCGCAGGGCTCGATCTCGATCTCGTGCGGGCGCACGTAGGCGACGCCGCTGGCGTCCGGGCTGCCCTGGCCCGCGGGCAGGGCAAAGTGCATGCTGCCCGAGCGCAGCTGCCCGCCCTGCACCCGCCCGTGAAACAGATTCATGTGGCCCAGAAAGCCGCAGACGAAGGCAGTGGCCGGTTCGTCGTACACCGCCTGCGGCGCGCCGCGCTGCTCCACGCGGCCCTTGTTCATGATGACGACTTCGTCGGCCACTTCCAGCGCTTCTTCCTGGTCGTGCGTGACGAAGATGCTGGTCACCTGCAACTCGTCGTGCAGGCGGCGCAGCCAGCGGCGCAGCTCCTTGCGCACCTTGGCGTCCAGCGCGCCGAAGGGCTCGTCGAGCAGCAGCACGCGCGGCTGCACCGCCAGCGCCCGCGCCAGGGCAATGCGCTGGCGCTGCCCGCCCGAGAGCGCCGCGGGGCGGCGGTCGGCCAGCCAGTCCAGCTGCACCAGCTGCAGCAGCTCCATCACCTTGTCGCGTATGCGCGCTTCGCTCGGGCGCTCGCGCCGGGGCTTGACGCGCAGGCCGAAGGCGACGTTGTCGAACACCGTCATGTGCTTGAACAGCGCGTAGTGCTGGAACACGAAGCCGACCTGCCGCTGGCGCACGCTGGCGTGCGCGGCGTCTTCGCCCTCGAGCAGCACCTGGCCCCGGTCCGGGTGCTCCAGCCCCGCGATGATGCGCAGCAGCGTCGTCTTGCCGCAGCCGGACGGGCCGAGCAGCGCGGTCAGGCGCCCGTCGGGGAAGGCCAGCGAGACGTCGGCGAGCGCGGTGAACGCGCCGAACTGCTTGTGGATGTGACGTACTTCGATGCTCATGGTGTGGGCTCCGTTGGGGTTTGCGCGCGCAGGCGCCACTCGGCCAGCGTCTTGAGCGCCAGCGTCAGCAGTGCCAGGAGCGCCAGCAGCGACGCCACAGAGAAGGCGGCCGCGAAGTTGTATTCGTTGTAGAGAATCTCGACGTGCAGCGGCATGGTGTTGGTCAGCCCGCGAATGTGGCCCGAGACCACGGACACCGCGCCGAACTCGCCCATGGCGCGCGCATTGCACAGGATCACGCCATAGAACAGGCCCCAGCGGATGTTGGGCAGCGTCACGTGCCAGAACACGCGCCAGCCGCTGGCGCCGAGCACGATGGCGGCTTCTTCCTCCTCCTGGCCTTGCGACTGCATCAGCGGGATCAGCTCGCGCGCGACGAAGGGCACGGTGACGAATACCGTCGCCAGCACGATGCCGGGCACGGCGAACAGGATCTGAATGCCTTGCGCCTGCAGCCAGGGGCCGAACCAGCCCTGGGCGCCGAACAAGAGAACGTAGATCAGGCCGGCGATCACCGGCGAGACCGAGAACGGCAGGTCGATCAGCGTGATGAGCAGGTTCTTGCCGCGGAAGTCGAAGCGCGCGATGGCCCAGGCCGCGCAGACGCCGAACACCAGGTTCAGCGGCACGGCGATGGCGGTGGCGGTGAGCGTGAGCCGGATGGCCGCGAGCGCGTCCGGCTCGGTCACCGCCGCAAGGCTGGCCTGCCAGCCCTTGGCCAAGGCCTCGTGGAACACCGCAACCAGCGGCAGGAACAGGAACAGCAGCAGGAAGACGAAGGCCGCGCCCATCAGCGCCAGGCGCACGCCGCGTCCTTCGGTGCGGGCGCGATGCAGGGCAGCGGCGCGCTCGCGCACGGGCTCAAGGGCAAGACCAATCGTGGACATGGCGGATTCAGGCGTTTGCGCCCAGCGAGCGCCGGCGCGACCAGGCCTGCAGCAGGTTGATCGCCAGCAGCAGGGTGAAGGAGATCAGCAGCATCACCACGGCGATGGCAGTAGCGCCCGCGTAGTCGTACTGTTCGAGCCGGGTCACGATCAGCAGCGGCGCGATCTCGGACACCATGGGCATGTTGCCCGCGATGAAGATCACCGAGCCGTACTCGCCCGAGGCGCGCGCGAAGGCCAGCGCGAAGCCGGTGAGCAGCGCGGGCATGATGGTAGGAAGAATCACCCGCAGGAACACCTGCGCGCGCGAGGCGCCCAGGCTGCTGGCGGCCTCCTCGTAGTCGGCGGCCATGTCTTCGAGCACCGGCTGCACGGTACGCACCACGAAGGGCAGGCCGATGAAGACCAGCGCCACGATCACGCCCAGCGGCTTGAAGGCCACTTGCACGCCCAGCGGTGCAAGCAGGCGGCCGAGCCAGCCATTGGGCGCATACAAGGCGGTCAGCGCGATCCCGGCCACGGCGGTAGGCAGCGCGAACGGCAGGTCCACGAGGGCGTCGATCAGCCTTCTGCCCGCAAAGCGGTAGCGCACCAGCACCCAGGCGACGATGCCGCCGAACACGGCGTTCACGATGGCCGCGAGCAGCGCGCCGCCGAAGCTCAGGCGCAGCGACGCCAGCACCCGGGGCGAGGTGACGATGCGCCAGAAATCGTCCCAGTGCAGCGTCGCCGTTTTCAGGAAGGCGGCCGACAGCGGCAGCAGCACGATCAGACCCAGGTAGGCCAGCGTGAAGCCCAGGGTCAGGTTGCGACCGGGCAGGACGTGGCGGGCCGCGGCGGGTGCCTCCGGGGAAAGCGTCTGCGTGAACATCGGGCTCTATTGCGCGCGCTTACTTGCCGCTGGGCTGGTAAATCTGGTCGAACACGCCGCCTTCGGCGAAGTGCGTCTTTTGCGCATCGGCCCAGTCGGCGGCCACGTCCTTGATGGTGAACAGCGTCAGCTTGGGAAAGCGCTCAGCGTGGCGATCGGCGACGGACTTGAGCGTGGGTCGGTAGAAGTTGCGTGCCGCGATCTCCTGCCCCGCCTCGGAATACAGGTAGTCCAGGTAGGCCTGCGCCAGCGCGCGCGTGCGCCGCGCGTCGACCACCTTGTCCACCACCGCGACCGGCGGCTCGGCCAGGATGCTGAGCGAGGGCACGACGATCTCGACCTTGCCCGGGCCGAGCTCCTGGATCGCCAGAAAGGCCTCGTTCTCCCAGGTGAGCAGTACGTCGCCGATGCCGCGCTCGACGAAGGTAGTGGTCGAGCCGCGCGCACCGGAGTCGAGCACCGGCACCTTGCGGTAGAGCGTGCCGACGAAGTCGCGCGCCTTGTCCACGCTGCCGCCCGGCTGCTTCAGCGCGTAGCCCCAGGCGGCCAGGTAGTTCCAGCGCGCGCCCGCCGAGGTCTTGGGGTTGGGCGTGACGACTTGCACGCCGGGGCGGACCAGGTCGGGCCAGTCCTTGATGCCCTTGGGATTGCCCTGGCGCACCAGGAAGACGATGGTCGAGGTGTAGGGCGCGCTGTTCAGCGGAAGCTGCTGCTGCCAGTCCTTGCGGGTCAGGGCGTGCGCGGCGATGGCGTCGATGTCGGGCGCCAGACCCAGCGTCACCACATCGGCCTGCAGCCCGTCGATCACCGAGCGGGCCTGCTTGGCCGAGCCGCCGTGCGACTGGCGCACCGTCACGCGCTCGCCCGTCTTGCCTTCCCAGTATTGGGCGAAGGCCTTGTTGTAGGCCTGGTACAGCTCGCGCGTCGGGTCGTAGGAGACGTTCAGCAGCGTGAGCTCGGCGGCAAACGCCGGGGCAGCCATGGTCAGCGCGGCGACCAGGGAAAGCAGGAAATGCAGGCGCATCGGGAAAGTCCCTCGGTATCTGTTGTTTGCACGACAGATTAGGGAATTGCCCCGCAAAACCGAACAATTAGTTTGCTTGAACCATATAAAAGGCGCGCATTAGGCCGCCCCGCTATATGCCTATGCGCCAGGCCCGGTGCGGCCGTGCTTCAGCGCAAGGCCTGTGGCCACAACTGGACCAAGGCCGCGGTCATCACCAGATAACGTGCGAATTTGCCCACGGCCATGTACAGCACGCAGGGCCAGAAGGGCAGGCGCAGCCAGCCCGCGACGGCGCACAGCGGGTCGCCCAACACCGGCAGCCAGCTCATCAGGCAGGCGCGCGGGCCAAAGCGCTTGAGCCAGGCGAGCGCGCGCGTCTCGGTGCGCCGCCCGCGCAGATGGTCCACGGCGCGGTGTGCGCCCAGGCCCATCCACCAGGTGATCGCGCCGCCGGCGGTGTTGCCCAGCGTGGCCACCAGGACGGCCGGCCAGAACAGCTGCGGGTTGAGCTGCACCAGCGCGAACACCGCCGGCTCGGAGCCCAGCGGCAGCAGCGTGGCCGAGACCAGCGCGACGACGAAGACCGTGACCAAGCCGTTGTGCGGCAGCGCCAGCCAGTTGGCGAGATCGATCATCCACGGTTGCATGGCATTCGAATACAGGGATGGTGTTGAGATCGCCCTGCAAATGTTCCTGCCCGCAATACATGTATGCGTCGATACCGTATAGGTTGCTGCCCCAGCGCCATTGCTACTTTTCACATCCCGATTCGGAACATACGTTGACGATGCGACTGCTTTTGTAGAGAGCCGGGAGATTCTTGCTGCTGATCCGGAACTGACTTCGTTTCTTTGGTGTCGGGTGGTTGGTAGAAACGCCCTCCAGCTTGATGCCGGGGTCATAGAAAAGAGCGCCGCTCGCGATGGATTTCAGAACCAGCCGGAATTCCGCACCTTCGCCAAGCAGGACGTCCCCACCATAGCGGTACTTGCGTTCTGGTTGAGTCTGTGCTTCGCAAGGAACAAATGCAGCATGGGCGTGTTTTATCTTCCAGTGCTCCATGAGTTTTGCGAACGACCACGCCATTGCTTCGCGATCGGCATCATCGAGGAGTCGTAAGGCGCCGTTGGCATTGGTCATACCCGAAGCCGGACTGTAGCCATCCAGAATCATCCGGAGGCCAGTCAAATGATTTTTCAAGCCGTCTGCAACATGGCGACCGCCAAAATTCAATCTGTCTGGGCGGCCGTTGCGATCCGGATATCCGTACCGCGCCATGAATGCCGCAAAGGGCTCAGTGACGTAGAAGCCGGAGTCAGGCTCGGGCGTGAAAAGCGTCACGGTGGTTGACGCCGGTTGCATGACGTTGCCCACGTTCCTGGCTTTGATTTCCCAGCCTTGAAAATCCGGCAATGCATATCCGTTTGACCTGATGCCCAACAGCGATTCAAGAGTGTTTCCGCCACAATTGGGTGCGTTGCATGGCACCATGATTCCGTCGCGGTTTAGGCGGGTGGATTCAACCCAACCGCGTCGATGAATGGTGCAGAGACGCTGCATCAATTCCTGAAAACCATTGCTGCGGCCCTGATCAGGAAACGGGAGCTTCTGGAGAAGCCCGTATTCATCGTACGGTTCCCCCGCTCGTATTTCCTTTGCTGCTGGCGCCTCTGGCGGCAACGTCAACCCGAAAAGTTTCTGACCATTGCCGACACCAAAGATGAGAATTCGATCAGATTCCGTTCCTCGGCGCTCCTTCGTCCAGAGGTTCGAAGGTGCTTTCGTGCATCCACGCAAAAAACCGGAAAATCGTACTTCTGGATATTGCGGATAGGCAATCAGTTTGGCCTCAGGCGCCAGATATGCGCCGCCCGTTTCATCCAGCCAGTAGAACTCGAGCGAAGCTCTGAAAACAGCTTCGGCACCGCCATTTTTCCCGGAAACTGATTCGTGAGCGTGCACCTCTCCTGTCGGAAGTTTTCCAAGCTGCGAAAGGTCACTGGCCAAATAGACTTGATTTTTGCTGTTTGCGTTCTGTGGCAAGATTTTGTACAGGAGTTCCTTCGCGCCGTGAGCCCTGAAAAGATCAAATACGGTACTGAGAGAGATCTTCGAGAGCCATTGGGTTGTGTCATTCTCGCGATTCATGGATTCCTCGACTGGCGCTTCGGATGGATGCAGCGAGCGTCTGCAGCCGCGACTCGCTCATCTCGCACTCCCATATGACCAAGACGCGCCATCCAGTTCTTTCAAGCTGACAGCGCACGCGTTGGTCCCGCTTGATGTTGTCGGCAAATTTCTTGTTCCAGAACTGTACATTGCTGCTGGGGGCGGCTGCATAGTGGCAATTCTCATGTCGATGCCAGAAACAACCGTGCACGAAAAGTGCCACTCGGTACTTGGGAAAGATCAGATCAGGTTTTCCAGGCAGGGTTGCATGCAGACGAAATCGCAAACCCGCCCGGTGCAGATAACTGCGGACAAGCAACTCGGGACGGGTATCTTTGCCGCGAATACCGGCCATCATTCGGCTGCGGACAGCAGTATTGACGACATCAACCATTGTTGTGCTTCAGACGCAAGCTTCCAGCAGCGAGGCCTGATGTGTGCCTTGTCTCTCGTCACGGATCATTGCCATGACACGAGGTGCAATGATCCGGGCCATTTCAGTCATGACTGGCACGATGACGCTGTTGCCGAATTGTTTGTACGCTTGGGTGTCACTCACCGGTATCTGGAACGAATCGGGAAAACCCATCAACCGGGCGCATTCACGCGGTGTCAACCGTCGAGGACGTTTGGCTTTGCCTTGCGAGACGAGGATTTCCGATCCGTCTTTGTAGTATCTCGCGGATAGCGTACGCGTAACGCTGCCGCCATTGACCAAGCCATATCCAAAGCCGTTCCCGGCAGCCTTGTGCTTGGCGGCGTAGTCCTGAAGGTATTGCCAAAGATGGGCGGTAAGGGTGTATTTGGTGTTGACTTTTCCTCTGTAGCCTTCGGTATATGGCGGCTCCGGTGCCTCGGTACCGTCCTCCGGATGCAGGATGCTGGCCAGAAGTGGGCCTGGCGATGGCAGGCAGAGGTCATTCCAGCTGAAATCCGTTGGCTCTCGAAACCCCACGATCAAGATGCGCTGGCGATGCTGTGGCACGAAGTGCTGGCCGTCCACCACCTTCCAATGAATGTGATAGCCAAGCTGATCCTTCAATGTTTTGCAGATCACACGGAAGGTGTTGCCTTTGTCGTGACTGACGAGGTTCTTCACGTTCTCCAGCAGGAAGGCCCGCGGGCGCTTGGCGGCGATGATGCGGGCAACGTCGAAAAACAGCGTGCCTTGAGTTTCGTCCGCGAATCCGTGCGCACGGCCCAGAGCGTTTTTCTTGGAGACACCCGCGATACTGAACGGTTGACATGGAAACCCGGCCAGCAGGACATCGTGATCGGGTATGTCTTGTGCGTCCACGGCGGTGATGTCGCCTGCGAACGCATGGGTCGATTGCGGATAGTTTGCGAGGTAGGTCTTGGTTGCCCAGGTGTTCCACTCGCTGGTGAAGACGCAACGACCACCGTGCACCTCGAATCCCCTTCGGATGCCGCCGATGCCTGCGAACAAATCGATGAAGGTGAAAGCCTCTGACGACGATGGGGCAGACGTGCCAAGCGGGAGCAGGCGCTGGCGGATGGCGTCAGCCAGATAGGGCGGTGGTTGCGTTTCACCAAGCTCCCATCGACGGATGGTGCGGGCGCTTACGCCGAATGCTTGTGCCAGTTCATCCTGGCTGTATCGGTCGCGCAGCCTTAGCAGCAGTTGATGAGCGTTTTCCATGTGAATCAGCGAGGGTCAACGATGGGTCATTATGTCCTGTTTTTGTCCCGGAAACTTTTGCAAACGCAACGATTTCCATCGCTGCCCAAAAAACGGGCAACTACAATCACCGGTTTCGCAGGCCGCAAGGCTTGCCTTTTGCGCCCCATGATGCGCCCCATGAATTCGCTTTCCATCGGCTCCGTCGTCCTGCCCAACCGCGTGTTCGCCGCGCCCATGGCGGGCGTGACCGACCGGCCCTTTCGGCGCCTGTGCCGCGAGCTCGGCGCGGGCCACGCGGTCAGCGAGATGGTCACCTCGCGCAAGGACTTGTGGGACAGCCTCAAGACCAGCCGGCGCGCCAACCACGAGGGCGAGCCCGGTACCATCGCGGTGCAGATCGCCGGCACCGACGCGGCCATGATGGCCGAGGCCGCGGCCTACAACATCGAGCGCGGTGCCCAGCTCATCGACATCAACATGGGCTGCCCGGCCAAGAAGGTGTGCAACAAATGGGCGGGCTCGGCGCTGATGCAGGATGAGCCGCTGGCGCTGGCGATTGCCGAGGCGGTGGTGGCGGTGTGCGCGCCGCGCGGCGTACCCGTGACGCTCAAGATGCGCACCGGCTGGAGCGAGGCGCACAAGAACGCGGTGCCGCTGGCGCGTCGCTTCGAGCGGGCGGGCATACAGATGCTGACGGTGCACGGGCGCACGCGCGAGCTCGGCTACCGGGGCGAGGCGGAGTACGCCACCATCGCCGCGGTCAAGCAGGCCGTGGCCATACCGGTGGTGGCCAACGGCGACATCACCAGCCCGCGCAAGGCGCGCGCGGTGCTTGCCGCCACCGGGGCGGACGCGCTGATGATCGGGCGCGCCGCCCAGGGGCGACCCTGGATCTTTCGCGAGGTGGCGCACTTCCTGGACACCGGCGAAGAGCTCGCGCCGCCGCTGGTAGCCGAGGTGCGGCGCCTGCTGCTGGCGCACCTGCACGACCACTACAGCCTGTACGGCGAAGCGACCGGCGTGCGCAGCGCGCGCAAGCACATCGCCTGGTATGTGCACGAGCTGCCGGGCGGCGACGCGCTGCGCCGCCACATCAACCAGATCGACGAAAGCCGCGTGCAATGGCGCGCGGTGAACGACTATTTCCAGCGACTGGAGCAGCAGATGGAGCGCCTGCCGCGCGTGGGCGAGGCAAGCGCTGCAGCCGAGCGCGCGAGCACCGAGGGCGTGCACGCATGAGCCCGGCCAACACCAACATCGAAGCCTGCGTGCGCGACAGCCTGCTGCGCTATTTCGAGGACCTGGGCGGCGAGTCGCCCGAGGATTTGTACGAGATGCTGCTGCGGCTGGTGGAAAAGCCGCTGCTGGAGGTGGTGATGCAGCACGCGGGCAACAACCAGTCGCGCGCGGCCGAGTGGCTGGGCCTGAACCGCAACACCTTGCGCAAGAAGCTGGTGGACCATCGCCTGCTGTGATTTGCTATTGAATTGATAGCTGCTCGCGCTTGTGTGGCGGGCGCTAGAGCCCTGTTTTGTTTGAAAATCTGGAGCCCCAAGAGTGACCAATGCATTGATATCCGTCTCGGACAAGAGCGGCATCGTGGACTTTGCCCGGGCGCTGCATGCCCAGGGCGTGCGCCTGATTTCCACCGGCGGCACGGCCAAGCTGCTGGCGGCCGAGGACTTGCCGGTGACCGAGGTGGCCGAGCTCACCGGCTTTCCCGAAATGCTCGACGGCCGCGTCAAGACCCTGCACCCCAAGGTGCACGCGGGCCTGCTGGCCCGGCGCGAGCTGCCGGCCCACATGGCGGCGCTCAAGGACCACGGCGTGGACACCATAGACCTGCTGGTGGTCAACCTCTACCCCTTCGAGGCCACGGTGGCCAAGGCCGGCTGCACCCTGGCCGACGCGATCGAGAACATCGACATCGGCGGCCCGGCCATGGTCAGGAGCGCGGCCAAGAACTGGAAGGACGTGGGCGTGGTGACCGACGCCGCCCAATACCCCGAGGTGCTCGCCGAGCTGCAAAAGCACGGCCGCCTGTCGCACGCGCTGCGCTTTCGGCTTGCGGTGGCGGCGTTCAACCGCATTGCCCAGTATGCGGGGGCGATCAGCGACTACCTCTCCTCGGTCGAGTTCGAGCCGGAAAAACTCTGCGACACCTATGTGCCGCGGCGCCAGACCTTCCCCGGGCAGAGCAATGGCATCTTCACCAAGGTGCAAGACCTGCGCTACGGCGAAAACAGCCACCAGAGCGCGGCGCTGTACCGCGACCGGTGCCCGGCGCCCGGCTCCATCGTCACCGGCGAGCAACTGCAGGGCAAGGAGCTGTCCTACAACAACATCGCCGACGCCGACGCCGCCTGGGAGTGCGTCAAGAGCTTCAAGCTGCCCGCCTGCGTCATCGTCAAGCACGCCAACCCCTGCGGCGTGGCCGTGGGCACCAGCGCGCGCGAAGCCTATGCCAAGGCCTTCCAGACCGATCCGACCAGTGCGTTCGGCGGCATCATCGCCTTCAACCGCCCGGTGGATGGCGCTGCGGCCGAGCAGGTCGCCAAGCAGTTCGTCGAGGTGTTGATGGCGCCCGATTTCACGCCCGAGGCGCGCGCCGTATTCCAGGCCAAGGCCAATGTGCGCCTGGTGAAGATTGCCCTGCCCGGCAGCGACGCCAGTGCCGCCTGGAGCCAGGGCCACCATCTGATGGACGCCAAGCGCGTGGGCTCTGGCCTGCTGCTGCAGACCGCCGACAGGCACGAGCTGCAACTGGCCGACCTGCGCGTGGTCACCGAGCGCCAGCCCACGCAAGAGCAGATGCAAGACCTGATGTTTGCCTGGAAGGTGGCCAAGTTCGTCAAGAGCAACGCCATCGTGTTCTGCAAGGGCGGGCAGACCCGCGGTGTGGGCGCGGGGCAGATGTCGCGCCTGGATTCCGCGCGCATCGCCAGCATCAAGGCCGAGGCGGCGGGCCTGTCGCTCAAGGACACGGTGGTTGCAAGCGACGCCTTCTTCCCCTTCCGCGATGGCCTGGACGTGGTGGTCGACGCGGGCGCCACCTGCGTGGCCCAGCCTGGCGGCTCGATGCGCGACCAGGAGGTCATCGACGCGGCCAATGAGCGCGGGGTTGCCATGGTCTTTACCGGGGTGCGCCATTTCCGCCACTGAGGCGCTGCCCGCCGCGCCGGCCCGGCGCCAGGTCATAGGCCTGGGCCATCTGTTGCTGGGCCTGCTGGTCGTGGCCATCTGGGGCAGCAACTTCGTCGTCATCAAGGTGGCGCTGGGCTCTTTTCCGCCCATCCTGATGGCGGCGCTGCGGTTTGCCAGTGCCACCGTGCCGGCGATCTTCTTCTTTCGCCGCCCGCAGCTGCCCTGGCGCAACCTGGCGGCCTACGGCCTGTTGATCGGCGGCGGGCAGTTCAGCCTGCTGTATCTGGCGATGCAGTCGCAGATCTCGCCTGGCCTGGCCTCGCTCGTGGTGCAGGCGCAGGTGCTGTTCACCGTAGGCCTTGCGGTGCTGCTGCAGGGCGAGCGGGTGCGGCTCTTCCAGCTGCTTGCGGCCTTGCTGGCGCTGTCCGGCTTTGCGGTGATCGGCCTGCATACCGACGGCAGCACCACCTGGCTGGGTATCGTCATGGTGCTGGGCTCGGGTCTGTGCTGGGCGCTGGGCAACATGGTCGGGCGCAGCGCGGGGCGGGTGAACATGCTGGCCTACATGGTCTGGACCAGTGCGTTCTCGGTGCCGCCGCTGGTCGCACTCTCGCTGCTGGTGGAAGGCGGCCCGGCGGTGCTCGGCCAGGCCATGGCCGACGCGCCGCTGCTGGCCTGGGGCGCGATCCTGTGGCAGTCCATGGCCAATACCCTGCTCGGCTATGGCCTGTGGGCCTGGCTGCTGGTGCGCTACGACGCGGCCACGGTCACGCCGCTGGCGCTGCTGGTGCCGGTCTTCGGCATGGCCAGCTCGGTCGCGCTGCTGGGCGAGCCTTTTCCGGCGTGGAAGGCGGCGGCCATGCTGCTGGTGATGGCCGGCCTGAGCCTGAACGTGCTCTGGCCGCGGCTGCGCGCCGCCTGGCTTGGGCGCTCAGGCTGAAGCGAGCTGGCGAAACACCGCGCGCGCGGCGGCCACGGTTTCTTCGATGTCGGCGCCGCTGTGCGCGCTGCTGACGAAGCCCGCCTCGTAGAGCGCGGGCGCGGTGTAGATGCCGCGATCGAGCAGGCCATGGAACAGCCGGTTGAAGCGCGCGCCGTCGCTCTTGAGCACCTGCACGTAATTCGCCGGCAGCTCGGGCAGCAGGAAGTAGCCCATCATGCCGCCCTCGCTGTCGCCGCAAAACGCCACGCCTTCGGCCTGTGCGGCGTCGCTCAGGCCGGCAATCAAGGCCCGCGTGCGCCCTGCCAGGCGCTCGTGAAAGCCGGGCTGGGCCACCTCGCGCAGCGTGGCCAGGCCACAGGCCGTGGCCACCGGGTTGCCCGAGAGCGTGCCCGCCTGGTACACCGGGCCCAGCGGCGCGAGCTGCTCCATCACCTCGCGCCGTCCGCCAAAGGCCGCCAGCGGCATGCCGCCGCCCACCACCTTGCCGAGCATGGTGAGGTCGGGCGCAAAGCCCGGGATCTCACTGGCGTACAAGCTCTGCGCGCCGCCCAGCGCTACGCGAAAGCCGGTCATCACCTCGTCGATGATGAGCAGCGCGCCGTGCCGTGTGCACAGCTCGCGCGCCGCGCGCATGAAGGGGATGCTCGCGCGCACGAAGTTCATGTTGCCCGCGATCGGCTCCATGATCACGCAGGCGATCTGCGCGCCATGCAGCGCAAAGGCCTCCTCAAGCTGGGCGACGTCGTTGTATTCCAGCACCAGGGTGTCTTGCACCACGACGTCGGGCACGCCCGCGCTCGTCGCATGGCCGAAGGTGGCCAGGCCCGAGCCCGCCTTGACCAGCAGCGCATCCGCATGGCCGTGGTAGCAGCCGTTGAACTTGACGATCTTGCTGCGCCCGGTGGCGCCGCGCGCCAGGCGGATGGCGCTCATGCCCGCTTCGGTGCCAGAGCTCACCAGGCGCAGCATCTCGATGGCGGGCATGTGGCGGATGATCTCTTCGGCCAGCTCGCTTTCGCGCTCGGTCGGCGCGCCAAAAGACATGCCCTGGTCGACCGCGCGGTGCACCGCCTCGAGCACCGCCGGGTGGCCGTGGCCCAGGATCATCGGCCCCCAGGAGCCGACATAGTCGATGAGGCGCCGCCCGTCGGCATCCCAGAGGTAGGCGCCCTGGGCGCGTGCGATGAAGGCGGGCGTGCCGCCGACGGCGCGAAAGGCGCGCACCGGCGAATTCACGCCGCCCGGGATCAGGGCCCTGGCATGGTCGAAGAGGACGTCGTTGGGGTCTTGGGCATGTGTCATGGCCCGCATTTTCGCTGCACCGGCGCGGCGCGCGCGCAGCCGACTCGACGCGGCCCGTGTTGCACCGATGAGGCGCTGCGGAAATTGCAGGGCACACATTACGTAGAATCGTTGCAATTGGGAGAAAGCACCTATAAGCTTGCTGAAGCTGCACTTGCGCGATGGTCTTCATGAACAGGTGCAAGAGCAATATCCAAAGGAGCGGGACAAATTGGCGACAGCGACTACCGGTCCCACGATCAAGGTGCTCGTGGTAGACGACAGCAACACGATCCGGCGCAGCGCCGAAATATTCCTCAAACAGGGTGGTCACGAGGTCTTGCTTGCCGACGATGGCTTTGATGCCCTCTCCAAGGTCAACGACTACCAGCCTCAACTCATTTTTTGCGACATCCTCATGCCCAAGCTCGATGGCTACCAGACCGTGGCCATCATCAAGCGCAACCCGCGTTTTGCCGACACCCCGGTGGTCATGCTGTCCTCCAAGGACGGCGTCTTCGACAAGGCGCGCGGGCGCATGGTGGGCTGCCAGGACTACCTCACCAAACCCTTTACCAAGGATCAGTTGCTGCAGGCAGTGCAGCAATTTGGCCGTGTGCAACCAGGAGCTCAGTAATGGCTATCAAGAAAGTGCTGGTCGTGGACGATTCCAAGACCGAATTGGTGTTTCTGTCCGATCTGCTGCAAAAGCAGGGGTATGAAGTGGCCACCGCGGAAAACGCCGACGAGGCCTACCGCGCGCTGGAGACGGCCAAGCCCGACCTGATCCTCATGGATGTGGTCATGCCGGGCAAGAACGGCTTTCAGCTCACCCGCGCGCTCACCAACGACCCCAAGTATTCGGACATCCCCATCATCATGTGCACCAGCAAGAACCAGGAAACCGACAGGGTCTGGGGCATGCGCCAGGGGGCGCGCGGCTACATCACCAAGCCGGTGGACGCCGCCGAGCTGCGCGAGAAGATCAGCGCGCTGAACTGAGCCCGACGCACGCTTTGCCATGGCAGAACGCGAATCACTCAAGGACGTTCAGCTGCGCCTGCTCGCCCGCCTGCAGGCGGCCAGCGCCGAGAACGTGGCCGTGGCTTCGTGGCTCGCCGTCGAATGCGCCGACTTGCGGCTCTTGCTGCCGCTGGCGCAGGCGGGCGAGATCTTCTCCTGGTCGGGCACGCAACCCGTGCCCCACGCCCGCCCCTGGTTTCTGGGCGTGGCCAATTTGCGCGGCGTGCTCGCCGGCGTGATCGATCTGGCCATGCTGCTGGGCGCGCCGATGCAGGCGCGCTCGGAGCAGGCGCTGTCCGAATGCGCGCTGGTGAGCCTGGGGGCGGCGCTCGATGTCAACGCGGCGCTGCTGATCGACCGTTTTGCCGGCCTGCGCGGCGCCCAGGATTTCGTTTCCACGCAGCCGGCTGCAGCCGATGCCCTGCCATGCCTGCGGGCGGTGCAGGTCAATGCGCGCGGCGAACACTGGCAGATCCTCGACTTGCAGACGCTCGCGCAGGATGCGGCGTTTTTGAATATTGGCGCTTGAGAGCGGGCGCACCGTCGTGATTGGGGGAGCACTATGTCCTTGGTTGATGCACTGAACAGACTCCTGGGCCGGGCGCCCGCGCAAGCCGAGGCGCAGCCCAGCCGGGTCGATCTCGGGGTGGACCCGCAGCACGGCGAAGGCCTGTCCACGGCGTTTCGCTCCGACGGCGCCGAGAGCATCCACGGCGAGGGCGGCGAGCCTGCGGCACCCGACGCTGCCGCGAGCGAGGACGACAAGATCGCGCTGCCGGTGCTGGGCCGCGCCACGGCGGCAAGCCACCAGCGCCACCTGCTGGCCCTGCTTGGCATAGGCGTGCTCACGCTGGTGCTGTTCGGCGGCTGGCTGGTGCAGCGCGCGCAGACCTCGGCGCGCCAGTTGACCGCCGTCGGTGAAGCGCTGACGCAGTCGCAGCGCCTGGTCAAGGCCTTCGACGAGGCGCTGGGCGGGCGACCCAAGGCCTTTGAAGGATTGGCCGACAGCTCGCGCAGCTTTTCGCGCAACATCCAGGCGCTCACCAGCGGCAACAGCGAACTTGGAGTGAAGGCGCTGGGCGCGTCCTTCCGCGCCGAGCTCGAGGACATGCGCCCGATCATGGAACGTGTGGAGCGCTACGTCTCAGCCATGCAGGCGCAGACATCCACGCTGGTGGAAACGCGCAAGGCCCTGCAGGCGATGAACCAGGAGTCGGGCGACTGGCTGCGCGCGGCCCGCGGGGTGGCGGCGCGTGCCTACCAGGGCGGCGACATCGCGGCCATGGACGCCGCCGGGCGCCTGGCCACGCTCACCCAGCGCAT